>CALXIQ010000017.1 GCA_944388405.1 uncultured Ruminococcus sp. | reverse complement strand
GAAAGAATCTGCTTGCAGAGAAAAAGGAAACGCCGTTCTATCAGATACCCAAGCTGCATGACCTCACCCGCCGCATTACCGAGCTGACTGAGGAATTGGAGGAACTGAAAACAGAAAAAGAAATGGTACTTCGTTCTTTGGATTGCGCCGACGATGCGAGTATTTCTGCCGTGAAGAAAGAAATTGCCGCATTGGAGGGTGCGCTGCAGAAGCTGTCCGAGCAGGAGGCAAAATACTCTGCCGAGCTTGATGAAGCCTTGAAGCAGTATGCCGAGCTGAAAGAGCAGGCTGCCGGTATGGATGCCGCCGAGCTGATGGACGCACGGCTTACCGTGCGTGAGGAAAAGGAACGCTCTGCCGTTGACAGGGTAAAAGCTGCCTACGGTGAGAAATACGATTCTATGATGATGCACGACAGCAAGCGTGATGTGGCAAATCTGCTCCATGAGGATGCGGAAACACGCTCCGTCCGTGAACGTCTTCGTCAGAAGCAGCAACAGCAGGCATCGCAGAAGCAGGACAAGAAGAAAAACCGAGACAGTTGGGAACGATAAAATTTCAGCGGGAGTGCATTTTGAACGATGCACTCCCGCTTTTTCGCTTTATTCATAAAGATACAAGAGATATGGTATGTACGGCGTTTTCCTATTGCTTTTCTGTAACATTTCATGCGAAAGGATTGTATTTTGTCGAATTTGGTGGTATAATAAATTATCTTATTTGTGTTAGAGCTAACAAGAGTTGCGAATAGGAGCGGCGAATATATGATTAAGAACAATATAGAAGTAGATGTAAAAGTAAAATGTATAGAGCACGGGCTCACGCAGGCACAGCTTGCGGAAACAATCGGAACTACGGGTCAGTATGTAAATCGAATCATCAAAAAGCAAGATGGCGTTGTGAACAAGACCTTTGTGCAGATGATCGAGGCACTTGGATACGATATTGAACTGATCTATGTAAAAAGAGAGGTTTGAGTAGGTCAATAAATTTTTCAGAAGGACACAATGTGTCCGTATGCTTTGCTACAATAATAGCATCCCCTATTATGCACTGAAAGGAAGAGAAAACATGGCAAAGGAAAATGCTATCCTTAATGATGAGGATATTTTGAACGAGGATTTTACCGAATCGTTTGATTTCGATGAATTAGAAGAGAAACTTCAGAGCCAATTAGAAGAGGAATTCTCAAATTTGGAATTTTTGAAGGAAGAAAAAGAAAAAATCGGGAATCCAGATGCATTGGGAAAAGTAATACTTGATGAAGTCTGGAAACAGTTTGGTAATCAAATCGGGTTGGATATGACCAATGAAACCTTAAATCAAAAATATGATAGAGAGCATCAAGATGAAACCTACGAAGATGTGGCTAAAAAGGTTATGCAAGACCCCAAATATAAAGAAGCCAATAAGGCAATGAAAGAACAACAACAATCTGGCAATTTAAAAGATGAATACACTGGAAAAAATATCAACCAAAATGAGAATGCAAATTTAGACCATGTGGTTGCCAGAAAAGAGTTGTATGAAAATGCACGTAGAAAACAAGCAGCGATAAATACAGAAGACCTTGCTAATAAAGATGAAAACCTCAAACCCACAAATGAATCCTTAAATAAAAGTAAGGGTGCAAAGAGCGTTGATGAGTATATTAGCGGTAGAGAACAAAGGGAAAAGGACCTTAGAGAACAAAACGAACGAGCCAATAAAAAAATTGATGAATCCAATATGTCTGATGTGGAAAAGCAAAAGGCAAAGGAAAAGAACAACAAGCGTTTACAGGACAAGCTTGACGCAGATGATGAACTGATGAAAAAAGCCGATAAAGAAGCACGAAAGGCTATAAATAAGGATATTGCGAAAGGTGTAGCTAAAGAAACAGCAAAGAAAGCAGGCAAAGATGCTTTGAAGCAAATGGCGGTAACTGCTTTGTTTTCGTTACTGAAGGAAGTGATGAATGGTTTTGTAAGATTCTTAAAAAGTCAGGCTAAATCATTTAAGAGCTTCTTAGAAGAGATGAAAAAAGCAATTAAGTCATTTTTCGAGAAGATAACCAACGTTTTGCAAACCGGGGCATCCAGTGTAGTTGGCACCATTGTGACTGAAATTTTTGGCCCTATAGTAAGTACATTCAAAAAATTGGCAAGTCTTATTAAACAGGGCGTTTCATCTGTAATGGAAGCTGTAAGATATCTAAACGATAAGGAAAACAAGAACAAGCCTTTCAGTATTAAGGTAGCCCAAGTTGGTAAAATAATCACCGCAGGTTTAGTTGCTGGTGGTGCAATTTTCCTTGGAGAATTATTTGAGAAACTTCTGCTATCAGTCCCTGGAATGCAGATAGAATTACCATTGTTAGGTACTTTGGCAAACGTAATAGGTATGTTTTTGGCGAGTTTGGTGAGCGGACTTGTGGGTGCTATTATCATCAACCTCATTGATAAGTTTATTGCTAAAAAGCAAAAATCAGATGCACAAGCGGCTGCAATAGAAAAAGGAAATCAGATTATTGCAAAACAGCATCAACTCCAAATTGTAAACGAAGTTTTGCTCGATAGAGATAAAGAAAATGCCCAGTCTAATATTTCGGGAAGACATCAAGAAGCGGCCTCTATTATGAAGGATGCATATGGAAACATCATGGAGGATTTTGTTGAAGATTTTTCTGAAAATGAATATTCACCAATAATAGATGAAGAAGATGTAAGCATTATCAATGAAAGCAATAAATCAAGCAATGACTTAGATGATATACTTGACGGGTTGAAGTAAGGAGGAAAACGAAAATGAAAAAGTGGTTCATTTATGCTTCAGTAGTCGGATTAGCGGCATGTGTTGTTTACTGGTTATATAAAAACGGTAAAACAAATACTGCTACATTCCAAACGGTAGATAAAAAGGCTGATTTTGAAACTAACACTCAAGAGGAAGAAAAATCTCAGAACAGCAATGTTGTTGAGGAAATGTATCAAACGAAGAATGAAAGTGTGCAGGCTGTTTATGAAAGACATTCTGAAGCCGGTTCTATCATGAAAGATGCATACAGTAACATTATGGAAGATTTTGTAGAAGACTTTTCAAGCGAAAATGATACGAACGCAAAGGACGAAAATAAAAAGGTTATTATCGATAACGAATCTGTTTCAGTTATGAAGGAGATTGATTCGATTTCTGATGAATTGGATGACCTGTTAAAGTAGGAGTGTAGATTATGGATGAGATAGCTATTAAAAGACATAGCTTTGATTTGGCAAAAAATCGTTTGAAGGAGTTTTCCGAGAAGACAGAGGCTGAACTCGAAATCGATAAAGTTCGAACAGATGGTGGATTTTTGGGTCTTGGTGACCATAAGGTAACCGGATATGAGTTGAACAGAAGACTTGAAACTATCCAGGAGCATTTTATTGCTGTTAATACAACAAACAATAAGGTAATTAAGGAGTTCCGAGAAGTTTATAACGCACTTGATGTGCTTGATAAGGATTACATCACAAGCATTGTTGCCAATGTTAAAGCTATAGAAAAAACCAGTAATGATGTCAGAGTGCAGCAAAGAACATTGAAACAGCATAATGAAAAACTTGCAAATCAGCAAAGCAAATTGGATGCACATCAAGCGGAAATAGAAAAGAACGTAGCAAATATCTCAAAAATTGTTGCCGCATTAAAAGTTTTCAAGGAAAAACTGGAAGGCTATAAGCACCTAACTGATATCGATAAAATTTGGAATGATTGTAAGAGTATACAAAACGAAATCAGAACAGTGTCAGATAGCATTACAAAGTTTTCCAAGAAGGCAACAGAAGATATTGCAACGGCTAACAACAAGAATAAGACTTTGTCAGATCAGGTAAATAGAGATATTCTCACTCTTCGTAATGAAGCAAAGTCGTTTAAAGAGTTTTTCTCTGATTTGTCTGAAAAACTTGAATCTACTGCGAATTTGCTGGATAGCCAGATTCCTGTAATAAAGGGAATTGCTTTATTTACAGAACAATTAAAAAAAGTCTCTCACCTTGATGATGTGGATTCTATGTGGGACGATATAAACATGTCAAAGGAGAACTTGGTAACTGTCGAAAATATTTTGCAAAATATCGAGGCGGATGTTCTGCAGATGCAAAAGCATTTAGAAGAAATAGACTCCTTTGTTGCTATTTTGAGTGGATATACTCACCTGCAAGATATTGATAATATGTGGGATGACTTAGATATTTGCAAGAAGAATATCGAAAAAATCAATACAAATATCCAAACGCAGCAAAGTGAACTAAATAATCTTGCGGCAACGAGTGAGAACCACACCGAGTCTATTACTGCCTTGTCTAAAAAAATGGTTGCTACAGAAGAATATGCGGTAGATAGCAGAAACCTAATTGCTAAATTGGAGGCTTTTAAAGAAGAGGTATCTGCCCTTAATCACTTGATGGAAGTTGATGAAATTTGGAAACAGACTGAAGAACATCAAACCCGTATAAATCGAGTGGAACAGGAATGTAGGACTAACACCGATAAATTGAGCGGAATCTCTCATTTGGATGATGTCGATGATATGTGGAATAATGTCGAAGAACATACATCTAAACTCATAGAATGTGAAAAAAGAGACGAGGAACTTGCTGACGCTATTCAGAAAAATAAGGAAGAAGTAAATGAGAATATTGCGGTAATGGTACAGGCAACCAATGCAGCTATTGAGACGTTAACAAAGAAAGTTAAATATACGTACTGGATTGCCGGAGGAGCTGCAGGCTTGGCAATAATTGAGTTGATTTTGCTTCTGGTGTGAAGGTGATATGATGGATAAGTATGGTCAAGCATTACTTAACAACGCTTCTAAATTGGATGCTGTTACAGATGCTTGTGGTGAAATTACAAAGTTGGCAACAGCAATTGTGGATGAACACAGCAAGTCGGCCACCGTTGCATTGCTTAAAAGAATATCTGAATCTGTGGACAATCCGAAATACAAAATTGAGGTTAAACGGGTAGCACAGCTTGTTAACTCCAGTTTGATTGAATTTTATGGTTATTCCACAATTCAGGGTATATGCAAACCTACCACGGATGCGGACGAAGATAAGAGAACGCTCCAAGAGTTGTTAGACGAATTGGATGCCCTTATTGGTTTGGAAAAAGTAAAGAATAAAGTGCAAGATTTGATAGTGTATCAAAAGGTTCAAAAGTTGCGTAGAGAGAAAAATCTCCACTCAACTAAGAATACCTTGCATCTTGCATTCACGGGTAATCCTGGAACAGGAAAAACAACAGTTGCAAGAATCGTAGGTAGAATTTATAAGAGAATTGGGTTGCTTTCAAAAGGACATTTTGTTGAAGTTTCAAGAACTGACCTCATTGCAGGATATCAAGGACAAACAGCACTTAAGGTCAAAAAAGTAATTGAACAAGCTAAAGGCGGTGTTCTGTTTATTGATGAAGCTTATAGCATTACAGAAAATGACCATTCCGATTCTTATGGTAGAGAGTGTTTAACAGAATTAACGAAGGCGTTAGAAGACTACAGAGATGATCTGGTTGTGATTGTTGCCGGATACACCGAGCCTATGAATAAATTTTTTGAGTCCAATCCTGGATTGAAATCTCGTTTTAATACATTCATAGAATTCGATGATTATAATTCTGTAGAGATGGACAATATATTGCTTTCCATGTGCCAAAGCAACGATTATGTTCTGGACGATGAGGCTAAAGAAAAAATCCACTTGTATTTTGAACAACAAATTGCATCGAAGGACGAGAACTTTGCAAACGGTAGGTTAGCAAGAAATCTGTATGACGATTTGGTTATGAATCACGCAAGACGAGTGGTAAAAGTAGATAATCCAAATAGTGCTGATCTATCAACTATTAAAGCCGAAGATTTCAACTTGGAATGCAAAGAAGTGGAAAATAATTGATGTGCTTCCGCAATATGTCGTTAAGCACAAAAATGCATATCTGGGGGAAGGATGATGAAAATGGAATCAAAAAAAGCGTGTATTTACTGCGGGACTACAGATGAACTTTCTGATTCTGATATAATCCCAGATGCTCTTACTAATGCAAAAATTATAAATCCCAATGTGTGTCGGGTAGCGCATAACAATAAATTTAGCGATATGTTTGAGGATTATATCATAAAGCATCTTGCTGTAATTACAAATGAATTGGATATAAAGTCAAGCAAAGGGAAAAATTACGCAGCCTATGATGCAAGTATTTTAATTGATAATATTGAGTATGTTACAAGACTTTCCTCTGATACCGAGCTTTTTCGCAATAATAAAATAATTTCGTCCTCAGATGGAAAAATAAAATTGGGACCCCTTGAGAATATTAGAAGATTCAAAGGTGCCAATGAAGATAATGTAACTGCAGTAGATATCAACCAAGTTGAAATTGAAAAACGAATTGTGCTAAAAATGGATACTTTTTTTAGTTTGGAAATGTATCGATTAATGGCCAAAATTGCGTTCGAATGGTATTGTCTGCATAATGGAATTCAAGATAAGTGTGCTAAGTTTGATGCTTTGATTGAATTTATCACAACAGGAAAAGGAACCAATCCTGTTCGTTTTATCAGTAATGCAGAGGTTTATGCTATATTTAGTCAAATATTTGCTTTTGGAAGTCATACATTGCTTTCGTATATAGGAATTGATGATTCTGTAAATATAGTTGTGAGTTTATTTGGAGTCAGCGCTTATAATATCAAAATTTTGGATAAGCCAACAGATGCTTGTCTGAATAATGTTTTATTCCAAGAGCTTACAATTGATGCAAAACGGAATCAGTTCTTTTGTAAGACAGTGGAAGAATTGATGGGTGATTTCGGTGCATCGTTTCGTGAAGTAATTTTGCCTAACGGTTTGAAAATAAATATCCCGTATAGCGTGTCGGACTTTTCTTTGCAATATAAAATGTGGTATCTTATGAACTATCAAATATTTCAAACGAGTTTGAAGTGCATTGAGGAACCGAATCAAGAAGCTATAGAATTGTTAAAAAAGCAGATAGAGGAAATTTTGCAATCGTCTGCTTTGACAATTAGAGGATTGAAAAGATTTGTAAAAGAGCAAGAATACTACTTTGCACAAGGAAATTCATTGAACCCCAAAGGAACAGATAAAAAATCTACATTTTTGTATTATTGCCTTTTTGTTATCGGACGTTCTGCTGACATTCACACTTTCGATGATCTATCTTCGCACATGAAAGAAAAGTTCTCGGAAGGGACAATAGAAATTGACGAAAATACTAATCGGTTGTTTTTAGATGAGATATTTGCTACAGAAGATTATTTCTCCTTAATTAAAAAAGGCGCCGAAATTATTAAAAATTGGGGATATAATTGATATATTCACGCAAAAGGGTAGATCGTAAAAAGGTTGTGAATATGTTTCCTTAGACGGAAAAATAGCAACGACATTTAGCCTATTGTATAGCAATGATAATATGGATAATCACTACCACAGGAAGATTTAAGACTTATCATGCAGTTTTTGAACATACTGTAACTTTTGCAGAAAGCCCCCTTGACAAATCCCGTCTCACAGCTTGATAAAGTTATCAGCGCCGCCTTTGCCCCACCAGAACCACTGTCCGTCAAACTCGTGGAACGGTCTCCAAATTACCGGAATGCCAGCGTCACGGAGCTCTGTCAAAGCCTCGGCAGCCTGATCCCAGTAGCAATCATTGCTTCGTACTCAGGTGTACCCTCGGTGAGGATCAGGTCAAAGTCAGGGTTGTCGTTAAGAGATTCGGTATAACCTCTTCCATTTACACCGGTATGCCACATGATAGTTACAATACCGCCCTGCTCATGCCACTCCTTTGCACGCTGAACAACGCCGTCAAAGTCACCGTTCATAAAGTCAAGACCACGAATTGCAGGAAGCTTACCTGTGGCTTCCTCGATAATATCCATCTCATAATCTGCATTACCGCCGTCCATCCAAGTGGATTCCTGCTGAGCGGAAAGAATGTTCTTTCCGAACATTTCGCAGATGTAGTCGTAAGTTCTTTGAGTGTTTTCATCTGCGTTTTCGTTTGTAAGCTGATACTTTGCCGTGTATTCGCTTGCTGTGGAAGCATTATTGTCCTGAGCCATAACAGTAGTTGCAACAGTTGCTGTTACCAGCAGCGAAGCGGCACACAAAGCGGCAAGAAATTTTGATTTTCCCATTGCTTTAACTCCAATCCTTAAATTTTAAATGTGAAATTAATTTGTGGATTTAAGATAAATATGTACAGAAAAATTCATCTTAAATTGTCCCATATACATAATAACATTTTACCGATATATTTTCAAGCATAAATTGTGAATTGTTTCATGCATAAAAATATTCAAAAATCAAAAGTATTTTTTAATAATAACGTGAAAAACAAAATTTTTTTATTTATTAATTTTAATTTTGCAAAAGTATTGACAACAGATTATACTATTACTATAATTAAACTCGGAGGAGATTATATGAAGCTTGAACAGGTTATCTATCCGTTTAATCCGGCGCTTGAGCAAAGCGTTTATCCTTATAACACAAACTTTAAGGAGTTGCCGTTTTATCTTGCAGGCATAGGCGGCAGCGAGTATCAAGGTCACATAACAAGACCCGAGGGCTTTATGTGGCATCAGATTTTTTTCTGCGGTGGCGGAAGCGGCACGCTGAAATACGATGATAAATCGATTATTATCTCACAGGGAGATTATTTTTTTATTCCCAAAGGATACCCTCACGAATATTATCCCGATACCGAAAAGTGGGACGTACGGTGGGCTGCCTTTGACGGTCCCTGCTGTGGAAAGCTGCTGGAGCAGTTCAATATGCGGCAGCCGATTGTGGCTGCAGCCCGAGAGAACGTTACGGCTGAGAATATTTTTGATAGAATGATTACCTCGGTTAAAACGGATATACTCTATTGTGATTACACCTGTTCGGGGCTGATATACTGTTATATAATCGAGTTTCATCGTATGATGAGCGCAGACGTTGACAGAAAGAAAAGCAAACAGCTTACCATGCTGCTGCCGGCTTTGCAGTATATAAACAACAACCTCAGTCAGGATTTTTCAATTGCCTTTCTTGCAAAAATGCTTAAAATTACTCCTCAGCATTTCTGCAAAATATTCCGTGAAACCCTTAATATGCGGCCCAACAGCTATATTATCACAAGGCGACTTGAGGAAGCAAAACGGCAAATTCGTGAGAACCGTCTGCCTATAGCGGAAATTTCTCACCGCTGCGGTTTTCACGACCCCGGCTATTTCAGCACAGTTTTCAAAAAATACGAAGGAATTTCTCCTGCTGAATACAGAAGAAGAATTACAGAGAAATAAGCCTGAAAAGCTGCGAGTTTAGATTTAAAAAACGCTCTATCCGCGCATTTACGAATAAAGCGTTTGTTATCATTGTGCGACCAGACCGATAAGCCGAGTTTTGTCGTGTACGGTAATCTATCTTGGCTGACCGTCGCCGGACAGCTCCAGCCACCTATAACCGCAAGCCTGACGAGCAGCCATTGACTTAACGGTTACCATTGGTGTTGCATCGGATAAGGTTTACATGGCAGCAATATCTCTATTGCTCCGGTGAGCTCTTACCTCGCCTTTCCACCCTTACCGGAAGCAAAACGCTCCGGCGGTATATCTCTGTTGCACTTGCTCTGAGGTCACCCTCGGCTGATGTTATCAGCTATCCTGCTCTGTGATGCTCGGACTTTCCTCATGAACTTAATCGTTCACGCTACCGCATAGCCTACTCGCAGATATTATTATATCATCTGCATCTCTTGTTGTCAATTGCTATCAAACCTTAAATTCGAGAAATTATTTTTTCGGTAAATTCACATCTCATCGACTTATATATAGTATTTAACAACAATTTTAATAATATTTTATCTTTTGTTTATCATTCAATTACAGAGCGGCTTTATAATTAAAGTAACCTTAAAAAATTAATTATTGATTAGGTGTTATACGAATATTTAAAATCGGATATAATTAATGTGATAAATCAAACCGAGGCGTATACTTTCGTAAAGAATAAATCACCGTGCATATAATTATACCGACCGATAAAATATACAAAAGCGTGGTATATTATTACATATATATTGCAGAAAGGCGTTGTAAAAATGAAAATTTTGATTACAACCGATTGTTACACACCGATAGTAAACGGCGTCGTTACTTCAATACTAAACCTTGAAACGGAACTTCGCAAGCTCGGTCACGAAGTGAAAATACTATGCCCGTCCGAAAGCTTCAGATGCTGCGAAAGTGAGAATGTATACAGAATAGGTTCCGTTGGCGTTGGCAGAATTTATAACGGAGCCAGAGCTGCTTTGCGGATACGTCAAAACAACCTGCAGAAAATTATAAACTGGAAGCCGGATGTAATTCATTCCCAGTCGGAATTCACATCATTTATCATGGCTAAAAGAATCGCAGCCGAGGTAGGTTGTCCTATCGTTCACACCTACCACACAGTTTATGAAAACTATACCCATTATTTTTCTCCCAGTATCACTCTCGGCAGAAAAGCGGTTATTATGATGACAAAGCGTATTCTCCAGCACACCGCAGCGGTTATAGCTCCCAGCCGCAAAATTGAAAAGCTGCTTAAAGATTACGGAGTTGAACAGCCGATTAATATTATTCCCACAGGACTTAAACTGGAGAAATTCTCCGTACCTATTGCGGAAAGTGAAATTACCGCTCTTAAAACTCAGCTGGGCATACCGGCAGAAAGCAGGGTTCTTATCACGGTGGGCAGAACGGCAAAGGAAAAAAACATCGACGAGCTTATCAGATTCTTCAAAGAGCTTAATATGCAGAATGCCGTTTTTGTAGTTGTGGGCGGCGGTCCTTATCTCAGCGCCCTTAAGGAAATCGCCCAGGCAGAAAATATTGCGGACAAAGTGATTTTCACAGGCGAGGTCAGTCCCGATAAAATTGCAAAGTACTATAAGCTGGGCGATGTGTTCTTAAGCGCCTCCCAAAGCGAATCCCAGGGGCTTACCTACATTGAAGCACTGGCAAGCAGACTTCCTGCAATTTGCAAAAAGGACGAATGTCTTGAGGGAGTTATTACAGACGGTATAAACGGCGGTCTGTATACCGATTTTGACAGTTTCCAAAGGCTTATAAAATCTGTGCTTAGCGATGAGGAGATGAGAGGCCGGCTGTCTGAAAACGCCGCCATAACCGCTCAGAGATATTCCGCAGCGGAGTTTGCAAAAAGCGCGGAAAAAGTTTATGAGAAGGTGGTCAGTGAGAGAAAACAGCATATAGCTCAAGACACCACTTCTGAATGTAGAGATTGCGGCTGAAAAGCTGGGAAAATCAAATAAGTTTTACAAAGCGGCTGTGAGAAAATCCTGCCGCTTTTGTTGTGTTCGGTTAACATTTTTACGGAATAATACAAAAAAACGTTCAAAAGCTTGACCTTTTCGCACTTATGATGTATAATAAGTTAATTGACACCCAAAATTAAAGTATTTACACAGGAGGTTTAAAGTTGGCGGATATTTTAATAGATATTTTGCTTGATGCAGTAATTGACACTCTTAAAACACTTCCATTTTTGTTTGGCGTTTATATTTTAATTGAATATATCGAGCACAAATCATCGGATAAGCTTGTGAACGGGCTGAGAAAGCTTGGTCCTTTCGGGGCGATAGGCGGTGGAATTTTAGGAGCAATCCCTCAGTGCGGATTTTCGGTCGCCGCTGCCAATCTGTTTTCGGGAAGACTTATTTCCACCGGAACTCTTGTGGCGGTTTTTCTTTCAACCAGCGATGAAGCCATTCCCATGATGATGTCAGACCCCACAAGCGTCAAATCCCTTTGGAAGTTTATTCTGATAAAAACCCTGATTGCTATTGCGGCAGGCATTATAGTTGACGCTGTAATGAAGCTTTTCAAGCTGACCTCACAGGAGGAGCCTTTTAAGGAAATCTGCGCTCACTGCGACTGCGAGCATCACAGCATTCTCAGGGCGGCTTTGTCCCATACGATAAACATAACAATATTCATATTTGCAGTAAATTTAATTCTTGGCTGCGCAATTGAATTTGCAGGAGAGGATAATCTGAAAGCATTTATGATGACGGACTCTGCGTTGCAGCCCCTTGTAACGGCTCTTGTGGGATTTATTCCAAACTGCGCCGCTTCTATAGTTATAACCCAGCTTTACATAGACGGCATAATATCCTTCGGGTCGGCTATAGCGGGTCTTTGCACCGGTGCAGGCGTGGGGCTCGTAGTGCTTTTTAAAACAAATAAGCATATAAAACAAAACCTTGCCATTATGGGAATACTTTATGTTACAGCTATACTTTCGGGAACGATAATAAATCTTGTGATGTAATAGATTTAAGACAATACCAATAAAAAATCGGACAGGCAGCATCAAACTGCGCTTGTCCGATTTTATTTTACTGTATATTCTTCCCCCAGCTCATCAGGAGTCATGCTTTTTTTGGCTACAAGCAACGAATAGCTTTCCTTCTGATTTTCATAGCCTGCGGATTTTTCCTTGTCAAAATACTCCCATATAAGCCATTCAGAACAAAATTCAGGCTCTTTGGTGGTACTTTTTACCCATATAAGACCGTCGGCGAAGTCTGAAGCGATATATCTTTCATAACTGCTTTTATCGCACACCAGAATAACTTGACAGCCGTATTTTTCCGAAACAAATTCGGTGAAATCAGAAATCCGCCTACAAACCTCAACCGGGTCGTCGTCAAAAATCTTTTCCCAAAAGCTCATTGTAAGGTCAAGTGCAGGATAAAGCCGTCCGCTGAGGTCTTCACCTATAAGCTCACAAAAATGCTCCGCCTGCGCCTTCCCGTCCTTTTTAAAATCAAAGTCATGCACCGCCCCGGTCATCAATTCCGAATCAGAGGATCTGCTCCAGTTTTGATGAAAGCTTTTGTCCTCGTAGCTTACTCCTCTGGACGCCTGTATATAAACATAGGACATATTCAGAGTGGCAAGCGTTCCCCACTGAACTTCGCCAAGGCTGTCGGAAACTACTGCGCCTCTTGCGGGATAATCCCGCTTTTTAGGTTGGTTCAACGCTACTACTCCCGTTGCCACCAGTACGAAATAATTCAGCGCAATAACCGCCAGACAAACTACGCAAAGCTTGAACAGAAACTTCCTGCGTTTTCTGCGCCGCTGTCTTTTAAGCAGGTCTTCATTGTCAAAATCCTCATCAGGAGAATCAATCTCCTCACTGTCATAAACAAGGTCATCGTCATCTTCAGATGCACTTTTATTTCGGTGAAACAGCATTCTCCTTTTCTTCCTTTGTGTATTCCTCAGAATTTACTATCAGATCCTCAAAGCTGCAGCTTTCAAGCTTGGCTCTCACCATATTTGAAATCTCACAGAACACCTTCTGATAGCAGCATACCCCCGAAGCTCCCCTGCTGCATACTCCGTCAGGCGCTAAGCACCTTGAGAAATAGTATGTACCTTCAATTGCCTCAATAACCATTCTGAGATTTATATCCTTGGGAGCAAGATTAATCTGATATCCGCCCTGAGTGCCTTTATAGGATTTTACAATCTCTGCCGCAACCAGCTTTCGCAGTATTTTAAGCGCAAATCTCAGCGTAACCGCCGCTCTTTCGGAAATAGTCTTAGCTTCTACTCTCCCCCCGTCTATGCAAAGCACCGAAACAATTCTTATAGCGTAGTCAGTTTCAAGAGTTAAATGCATCTGGTATTCCTCCGATTAGTCAAGATAATCCCTTACCTTATTGCTTCTGTTGGGATGACGCAGCTTTCTGAGAGCTTTAGCCTCAATCTGGCGAATACGCTCCCTTGTGACGTTAAACTGCTGTCCTACCTCCTCAAGGGTTCTGGAACGTCCATCCTCAAGACCGAATCTCAGCCTTAAAACCTTTTCCTCACGCTCCGTAAGGGTGGAAAGCACCTGATTTATCTGCTCCTTGAGCAGTACCTGTGAAGCCGCCTCGGCAGGCGCGGGAGCGTCCTCATCGGGAATAAAGTCGCCTAAGTGGGAATCCTCCTCTTCTCCTATAGGAGTTTCAAGTGAAACGGGGTCCTGAGCAATTCTCATAATCTCCCGCACCCTTTCCACAGGCATTTCAAGGCGTGCAGCGATTTCCTCTGGAGAGGGGTCGTGTCCGTTTTCATGCAAAAGCTGGCTTGAAACCTTTTTTACCTTGGTTATAGTTTCAACCATATGAACGGGGATTCTTATGGTTCTTGCCTGGTCGGCGATAGCTCTTGTGATAGCCTGTCTTATCCACCAGGTTGCATAGGTTGAAAATTTAAATCCCTTGGTGTAGTCAAACTTCTCTACTGCCTTAATAAGACCCATGTTTCCCTCCTGAATCAGGTCAAGGAAGGACATTCCTCTGCCGACGTATCTCTTGGCAATTGATACGACAAGACGAAGGTTAGCCTCAGCCAGACGCTTTCTTGCGTTTGAAGCTTCCTTTTCGTTGTTTCCGCCCATCTTTTCGGCAAGCTGGATTTCCTCCTCGGAGGTAAGAAGAGGAACTCGACCGATCTCTTTAAGATATATCTTTACAGGGTCGTCGATGGCAATTCCATCGGTTGAAAGTCCTATATCAACCTCGTCGGGAGTAACATCGTCCTCGGGATTTACCAGAATAAGCGAATCGTCGGGAACAATATCGTCAATAATCTCAATATTAAGCGCAGAGCAGTTGTCATAAAAAGCGTCCATCTGATCGACGTCGTAATCAAGCTTTTCAAGTGCGTCGGTAATCTCTTTTGTAGTCAGCTTTCCCGTAGCCTTTCCCTGCTCCATAAGATTATCCATAATAAGCTTCTTGTTATCTGTCATAAAAACTCTCCATTCGTTTATTGATTTCAGGCATTTGACGCTTTGGTTGACCAAATACCTATACAATTCCTTTTTTCTTTTTCATCCGCTCCAAAAGCCGAAGCAGCTCGTCGTCCGACATTTCCTCAGCCTTTGGCTTGTCGGGGTCATATTCCAAAAGAGCCGATACGCAATCGTAAGCTACAGTTTTATCTATACCCTTATTATCATATTCCGCAAGAATCGCAGTTATTTTACCCACTTCCTCCGGTGAAAATTCATCGTTGAATGAGGATACCGAGTAATCTTCCCCGCCGAGTATTTTACCTGTCAGGCTTTCGTATATCCGTCGGTTAAGAGTGGTCACCATTTTTTCCGGTGGCAGCCTTTTAAAAATATCCTCGCAGAAATCGGGGTTGTTGTAGATAAAATAAATTATCTCCTGCTCCGCTGTGTTTTCCTTCGGATGCGCCGCCGCCTCGGGATTAAGGCTGTCCCGTCTATCGGCAAATGTCTGGATTCTGCGCCATTCCTGTTTTTGTTTTTGACGTGCTTTTTTACCCAGCAGATTTTTTATCTCCTCACTCAAGGCTGATTTTGAAATTCCCTGTTCAAGAGCCACTTTCGATATATAAATGTCCCTCTCCACGGGAGATTTTATAGAAGCCAGAACGTCGAAAATCTTTTTCATATAATCAGACTTTCCCACCGCTGTTTCGGTATCAAGCCCTGTCTTTGCCTTTTCAAGCTCAAAATTTATAGCGCCCTCGGAATGATTCAGCAAATGCTCAAACCTGACAGCTCCAAACTTATTAATATATTCGTCCGGGTCCTTGGCGCCTTCCATTTTTATCACGGTAGCCTTAAGCCCAGCTTCCCCTAAGATATATATTGCTTTCTGTGTTGCCTTCTGCCCTGCCTCATCGGAATCGTAGCAGATGACTGCTTCATCGGCGTAAT
The DNA here is from genome assembly GCA_944388405.1 of uncultured Ruminococcus sp. GTDB lineage: Bacteria > Bacillota > Clostridia > Oscillospirales > Ruminococcaceae > FB2012. The sequence goes on along the minus strand of CALXIQ010000017.1, from coordinate 10,134 downwards.
TTGAAATAAGCTTCGCCTGCTCGGGCGTCAAGGCTGTTCCACAAGAAGCCACTGCGTTTTCAAAGCCTGCCTGATTAAGAGAAATAACGTCAAGATTTCCCTCGCACAGCAGAATCTTTTTATTCTTGACAGCTGCATTTTTGGCAAAATTCATGGAAAACAAAAATCTGTTTTTATTGTATACAATCGTGTCCTTGGAATTTAGATATTTCCTTTTATCATCTGAGCTTAAAGCTCGTCCTCCGAAGCCGACTATATTCCCCCTCAAATCTATAAAGGGAAACATTGCACGGTTTACAAAAAAGTCATATGTATTTTTAGTGTTTTTCAGCGAGCGTGATATAAGGCTGGCGGATTCAAGTTCCTGCTCAGAATAGCCCTCGGAGAGCATATAGCTTTTAAGCTCCGACCAGCTATTTGGTGCAAAACCAATACCGTATTTCATAATGGTTGCCGCTTTAAGTCCTCGCTTCGCAAGATACTCCCGGCAAGTCTTACCCTCTGGAGAACGAAGCTTATCGTAGAAAAACCTTGCGGCTTTTTTGTTCATTTCATAAATGCGCTTCCGGCGATCAACGCCGCCGCTTTTAAACTGACTGTCCTCAGGAAGGGGAACACCTCCCCTGTCGGCAAGCAGCTTTACCGCCTCCCAATAATCAAGATTGTTGTAGCGCATTGTAAAGGTTATAACGTCGCCGCCTGCTCCGCATCCAAAGCAATGGAAATATTCCTTGTCCGGATGGACGTGACAGGACGGTGTTTTTTCATTGTGAAACGGGCACAGGCAAACATAATCCCGTCCCGTTCTTTTAAGACTTACATAGCTGCCCATTACCTCCGCAATGGGATTGGCGGCTTTAAGCCTGTCTATAAATTCGGGTGGCAACGGCATCTATATATCATCTCCTTACTATAAACATCACCGGCATAACTCATGCTGTAAAAATCCATATAATGTTTTGTACGACTGTGTTTTTTCTATATCTCAGGCTATCTCACCTTCCATGCCGCAGGCACAAACAGCTCGGTAAAAACGTCAACGGCATAGCTGTCGGACATTCCCGAAATATAGTCGCACACCGCAACATCCAAGCCGTATTTGTATGCAAGGTTTATATAAAGCGCAGGCATTTTTTCTATATGCTCCGAAAAATATTTGTAAAGCTCCGCTATCATCGCCTGAGCCTTGCCCTCCTCCGACTTGCATTTAGGATTGCGGTAAACGCTGTCAAACATAAACTCGTGGAGAGCCTTATACGCTTTATCCACCTCGTCCGACATTCTTATCTTTCCCGGACCGTTGTCGTCCGAAATGCCGTTCTCTATAATGGAAGTTACGAGCGTTGTAATACGCTCCGACTTGGAATGACCCAGAACGTCGGTTATCTTCTTGGGAATATCCTCTTCCTTGATAATTCCGCCTCTTATTGAATCGTCTATATCATGGTTTATATACGCAATGACATCAGCGTAACGGACAACATACCCCTCGATTGTTTCGGCAATCTTGTTTGTATGCTTTAAAATTCCGTCCCGCACCTCATATGTAAGATTAAGCCCTTTACCGTCGTTTTCAATAATATCAACAACTCTCAGTCCCTGTTCATAGTGGTGAAATCCCGACGGAGCCAGCTCGTTGAGAATACGTTCTCCCGCATGGCCGAAAGGCGTATGCCCAAGGTCGTGACCCATAGCTATAGCTTCGGTAAGGTCCTCATTAAGCCTTAAGGCTCTTGCGATAGTTCTGGCAATCTGCCCCACCTCTAAAGTATGGGTAAGACGGGTGCGGTAGTGATCTCCCGTAGGGGACAAGAAAACCTGAGTTTTGTGCTTCAACCGCCTGAAGGAATTGCAGTGAATAATCTTATCTCTGTCACGCTGATATTCGGTTCGATAATCGCACTTAACGGACTCGGACGCTCTTCCTTTTGTTTCACAGGAAAGTGCGGCATATTCGCAAAGCAGTTTTTTTTCAAAGTCCTCATATCTTTCTCTCGGAGTCACATATATCACGTCCTATCTCAAAGCGTCAAAACCTCTTATCAGCTCATACTTCTAATATATTATACAAAATTCGCAGTAAAAAAACCTTTACTGCGAACATTTTTCGTATAAATGCACAAAAATCAAGCGAAGTCGTGCCATAAATCTGTAACTTCTGATATATCTACTCGTCCGTTAGCTATATCTATAAGCTTTTCTTTAAGCTTTTGCGCAAGATTTTCCTTTACAAGCATTGTAATACTGACTTCATCCGCAAAAATCTCATCGGTAATTTTTACTCCGAATTCGGGGAAAATATACGCCAACTTTCCGTAAAGAGAATAATCACATTTTACCGTTAATTCAGAACAGCGGCACATTATCATTTTCTGCGCAGCATCCACAGCAAGTTTACAAGCATGAGAATAGGCTCTTACAAGCCCACCGCCGCCAAGCAGCACTCCGCCGAAATATCTGGTAACCACCACACACACGTCGGTAAGCCCTTCCTTTTTAAGCACGTCAAGCACGGGAACTCCACCCGTCCCCTGAGGCTCGCCGTCGTCAGAGTATCGTGAGATATTATTATCCCTGACGATATAAGCATAAACGTTGTGCCTTGCCTTTCGGTGCTTTGCTTTTACGGAATTAATAAACTCAACCGCCTCATCGGCGGTCTTTACCGGGCAAATCTGACCTATAAACTCCGATTTTTTCTCTATAAAGCTATCCTCGGCAGGTTGTTTTACGGTTAAATATTCACTTTCTGCCACGGCGTTTCCCTCCATAACAAAAAAGAGCGGAAAAATCCGCTCTTTATGTGATTAATCAAGATTAAATCTCTTCTTGAATCTGTCTACGCGTCCGCCTGTGTCAACAAGCTTCTGCTTTCCTGTAAAGAAAGGATGACACTTTGAACAGATTTCAACTTTAATATCCTTCTTTGTAGAACGAGTGTGAATTACATTACCGCAAGCGCAGGTAATGGTAGTTTCCTCGTACTTAGGATGGATACCCTCTCTCATTAAAAACGACCTCCTTCCAAACTAAAAATTATGAACTCATAGAAGCCCATCATCCTCAGTTCAGACAGTAGTTCTATGCAGTAATCACATTGACTAAAATATTATATCACGCCAATTCGGCTTTGTCAATACTTTTTTGAAAAAAACTACAGATTTTTTGAACACGCTCTCACACTTGCTTTCTAATAGCTCATGGAAAGTATGTTAGCTTCGATTTGCTTTATTACTTTGATAAAAACCTCGTCGCTCTGTCCGGTGGGGTCATCAAGCCCCCAGTTGTCGTCAAACTGCCTGCCAATATAGGGACATCCCACGTCACACCCCATAGAGATCTCAATATCAGGCGATGGAATTTTATCAAAGGTCTTGCTGTACTGGGTTTGCTCCATATCAATATCATAAAGCTGTTTCATAATCCGCACGGCATCTTGGTTAATCTGCGGCTTTGTTTCGGTTCCTGCGGAATAAAACTCGTATTTATCTCCTGCAAAGTGTTTGCCCAGAGCTTCGGCAATCTGGCTGCGGCAGGAATTATGCACGCAGATAAAAGCTACTTTTTTCTTCAAATTAAAAACCTACCTTATTCAGAAGCTTTTAAACATCCTCCGTCTTTAACACCTTGCCCGCAGCAGTTGAAATCTATTCGGCTTTGTTTTTATTTCGTCTTAGCTGCTTACCCATTGTTTGAAAAGGTGATGAATGTTATAAAAGCATTTTCTTCAGATACTGACCCGTATAGGACTTTTCACAAGCGGCGACCTCCTCCGGTGTGCCGGTAACAACAATTTCTCCCCCCTTGTTACCGCCGTCGGGACCCAAGTCGATTATATAATCCGCAGTTTTGATAACGTCAAGGTTGTGCTCAATAACCACAACAGTATTTCCACCGTCGCACAGCTTCTGCAAAACCTCAATAAGCTTGTGAACATCCGCTGTATGCAGTCCTGTGGTAGGCTCGTCGAGAATATATATCGTCTTACCGGTGGAACGCTTTGAAAGCTCGGTGGCAAGCTTCACTCTCTGAGCCTCTCCACCTGAAAGCGTAGTAGCCGGCTGACCGATTTTGATGTAACCAAGTCCCACCTCGTAAAGAGTTTCAAGCTTTCTTTTTATCTTCGGGATATTCTCAAAGAAGGCTACCCCCTCCTCCACCGTCATTTCAAGAACGTCATAGATCGACTTGCCCTTGTATTTTACCTCCAAGGTTTCACGGTTGTAACGTCTGCCTTTGCAGACCTCGCAAGGCACGTAAACATCGGGCAGAAAGTGCATTTCTATTTTAAGGATTCCGTCTCCTTCGCACGCCTCACAGCGACCGCCCCTTACGTTAAAGGAAAATCTGCCAGCGTTGTATCCCTTCATTTTTGCATCGCTTGTCTGGGCAAAAAGTTCTCTTATATCGTTGAACACTCCGGTATAGGTTGCAGGATTTGACCGTGGGGTTCTGCCGATTGGCGACTGGTCGATGTCTATAACCTTATCAAGATTTTCAATTCCCAGCATCTCTTTGAAATCTCCCGGTCTGATTCTGGCGCGGTTAAGCTTGCCTGCCAGCTCCTTGTAAATTATTTCGTTGACCAGTGAGGATTTTCCGCTACCAGAAACTCCCGTTACGCAGGTAAAAGTGCCAAGAGGTATTTTCACGGTTATGTTCTTAAGATTATTCTGCTTCGCACCTTTGACAGTGAGAAATTTACCGTTGCCCTTTCTTCTGGTTTCGGGTACGGGAATTTTCTTTCGTCCGCTTAAATACTGCCCGGTGACCGATTTTTCGCACGCCATTATATCCTCGACCGTGCCTGCACACACAATTTCGCCGCCGTGGATTCCCGCCCCGGGACCTACGTCCACAATATAATCGGCGTTAAACATTGTATCCTCGTCATGCTCTACGACAATCAGCGTGTTTCCCAGATCCCTCAACCGCTTGAGGGTTGCAATAAGCTTGTCGTTGTCACGCTGGTGCAAACCTATGGACGGCTCGTCAAGAATATAAAGCACGCCCATAAGCGATGAGCCGATCTGTGTGGCAAGGCGTATTCTCTGGCTCTCGCCGCCGGAAAGTGTGCCGCTGGAGCGTGAAAGGGTAAGATATTCAAGTCCTACGCTTTTTAAAAATCCCAGCCGTTCTCTGATTTCCTTGATGATTCTTTCACCGATAAGCTTTTCTCTCTCGGTAAGCTTAAGATTATCAAAAAACTCCAGCGCTTCGGTTACCGAAAGATGAGTAAGCTGACTTATATTCAGTCCTCCCACAGTTACCGAAAGACTTTCCTTTTTAAGCCTTTCACCCTTGCAGGCAGGGCATTTTTCGTCGCTCATCACCGTTTCAATTTCCGCCTTGGAATACTCGCTGGCGCTCTCTCTGTAGCGGCGTTCGAGATTGGGGATAATGCCCTCAAACTCGGCGGAATATTCCGATTTGTAATACTCCGTTTGTCTTGAAAGTTTAAGCTTCTGTCCCTGAGTTCCGTAAAGGAAAATATCTATTGCGTCGGGGTCGAGGTTTTTCACCGGCTCGTCCAGCGAAATTCCGTACTGCTTTGAAATAGCCTTGAAATACATCATTGCCACCGACGTTTCGTCAAGGCTGTTCCAGCCGCTTGCCTTTATCGCTCCCTGATTTATAGACAAATCGGTATTGGGGATAACAAGCTTAGGGTCAACCTTTTTAAACACGCCCAGTCCCGTGCACTTTTCGCAAGCGCCAAAGGGGTTGTTAAAGGAAAACATTCTGGGAGTAAGCTCCTCGATTGAAATGTTATGTTCGGGGCAGGAATAGTTCTGTGAGAAATGCATTTCCTCGCCGCCGATAACATCTACCGTTACAAGCCCGCCGGTAAGAGAGGAAACAATCTCAATACTGTCGGTCAGTCGTGACTTAATCTCCGGCTTGATTACAAGTCTGTCCACAACAATTTCAATTGTGTGCTTTTTGTTCTTTTCCAGCTTTATTTCCTCGGAAAGGTCGTAGACGATTCCGTCTATCCTGACTCTGGCGTATCCGGATTTTCTCGCCTGCTCAAGCTCCTTGCGGTACTCGCCCTTGCGTCCTCTAACAATTGGCGCAAGCAGCTGAAATTTTGTACCCTGCTCCAGCTCCATTATCTTGTCGACAATCTGGTCAATTGTCTGCTGTCTTATTTCCTTTCCGCAGACGGGACAATGGGGCACGCCAATTCGTGCGTAAAGCAGTCTGAGGTAGTCGTATATCTCGGTTACCGTTCCTACCGTGGAGCGTGGGTTTTTTGAGGTGGTTTTCTGGTCGATTGATATAGCCGGCGAAAGTCCTGTTATTGAATCAACATCAGGCTTTTCCATCTGACCTAAAAACTGTCGTGCGTATGAGGACAACGACTCCATATATCTTCTCTGTCCGTCGGCAAAAATGGTGTCAAAAGCAAGAGAAGATTTACCCGAACCGGAAAGCCCGGTAAGGACAATAAGCTTATCCCTTGGTATCGTCAGATCCACATTTTTAAGGTTGTGCTCTCTTGCACCTTTTATTACAATTTCATTGCTCTGCATATATTTTACTTTCCTTTCTTAAGCAGCTTTATATCTCTTTCTATCAAGTAATTCTTTGAAGACTTCCGTCTAAAGTGGGATTATCCGAAACTATGTCTGATATGTAAACGCAGGCTATGCCGATAAAAGTACATTTTATCGGCAGTAATTACTTGCTTTTCTCCCCTCTCAGCTCTGCAATCTTATCCCTGAGGAAAGCTGCGTGCTCAAATTCAAGCATTTTTGCAGCTTCCTTCATCTGTTTGGTAAGCTTATCAATAAGCGCTTCGGTTTCACGCTTGGAAAGCTTGGACTTCTGTCTTGCTTCGTATTCTACTTCTTCCTTGGTGGAAATTTCAATAACGTCACGGATGTCCTTCTTAATCGTTTTCGGAACAATTCCGTGCTCCTCATTAAATTTCTGCTGCAATGCACGGCGGCGTTCCGTTTCTGTTATGGCAAGCTCCATTGAGCGTGTTACAGTATCGGCATACATTATAACCTTGCCATCCGCATTTCTTGCCGCACGTCCTATAGTCTGGATAAGTGAGCTTTCCGACCTTAGGAAGCCCTCTTTATCTGCGTCCAGGATAGCCACCAGCGACACCTCCGGCAGGTCAAGACCCTCTCTAAGCAGGTTGATTCCCACCAGCACGTCAAACTCGCCAAGACGTAAATCTCTGATAATTTCCATACGCTCGATGGTATCTATATCATGGTGCATATACCTTACCGCAATGCCGAAGTTTTTCATGTAGGTGGTAAGGTCCTCCGCCATTTTCTTTGTAAGGGTGGTAACAAGCACACGCTCCTTACGCTCAATCCGCAGATTAATTTCGGAGATTAAATCCTCAATCTGGCCTTCGGTGGGGCGAACCTGAATTTCAGGGTCAAGCAGTCCGGTAGGTCGAATAAGCTGCTCCACTATCTGCTGTGATTTTTCTCTTTCGATAGGTCCCGGAGTAGCTGAAACAAATACAACCTGATTAATGTGGCTGTAAAACTCATCAAAGGTCAGAGGGCGGTTGTCAAGCGCAGACGGCAGTCTGAAGCCGTAGTCAACAAGGGTCTGCTTTCGCGCTCTGTCGCCGGCGTACATTCCTCTCACCTGAGGCAGGGACACATGGCTTTCGTCCACCATAAGCAGAAAATCCTCCGGCATATGGTCAAGGAGTGTATACGGCACCGCTCCCTTGGGTCGCCTTGCCAGCACTCGTGAATAGTTTTCAATTCCCGAGCAGAAGCCCACTTCTTCCAGCATCTCAATATCATAATTTGTACGCTGGGCAATTCGCTGGGCTTCAATAAGCATATCATGGTCCTTGAAATACTTGATGCGCTCGTCCAGCTCCTCTTTTATTTCTTCAATTGCATCGTGAAGCTTATCGCGTGCAACTACATAATGGGTTGCGGGGAAAATCGCCGCATGATTAAGGAAAGCGACAATTTCTCCGGTTACAACGTTAATTTCACAAATGCGGTCTATCTCGTCGCCAAAAAACTCAACTCTGATAGCCGTGTCGGTATTTGCTGCCGGAAAGATTTCCACAACGTCTCCCCTTACACGAAATTTGTTTCTAACAAAGTTAATGTCGTTTCGCTCATACTGAATACCCACCAGCTGGGCTATAAGCTGTTCTCTTGACTTTTGCATACCCTTTCTTACCGAAACTACCATCGATTTGTATTCGGCAGGGTCGCCCAGAGAATATATGCAGGAAACTGAAGCGACGATAATAACGTCCCGTCTTTCGGCAATTGCAGTGGTTGCCGAGTGGCGGAGCTTATCAATCTCGTCGTTTACCGATGAATCCTTTTCGATGTACACATCCTTGCTGGGCACATACGCCTCCGGCTGATAATAGTCGTAATAGGATACAAAATACTCTACGGCATTTTCGGGGAAAAACTCCTTGAACTCTGAGCAAAGCTGAGCCGCAAGAATCTTGTTATGAGCCAGCACCAGAGTAGGTCTGTTTACACGCTCTATAACATTTGCCATTGTAAAGGTTTTTCCCGAGCCGGTAACGCCAAGCAGAGTTTGTTCCTTCATTCCTTTATTTATTCCGTCTACAAGCTTATCTACCGCCTGGGGCTGATCTCCCGCAAGCTTGTAGTCGGACACAAGCTTAAATCTATCCATAACTATCCTTTCAAAATTGCGAACGTTTGTTTAAAATCATAATACATCATTTATTTTAAATTGTCAATACCCGCACTGTAACTTTTCCGTATAAAAATCCGCTTGAAAAATACGGCTGTTTAGGTTATAATAGATACATTAAGCTTGGGCTTGTTCGCAGCCCGGCTTATGATTTTTAATTTACAAAAATAATTACAAGTGGGATTAAAGGTATGAAAGAATTTACAATCAACTCAAACGACGCAGGTCAGCGCATGGATAAATTTATATCCAAAGCGGTGCCGCTGCTGCCGAAAAATTTAATGTACAAATACATAAGAATCAGGCGCATAAAGCTGAACGGAAAGCGGTGTGAAATTTCAACCAAGCTTAACTGCGGCGACCGCGTACAGATGTATATAAACGATGAATTTTTCACGGGAGAAAACAAGTCGGGCTACCCTTTTCTATCCGCTCCCACCGACTTAAATATTATTTACGAGGACAGTAACATTATACTGCTTAACAAAAAGTGCGGTCTGGTGGTTCACGAAGATGAAAGCGGTTCGACCGATACTCTTATAAATCGGGTAACCCATTATCTCTACGTCAAAGGCGAATACGATCCGGAGAGGGAAAATTCCTTCGCACCGGCTTTGTGCAACAGAATCGACCGCAACACCGGGGGAATTGTCATCTGTGCCAAGAACGCCGAGAGCCTGCGGATAATCAATCAGAAAATTAAGGACAGGGAGCTTCACAAAAAGTATCTGTGCGTAACGGTGGGAATCCCTCCCAAAAGCGAGGACACCCTTACCGCCTATCATCTGAAAAACGAGCAGACCAAAACGGTTAAAATCACTTCATCTCAGGTGCCGGGAAGCAAAACCATGATAACAAAATACCGAGTGCTTGAATATGACCGCAACAGAAGTCTGGCTTTGCTGGAGGTTGACCTTGTAACAGGCAGAACTCATCAGATAAGGGCTCACATGGCGTTTGAGGGCTATCCCCTACTGGGCGACGGCAAATACGGAATAAACAAAATCAACAGGGAATATAATATAAAGACGCAGGCGCTTTATTCGTACAAGCTGGAGTTTGATTTTACCACCGATTCAGGCTGTCTTGAATACCTCAATGGTAAAACTTTTAAAGTGAAAAACGTCTGGTTTACAAAATATTTTGATAAATAGGCCCTAAGATTTGTAAAACGTTATTTTCAAGCAGGTTATATAATGCATTTTTAATTACTATACATGTAAAAGTGATTTTTTCTTTATGTGCAAAACGTATAAATATACCGCAAAATTTTATACAATCATACAAGCTTTCTTAAAATTCAGCTGTGAATTTGTCAATTTACTTTTATGTTATGCTACAATAGATAGTAGACAATAAAAAAGAAGAACAACTCCAAAAATGATATAATGTTAAGTACCACCAAAACAAAGTATCAAAAAGGGAGTTGTTCTGATGAATAGTATAGCACAGGAA
>CALXIQ010000016.1 GCA_944388405.1 uncultured Ruminococcus sp. | reverse complement strand
TCCTGTGCTATACTATTCATCAGAACAACTCCCTTTTTGATACTTTGTTTTGGTGGTACTTAACATTATATCATTTTTGGAGTTGTTCTTCTTTTTTATTGTCTACTATCTATTGTAGCATAACAACAGCGGCGTAAGGGTGGGGTTTTTATCCTTTCTGCTGGCAGGATAACAAGACCTGCAGTAAAATTACAACAGCGTTTCTGCTGCAATGAGCGGAAACGCTGTTGGCTCAGCTAAAAATCAGCCTTATTTTTTCTCCCTGAAAAATATTGCTTTTATAATCTGGATTACTATCATAGAACCGAAGCTCAAGCCGTAGGTTGCGGCAAGCAGCGCTCCCGAAAGCTTAACCACTTTGAACAAGCCCGAAAGACCGGGGATAAGCAGCACGCAGTTGATAAGCAGCATTCCTATTACAAAGGCAAGTATGCCGAAGCGGTTGTTGAACATTCTCCTGGTGAAAATAACAGGTCCGTCGGTCTTGCAGCTGAATCCGTGGAAAAGTCTTGACATACACAGCGTTGCAAACGCCATAGTGCTGGCGGCTTCTGCGCCCATGTAGTGATTTCCCAGCAGGAATGCGGCAATTGTGGCAACGCTTATAACCAGTCCAGAATAGCCTATTCTCAGCATAAAAGGTTTTGTGAGAATAGTTTCTCCCGCACGGCGGGGCTTTTGCTTCATAACGCTGTCGGTGTGAGGTTCAAGTCCCAGAGCGATTGCAGGCAGCGAGTCGGTAAGCAGGTTTATAAACAGCAGATGAATCGCCGCAAAAGGAACGGGCAGTGCCAGCAGTGAGCAGAACAGCACCGTTATAATTCCCGCAAGGTTGCCCGAAAGTAGGAAGAGAATAGCCTTTTTGATGTTCTCGTAAATGTTTCTGCCGTTTTTAACCGCCTTGACTATGGTGGCGAAATTGTCGTCGGCAAGCACCATCGAAGCAGCGTCCTTTGCAACCTCTGTTCCCGTGATTCCCATAGCAACGCCTACGTCAGCCTGCTTCAGAGCGGGAGCATCGTTTACTCCGTCGCCGGTCATAGCCACAATCTTGTCGTTGCTCTGCCATGCTTTGACGATTCTTATCTTGTGTTCGGGAGTAACTCTGGCGTATACAGATTTGTCCTTAACGAAATCAACCAGCTGTTCGTCGGTAAGTCCGTCGATTGCAGAACCTTCCACAGCCTCTGAGAAATCGTTGAGAATACCTATCTCCTTGGCTATGGCGGAGGCGGTTACAACATGGTCGCCGGTAATCATAACAGGCTTTATTCCTGCCATTTTACATTCCTCAACGGCAGGCTTTGATTCCGCTCTCGGCGGATCCATCATTGCCATAAGACCTATAAAGTCAAGACCACATTCATCCTCCACCGTGATTTTTTTACCGTCAAATTTTTTGGAAGCAAAGCAGAGTATTCTAAGACCCTGCGCAGAAAGGTCGGCAACCTGCTCCTTTATCTGCTCCTTGACTTCCTCGGAGCAGGTCATTCTGTTTAACAGAACGTCCGTCGCGCCCTTGGTAAACATGATATTTTCGCCGTTTACAACATTGAGGGTAGACATAAGCTTTCTGTCGGAATCAAAGGGTATTTCGCTGATTCTGGGATAATCGCTTCTTATTTTGGAGTCGCTTAAATTCTTTGACAGGGCAAAGTTAATAAGGGCGGTTTCTGTGGGGTCGCCTATTTCAACTCCGTCCTTGCACTGGGAGTCGTTGCACAGCACCGATGCCACTATAAGGTTTCTTTCCTTAGCCGTGTCGGGGTTGGAATCCTCGGCGGAGATTATATGACCGTCCACCACAATCTTTCTTACAGTCATCTTGTTCTGGGTGAGAGTGCCTGTTTTATCGGAGCAGATAACCGATACCGAGCCTAAACCCTCCACCGCCTGAAGTTTACGGATAATGGCGTTTTCACGGGACATCTTCTGTGTGCCGAAGGAAAGCACTATGGTTACAATAGAGCTTAACGCCTCAGGAATTGCCGCAACCGCCAGAGCGATAGCGAACATCAGCGAGTTCATTACCTCGCCCGAGTTTATTTCGTCCGCCTGAATAAGGCTCAGACCGAAAACAAGAGCGCAGATTATAAGGATAGCTATAGACAGCTTTTTGCCGAAGGTGTCAAGAGAATGCTGCAAAGGGGTTTTTCTTTCCTCCGCATTCTGAATAAGCGAAGCAATCTTGCCCACCTCGGTGTTCATACCAATGTCGGTTACAATAAACTTTCCACGTCCGTATGTGACGAAGCTGCCGGAAAAGACCATGTTTATGCGGTCGCCCAGAGCACATTCTCTGTCGATGATTTCAAGACTTTTGTCGATATTCACGCTTTCTCCGGTAAGGGCGCTTTCGTTTACCTGAACGGAGGCACATTCTATCAGCCGTCCGTCCGCAGGAATCTGGTCGCCGGCTTCAATCAGCACCACGTCGCCTACGGTAACCTCTTCCGATGGGATTATAACCGCTTCGCCGTTTCGCATTACCTTGGCGTTTGGCGAGGACAGCTTTTTCAGATTGCTGAGAGATTTCTCCGCCTTAAGGGTCTGAACGGTGCCCAGTATGGCGTTCATTGTGATAACCACAAGAATAACCACCATGCTTTCAACATCTCCCATGCAGGCGGATATAATTGCGGCGATTATAAGTATTATTACAAGAAAGTCCTTAAACTGCTCCAGAAAAATAACCAGAGCGCTTTTTTTCTTGCCCTCCGAAATCTGGTTTTTTCCGTACTTCTCCGAATTTTTTTCTGCCTGCTGAGAGGTCAGGCCGTTTTCGGAAGAATTAAATTCCGAATAAAGCTCCTCAGGTTTCTGGCGATAGCGTTCGCTCATTTGCAACATTCCTTTCAATAATGGTCCGTCGGTAATATTTTTCCCCCGAAAGCAGCTGTATAGTCGCAACGGAAGAATTATTCCCCACAGGTTGTCAACGCAGTTCCGGCATAAAAAAACGAGACGTTTATTGGAAAAACTGCGCAGCGCAATTGTTTCAATAAAAGTCTCGCCGTTTAGATATGCAGCGGGTCGGACTGCCGACCGTATTGACGCAAACATAAACAGAATATCTTCTTGCAAAGAAATTCCGCCAGCTACTCTCTTTTACCCTATTATTATATAGTAACGATTTGATTTTGTCAATAGCGTTTAAAAATTTTTCGCTTATTCAGGCTCAAATCAACAAATAACCGACAGATTTAAGCGTTCAAGCGCAAAAAAATAAGCTGCAGCTTGGACTGCAGCTTATCATTATTTAGATTAATTATCGTACGTCTTCAAGGGCACCCGAACTCTCGTTTGCTTCGTCAACAAGGTACTGAATTGTCGACTCATATTCTGCACGTGCAGCTCCCCAAGTGGTTGCGTTTCCGCCGGAAATCATTGTTGCCTGAGAAACGCTTTCCATCTGCTTCTTAAGGTCGTCGGATACACCATACATGAAGTCAAATACAGGGTACTCAGCTGCCAGTCTGTAAAGCTCTTCACGCATCTCAATCATTTCATCTGTCCACTCATATTCGTTCTTGAGAGTGTCGGTTTCAATCTGCTGGAGATCTTCTGCCTGGTTTGTAACCTGCTCGCAGTTAAGGTATGCCGCAACACCCTCAGGGTTGGGAGCACCTGCGCAGATAAGATAACCGTGAACTCTTGCAGAAGCGTAGGTTATATCAGAATCTGGTTCCTTAGGCATAGGAACAAACATAACTTCCTCGGTGGGACCGAAAGGCTCTCTTGATTCAGGAGGACATTCAAGCGCATAAAGTCCGATAGGAATAAACAGCGTCAGATATGAACCCAGTCCTTCTCCGTTAGCGCCGTCGCCTCTGGTGTCCCAGTTGTTTGTGGCACGTGGGAATACAACGCCGTTAAGCTGCAGATCGTACATTCTTTCCTGAACTCTTTCAATTGCAGGGTCGCTCATGTTCTGAACGATAACTCCATCCTCAAGTCCGATAAGCGGAACGCCACTGGTTTCGGAAAGGGCGTTAGTGTACCAGTAACCGTCAAGAGCGTACATATCCTGCTCAGAATCTGTAAACTCAATACACATGTCAGTAAATACATCCCAGTCCCATTCACCTGCCCAGTAAAGCTCAGCAGGATCTTCGAAACCGTTAGCTTCTATTGTGGTCTTGTTGTAAACGCAAGCGTATGTAGGAGTAGCCTCGATTGCAGCAACATAATGGCTGTCTCTGAATACAAACTGGTCGCAAAGCTCCTTGGAACCTGCCCACAGCTCGGAATCAAGGTCGATAATGTCGTCAATAGGCTGGAACATCGGGCTGATAGCGCCTCTCGGGAATGCGTCGCCATCATCAGCAGGGAAGAAGTCAGGCGATTCGTTGGACAGAACGGCAGAAGCCAGGTCTGTATAACGGTTCTCCCAAGTTGTCTGGTGCCACTCGATAGTTCCACCGTACTTGGTTTCAAAAAGCTGCATTGCGGGCGACTTAACCTTTCCTTCGGTCGGGTTGATGTCATAGTGAGCCATCCATGTGATTGTCTTGTTTTCAAGCTCAACATCGGCAAGACGCGAGTCATCAGCATATGCGTCTACCATAGCCTGCTGGTCAGCGTTAAGATCCACGCCGGGAGCAACCGAGCTGGCGTCGGAAGAAGTGTCTTCATTATCGCCGCAGGCAAACAAGCCGGCAGTCATTGTCAGCGCAAGCGTAGCAGCCATAATTCTCTTTGCCAATTTCATTAAATAAAAACCTCCTTAGATTTGGACACATTTGTCCTGTACAAAAACACTACATTAAATTTTACATAGATATTTCGCCTGTTTTAATAATAACAAAATAATTATTTTTAGTCAATCAGCAATTTGCAATATAAATGGACTGAACTTTTGTGTAAAATGACAAGAATATTGTGCAAAAAGGAATGGAAACGTTTACCGAAAACGTTTGCGAGAGGATTTTGAAATCAATTCACAAAAAATTTACCCAACCTATTTTACCTTTAAAACTAAAAATTACATTGTCAGCGACCGAATTTCCTCGTAGGTCAATGTGGGGTGCAGCGCTTTGTTGATTGAAGCGGCTATCATAGCGGAGGTTCTGTATATAAGGTTGTCAATGGTTTTTGGAGTTATGATCATGCCCCGGTATTCCTGCGGCAGTGGATTTGTCGACGCCTGTTGTGCAATGGTAGCCATATCCGTAACGGTGGGAACCCCTATGGCTATGCAGGGAATGCCGAGGGTTTTCTGCGAAAGCTCCTTGCGGGCGTTTTCCACTCCGCTTCCGGGAGAGATTCCGGTGTTGCACAGTTGAACCGTTGTTCCCAGATGGCTAAGCTCGGAGCAGGCAAGAGCGTCTATTACAATAACAAGCTGAGGGGAGATTTCATTGCAGATCGCCTTGACGCAAGCCGATGATTCAACGCCGGTCTGAGCCATTACGCCGGTTGTGAGCGCTGCTACGTCGCAAAGGTGGGAGGTGTCAAGGTCCTTTGCAAGCTTTTTGATATGTCTTGTGGCAAAAATCCTTTCCGCCACCCGAGGTCCAAGGCTGTCGGGAGTAATCGACCTGTTTCCCAGTCCTACCACCAGAACTCTTTCGGGAATATTGCACAGCCTTGTTATCTCTTTGGCCAAGCAGTTTACCCTACCGTCGAAAAAGTCGCTGTATGAAGAAAAGCTTCCGTCGGAGCTTTCAACGGTTATATATCTTCCCGCAGGCTTGTTTATAAGGCGAGCGGCATTTTCAGTTTCAATAGTTATTTCTGTTACTTCAAGCCTTATATCCTTGCGACTTCTTTCAAGCTTTGTAACACCCTCCGGAAGGGCGTCCGGCGATACCTGCTGCGCCGATTCGAGAGCCAGGTCGGTGCGGAGTGACATAATAATTCCTGCCTTTCTGCATAATGCACAATTTTTTGCGATTAAATCGGTGAAAATTTTTGTTAAAAGGTCTTGCATTTTATTTTTGTTTGTGTTATACTAAATGACAAGGCTTGTTTAAATGACTGCTGCATTTCCTCTCAGTCGTGCAGTTAGTTTATCCGAATAAGTGCAAAATTATACAATGAATGAGGGAGGTGCCGATATGCCGAACATTAAGTCCGCAAAGAAGAGAGTTAAGGTTATCGAAGCAAAAACTTTGAAGAACAAGATGATCAAGTCCGATCTTAAAACAGCTCTGAAAAAGGCTGACGCCGCTGTTGCAGAGAACGCTGACAACAAGGCAGAGGTTGTAAAGGCTGCTATCAAGAAGGTTGACATGGCTTGCACAAAGGGAATTCTGCACAAGAATAAGGCTGCAAGAAAGAAATCTCAGCTTGCTAAGTCGCTTAACGCTTAATTTTTGTTAATTCGGAGCTGCTTTTTGCGGCTCCTTTTTGTTATGAAAAAATCTCAGGCTTATATATTATAGTATGCTTGAAACAACGAGGTTTGCTGTGTCGGATACGAGAAGATGATTTACAGAAAATTAATATTTTATTTTGAAAAGCTCTTGACAACACACAGCTTATTTGATATAATAATTTTTGCATTCGTATCTAAAGACAGTCGGCGGCTGAAAAGCGGAAGTCCGACCGAGGAGGAATAGCAAAAACATTAATTTTGCTTACAGGTTCCCTTTGTCTTTTGACGAAAGGGACTTTTCTTTTTAGTGCGCTGCGAATTTACAGCCGTTTTTGCGGCTGCCCAAAGAGGTGAAATTATTATGCCAAGTGAAAAGGTTCTGCTTGCAAAGCAGGAAAAGGTTGAAAAGCTGACTGAGCTTCTCAAAAATTCCGCAGCCGGCGTGCTGGTTGACTACAGAGGAATTACCGTTGAGGAGGATACAAAGCTTCGTAAGGAGCTGCGCGAGGCTGGCGTAACTTATTTTGTTGAAAAGAACACAATGCTTCGTTTCGCCATGGAGAACGCAGGTCTTTCGGGTCTTACAAACGTGCTGGAGGGCACAACAGCTATTGCCGTTTCAAGCGAGGATCAGACTGCTCCCGCAAGAATTCTCGGAAAGTTTTCTGAGAGCTGCAACGGTGAAAAATTCAACCTTAAAGCCGGATTTATCGGCGAGGAAATCTATGACGAGGCAGGCGTAAAGGCGCTTTCGAAGATCCCTTCGAGAGAGGTTCTGCTCGCTC
The DNA here is from genome assembly GCA_944388405.1 of uncultured Ruminococcus sp. GTDB lineage: Bacteria > Bacillota > Clostridia > Oscillospirales > Ruminococcaceae > FB2012. Next base: position 73,781 of record CALXIQ010000016.1, on the reverse strand, counting down.
AGCTGGTCGGTTCGCTCCAGGGTCCTATGCAGAAGCTTGCCGCTACATTGCAGGCTGTTGTGGACAAGGAGAACAACGCTGCTTAATTTGCGCAGCGTAAGCTAAGGGGATATCCCCGGAAAAAATTAAATTAAAAAGGAGATTATTATCATGGCTTCAGAGAAGATTATGAAATTCGTAGAAGATATCAAGACACTTTCCGTTCTCGAGCTGGCTGAGCTCGTTGACGCTATTCAGGAAGAATTCGGCGTAACAGCTGCTGTTGCTGCTGCTCCTGCTGCCGGCGGTGCAGGCGCTGCTGCTGAAGAGAAGACAGAGTTCGATGTAGTTCTCGCTTCCTTCGGCGATGCTAAGATGGCTGTAATCAAGGCTGTTAAGGAGATCACAGGTCTGGGTCTTAAGGAGTCCAAGGAGCTTGTTGAGGGCGCACCCAAGGCAATCAAAGAAGGCGTTGCTAAGGCTGAAGCTGAGGAAATCAAGGCTAAGCTCGAGGATGCAGGCGCAACTGTTGAGCTCAAGTAATTTAATATCTATGATATTGAGGGACGGCTTTTGCCGTCCCTTTTTTGTTTATCCGCAAGCAGGGCATAGGCGGAGTATTTAAGCTTTGAAAATAAAAAACGGGCTACCCACATTCGTTTTGGCAGAAAATCACGGGAGTAATGATTTCTGCACAGAACTATGTGGGTAGCCCGTTTTTTTGTATATCAATAAAATCGTAAAAAGCTTTGCCGTTACGCAGGCATTGTGGTTTTATATTTCAGGCATATCTTATCGGTTATAAGCGCAATAAACTCAGAATTTGTAGGCTTTCCTTTGCCGGTGTTTACTGTGTAACCGAAAAAGCTGTTGAGGGTGTCAATATCTCCTCTGTCCCAGGCGATTTCGATAGCGTGCCTTATGGCTCGTTCCACTCTTGAGGGAGTCGTACCGAATTTTTTAGCAACAGCGGGATATAATAGCTTTGTAACGCTTTCAAGCATTTCCTTGTCGTTGACTGAAAGGATTATCGCCTCTCTCAGGTAATGGTAGCCCTTGATGTGGGCGGGAACGCCGATCTGATGAATTATGTCGGTAACGATTATCTCAAGATTGGGATTTTGCTTTGTCCTTGAAAACGTCAGGTCAGAGGAGATATCGGTGTCGATATCAAGGAGGGCTTTTATGCGCTCGCCGAGAATTTTCACGTCAAAGGGCTTGAGCATAAAATATGCCGCTCCCGCTGTCATTACCTGCTGTTCTATAAATGAGTTTTCATAAGCGCTGGTGACAATAAACAACGGCTTTTTATAGGATGAAGCTTGAAGCTTCTTGATAAGCTCTATAGCGTCAAGATTTGGCATAACAGCTTCGATTATCACAACGTCTGGGACTTCGTTTTTGATTGCGTCAAAAATAGTAAGTCCGTCCTTGGGGCGTGTTATAACGAAAAAACCCATTGCTCTGAGTGCTGAAGCGCAGCTTACTCCGTACTGAGCGGAATCGTCACCGATGAGAATTTTTATTTTGTTTGTCATAATTGTTTCCTCCGTAAAATTAAATGTCACATTAAAGCTTCGGTCGGGCGCATTGCTGTAAAAGAAAATCGTCGACTATTTTGTAAATACAGAATGTTCAGTGCCGTTATTTAGAGACTATACAAGAAACTATCAGCTGAGTTATTTCTTCGCTATAAATATTTTAGCACAGGTAAATATAAAAATCAATACTTTTTCAGAAAAAACGCCAATTTTTTATCGACATTTTTGTGCAAAAGTACTAATAAATCAGCATAAAATATAACAAAACCTAATAAAACTTAAATATAAGACACACAATTGCATTTAACGACAAAATTCCGACTTCAAAATGCGGCAAAAACCGAGGAAAACAGCGTGTTTACGCACTGTCAGCCTGCAAGCCCCAGCTCGGTCTGGGAGCTTTTTAATGAAGCTTGGTACATCGAGTCGGCAAATATCCCGTAGCCTTGAGTCGGGTCGTCGATAAAGACGTGAGTTACAGCTCCCACAAGTCTGCCGTCCTGAATAATAGGACTTCCGCTCATTCCCTGAAGTATGCCGCCGGTTTTTTCAAGCAACTCGGGGTCTGTGATTTTAACTATCAGGTCGTGCTCGGCGTCGTCGCTAAGGTTAACCTTTTCGATGCTGATTTTATATTCTTTGGTTACGTTGTCGTCTGTTGTGGTGTAAATTACCGCTTCTCCGGTATGAACCTCCTGACGGAAGCCAAGCTCTATGGCTTCTTGGTCGCTGGGAGAGGAGTTCAGGGTTCCGAAAACGCCCGATTCGTTATTGACGGTTATATCCCCCACCGAAGCGGAAGAGGTAAACTCGCCCAGCAGTTGGCCAGGGTCGCCCTTTACGCTTTTGTTGAAGCCAGTTATTTTAACTTCGCCGACAGAGCCGTGAGAAAGGGGCATCGGAAGCTTTGTGTCAACATCGCAGATTGGGTGTCCAAGTCCGCCGAAGGCGCCCGTTTCGGGGTTGTAAAAGGTAAGGGTTCCGATACCTGCCGATGAATCTCTTACCCAGATTCCAGCCTTGTATGAGCCGTCGTAATAAACGGGGGTAAGGGTTGCGGTTTTTTCGTCGTTTCCGCTTCGGTATTCTACCGTGCAGGGCTTGCCCTTTGAGCCTGATATAATTTTGCTTATCTCCTTATTCCCCGAAACGTTCTTTCCGTTTACTGAGATTATAACGTCTCCTTCTTTGATACCGCATTCCGCCGCAGGACATACGCCCTCAAGATCTTCAAGCTCCACCACCATTACTCCGTCGGTTACAAGCCTTATGCCGAAGGGTTGTCCGCATGGGACAAGGGACGGTCTTGTAATTTTGTCGGTCTGAACGTCCTTGATGGGAATTGTACCGAAAAGCATAAGAGAGCTGTCCTCGGCTTTTAACCTATAAGCTTCCGAGTTATCAATATTCACCTTTGTTTTTCCCTCCAATGATTCTGCTGCCTGAAGCGATTGCACGGAAGCTTTGGCAGAAATCGAAAACATTGAATTTACCGTAAGCTGACCGCTGTCGGTAATGTAGTAAAAATCAGGCAGCGTAGCGGAATAGTATCCCACCAGCCCCATTATTCCCAGCGCAACTATTCCTATGGCAGCTGCGGCGCTTTTAAAAAACCTGCCCATTGTAATCATTCCTTTCTTTTTTGGTTTCCGTTTTTTATGGTTTACAAATTTATTTTTGACCGACTGAGGTTTTTAATTCAGACCGCCTTGCAAGTATATTTTTCATTGGAAACGCTGAAAAAAGTTTCTTTGGGATTTATTTTTTCGGGCAGAAAAGCTGTGTAAAATCGTGGAACAGATAAAAATGATTCATGGGCTTGATATTTTAAACCTTGTGTGGTACAATATTAAGGCAGTAGCATATAAACATTTTAATACATAGCAGAGGTGCATTATGTCAAAAAAGGACAGACTCAAAGCGCAAAGCGAAAAACAACTTATGCTGAAAAAAGAGCTTGAGCGGCAAGAGCTTCTGGAGATGGAGGAAGCCGCTTCAAAATCCAGCAGAGCAGGGCGGAAGCTGAGAAAAAGAGCAAAAAATCTCGATAATATAATAACGCTTATACTAAAGTTTCTTATGATTCTTCCCTTCGGATATTCTGCGTTTTTTTACGGCGGAATATTTATTGTGGGAATTGTTACCGAAGAGATGATCGGTATGCCCAAACGAATTGCCGTATTTCTGGGAGTGGGAGCGGTACTGTGCTTAGCGGGACTGATTCTGGTGTTTTTCAGTAGGTATATTCTACAGTTTATTTTCATCCTTGCGGGAACGGCAAGCTACATGTATTCGGCGCTTTACATAATTTCAGAAACCCAGCAGAGGCTTGAAACAAATTATGTTTCGGACGAGGCGCTTCAACAGCTGGACAGAACGTATATGACGTATTTTTACCCTTTGCTGGTGATGACGCTTCTGTCGCTGGCATTGCTGGTGATATACATTGTTAAGTTCGTTAAGAAAAAACGGGCGAAAAAGCGTGAACAGGATAACGCTCCCGTTAAGAGTATAGTTGAGTAAAGACGATTTAAAAGTCTTGTGGGCTTTGTAAGCGTAAAAGCTGAAAACGGAGCGACTGCGCAATTTAAACTGCGCAGTCGCTCCGTTTTTTATCATTTAAATATGGTGAAAATCACCGAAAACCGCAGCGGAAAACTGTGTAATTTTACGGACACCTTACTATTGACGGCAGGGCGGCGGGGTGTTATAATAAATTGTGTATCGAAATTTGACGAAACAAAGCATATTTTATGTCTTACTCCGTAAGTCGGCATGATAAGCTTTATTATAAGTTTAGGCATTGATGTTTTTAAGGAGAGTCGTTGTGGTTTTTGCGGATTTGTTTTTCATTTATTTCTTTTTGCCGCTGTGTCTGATTTTTTATTTTATCACCAAAAAAACGGGCATCAGAAATTGCGTGCTTATTGTGTTTTCACTGGTTTTCTATGCCTGGGGCGAGCCGGTATGGGTTTGCCTGCTGGTAGGGTATTCCCTTTTCAATTATCTGACGGGACTGCTGATAGAAAAGTTCAGAGGGAAAGGCAGCGGAAAAGCGGCGCTTGCACTTGCTCTTGTGGTGGATATAGGAGTGCTGGGAGTGTTCAAATACAGCGGCTTTGTGGTTGAGAACATAAACGCCCTGCTGGGAACGTCCATTGCTATCCCGAATATCGCACTGCCTATCGGAATTTCATTTTACACCTTCCAGACTATTTCCTATTCCCTTGACTGCTACTGGGGAAAGATAAGCGCACAGAAAAATTTCGGAAAGTTTCTGCTGTACGTGTCGCTGTTCCCAAAGCTGGTGCAGGGTCCTATAGTCAGGTATTCCACTGTGGCGGAGGAGCTTGATTGCAGAAAAACTACAGCAAAGGATTTGTCAGACGGACTTTCAAGGGTTATAATGGGGCTTGGCAAAAAGGTTATAATTGCAAACAACTTAAACAGCGTTGTAACCGCCTGCTTCGGTACTGTCGACAACGGCTATGAGGCGATAAACACCCTTTCGGTGTTCGGCACATGGTACGGCACGGTGCTGGTGGCATTGTGGTATTACTTTGATTTTTCGGGATATTCGGATATTGCCATAGGTCTTGGCAGAATATTCGGTTTCCATTTTGAAGAAAACTTCAGATACCCCTTTGTAAGCAAAAGCATTACCGAATTCTGGCAGAGATGGCACATATCTTTAGGCTCATTCTTCAGGGACTATCTTTTGTATGTGCCTATTTTCGGAAAGAGAAGAAAGTACGGCGGACTGTTTCTTGTATGGTTCTGCACGGGACTGTGGCACGGGGCAAGCTGGAACTTTATTATCTGGGGACTTTATTACGGAGTATTTATCTGCATTGAAATGTGGATAGGCAAAAAGCGTATGAGAAAGTGGCCGGCAGTGATAAGCCACATCTACAGCAAAATTGTCATTGCGGTAGGCTTTGGAATATTCTACTTTGAAAATTTCGGTGCGCTGGGTACGTTTTTCAAGGCATTGGTAGGTGCAAACGGAAACAGGCTGACCGATGCGGTAACGGAAAATCTGTTTATGAACAATATCTTCCTTTTTGCAGCGGCGGTTATATTCAGCTGTCCCGTTATACCTAAAATTAAAGAGCTTGCACAAAAGCGTGCCGGAGCCTATTACCTGGCAAGAACAGCGGGAATGGTCTGCAACGTTGCCGTGCTGGCGATAAGCAGTCTGCTTTTGCTTAACAACACCAACAATCCGTTTCTGTATTTCAGATTTTGATAGGAGGGGGATGTAAAAATGGCAAACGACAATAAAAATCCCGACCTTGAAATGCAAGATACTCTCGACCGTCAGGAAGCTGTGTCGGAGAATAACGACGGCGTTTCAAAGGATACGCCCGATAAAACCAATCGGTGGGACGGCTATCATCGCACCGTTGAAATAACCATAACTCCCAAAGCCCCCGAAGCACAGCCTGTGGAGGACAACAAAGACAACAAGTCTGACAAGAAAAAAATCAACGAGCTTAAATTCAACATTGTAAATTCGGTAGTTTGCCTGCTGCTTATGTTCGGAGTAGGCGCAGCACTTTTGATTATGCACCGTGAGAGCGGCTTTATTGATTCGGAAAACCGCAACCTTGCAGAGTTCCCCGACTTCAGCATATCCTCTTATCTCAGCGGCGAGTTTGCAAGCGGCGTGACAGAGTATTATACCGACACCATACCAAACCGGGAAAATCTCAAAAAATTCAGCAGTGCGTTTTCAGATATGCTGGGAATAGAGCTTAACGACATCAGAATCACCGGCGATGTGGCTGTTGTGGAGCAGGAAGAGCTTGACGAAGATAAAAGGGCTACAACCACCACCGTAACCGCTTTTACAGGAAGCGTTACCACAATAGAGCCGGCGTCAACCACCACTACCACTACAACAATTCAGGCTGAAACTACCACAACCACCCGGGAGGAGCAGGATGTTCAGCTTGATGACGGCGAATGGGCAGGCAACGTGGTAGTAGCAGGCTCAGGTGAAAACGTCAGGGCAATGAGCGCATTTTACGGCACATTTGCCAACGGCGAAAGATATGCTCAGGCGATTAACAGCTATAAGGAGTTTCTTGGCGCGGGAGTAAATGTGTATAACATGAGCATACCCCTTTCGTCGGCATTCTATATGCCCGAAAACCTGAAGGATTCCTTCTCAGACCAGGAGGACTGCATTGAAAATATAGCCATGAATTTAAGCGGAGTAATAGACTGCAACGTTTATGACACTCTGGAAAGTCACGCTGACGAGTATATCTATTCAAGAACTGACCATCACTGGCAGCCGCTTGGAGCATACTACGCCGCTCAGGTATTCGCCGAAAAAGCGGGAGTGGATTTCCCCGAGCTTGACACCTACGAAAGATGGGAAATTGAAGACTTTGTGGGCACAATGTATGCCTACAGCGACTATGACGAGGAGCTTAATGAAAATCCCGATACGTTTATCTATTACAAGCCCGACAACGAGTATACAGTGAGATATTACGACACCGCTTTCCAGAACGGTTATGAAGGCTCGCTGTTTTTCGACTACGCCAGCGGAGTAAGCTGCTATTCGGCAATACTCAACCGGGACGACCAGATAGTCGAAATCACTACCGACTGCGAAAACGGCAGAACGCTGGTTATAATGAAGGACAGCTACGGAAACGCCCTTGTGCCCTTCCTTACCAACAGCTTTTCAAAGATATATGTCTGCGATTTCAGATATATGGACATCAACGCCGGAGAGTTTATGCAGAATGTGGGAGCAACAGACGTGCTGTTTTCAATTTCAATTTCCGCCTGTCATACTCCTTCCCATATCGAAGCGCTGGGGGAGGATCTGACTAAATAACAAAAAACGCCGTGCAGCAAGGGCGATTTTCCTGCCACGGCATTTTAATATGAATCTTATATGTGTTAAAATAATAAACTAAAATGAATAAAATTTTATTGGTATTTATAAAAAATTGTTGACAATTGGCAAAATGTTTGGTATACTATACACAATAAAATTTGTATAAAGAGGTGTTTGATTATGGCAGAACTTAAGGGTTCACAAACCGAGAAGAATTTGATGACTGCGTTTGCAGGGGAGTCAGAGGCGAGAAACAAATATACATATTACGCCAGCAAGGCGAAAAAGGACGGCTATGAGCAGATAGCGGCGCTTTTTGAGGAAACTGCCAACAACGAAAAAGAGCACGCAAAAATCTGGTTCAAGCTGCTTCATGACGGCATTCCTTCCACGCCTGAAAATCTTCTTGACGCAGCAGAGGGCGAAAATTACGAGTGGACGGATATGTATGCAGGCTTTGCAAAGGTGGCAAAGGAAGAGGGCTTTGACCATATAGCTTTCCTTTTTGAAAAGGTGGCGGACATTGAAAAGACCCACGAGGAGCGTTTCAGAAAGCTGCTTGCAAATGTGGAGGGCGAACTGGTGTTCTCAAAGGACGGCGACCAAATCTGGGAGTGCAGAAACTGCGGACACATTGTAGTGGGAAAGAAAGCTCCCGAGGTTTGCCCTGTGTGCAGCCATCCAAAATCTTATTTTCAGGTTAAGGCTGAAAACTATTAAACAGATGTCTTTTAATTTTGTTTCATGAAATTTCTCCTCCCGGCGGGACCGACTAAGCAGTTGGTCCCGCTGCTTATTTGCGCCGTTTTTTGTCAAGGTTTCTGATTGTAAGTCGCACCAGCTTTTCCACCGTAGCGTCCGAAAGGGTGCAAATACAGGTTACAGCATCGTTTTCGGCGTCGGGTTCGGGAATTTTCATAAACCGTGAAAGAAATTCGTGGATTACAACCTTGTTGGTGTAAAGCTGTGCCGCGCGGCAGATTCCCTCGGAAGTCAGGGTTATTTTAGAATAATAAGGCTTTGAAATCAGCCCCTGCTGTTCAAGCCGGGCAGTCATTTTGGCGGTGGAGGATTTTGTGACCCCCAATTTTTTTGAAACCTCAGCCGATTTCACTGTGCCGCCGAAATTGCTTAACTCGTATATTGCCAGCAGATATTTTTTTAATGAGTCGGTCATTTGTATTTCTCCTTTATAATTCAGTTACTTATCGCTAACTTAATTATAGCCCTTGAATTTCAGCTTGTCAATAGCGTTATATCTGAATTATCTTTAATACATAATCTGCACAAATTTAGTTAGCTTATGATAACTTTATATGTGCAATCAAACAAAAGTCACCGCCAAAATAAAAAAGCTATTGACTTTTCTTTTGGAATGTGTATAATAATACTTGTGATTAGCGTATGCTAACTCGAAACAAACTTCTCTTTGGTGCATAATATAAAATGTACCCCTCCCCGTACTCGGTGAAGGAGCGGATAGAAACTATGATATTTGCATTACTGTTATGCATTTTTGTAATTGCTGTGGTAACGGTTGTAAAGTCGGCGTCGGTGAAAATGTATCGAAGGCTGGCGCAAAAGGACGGCTTCAAAACCGCCGACAAACAATACGATGCCATTAACAAGCTTTAAACTGATTCAGGAAATTCAGAGGGAGGGCAGCTTTTATTTAAATATTGTGGTTTAATCACAGCCTTGCCTCTGAATTTCTTGCATCAAATGAACATATCCTTCTCAATGCGAAAAGCCCTTCGGTTAAACTAACCGAGGGGTTTTTTGCGTGTTTTGCAATTACTCTACCGCATCTCTTGAAGTTTTCACAAAAATATGCTATTCTATTTAAAAAGGCGGTTTTACGCCGCAATCGAGGGGAGGAATCGCAGTGCCGAAGGAGCTTGAAAAGAGCGTGACATATCTTAAAGGCGTGGGACCAAAAAGAGCTGAACTTTACAACAAGCTGGGCATAAACAGCGTTTACGACTTGCTCAACCATTTCCCCAGGGATTATATAGATTACACAGCTACGGTTGACATAAAAAGCTGTCCCCTCAACGAAAGCTGTACCGTAAGGGGCAGGGTGGTGAAAAAGCTTGCTCCGGCGATGATAAGAAAAGGTCTCACCGTTTACAAGGCAGTGTTTACCGACGATACCGCCGACCTTACCATTGTAATATACAACAGCAGCTTTGCTTTTGACAAGCTGCAAACCGGCGGAGAATACATCCTCCACGGCAGAATAACCGGCAATATGATACGGAAGGAAATAAATTCTCCCGTGTTTATACCGGCGGACAGCAATGATAAGATTCAGCCGGTCTATTCCCTTACCGAGGGACTTACTCAGCCTCAGGTACGGCAGGCGGTTAAAAACGCCCTTGCTTACTTTGACAAAAATATATACGAGCCGCTTCCAAAGAGGATAATGAAGCAAAACCGCCTTTGCTCCCTTGATTTTGCCTATGAGAACATTCACTTCCCTCAGGACACCCATTCACGGGACATTGCAAAGCGGCGGCTGGTTTTTGACGAGCTGCTGTCCCTGCAGCTTGGTATGCATATGCTGAGGAGCAAAAACCGAAGTCGCACAGGATGCGTTATGCACCCTGTTTCCCTTGAGGAGTTTTACAATTCCCTGCCCTTTGAGCTGACGGGCGGTCAGAAATCGGCTATAGAGGACTGCGCAAGAGATATGTGCAGAGAATATCCCATGAACAGGCTGATTCAGGGAGACGTAGGCTCGGGCAAGACTGCCGCCGCAGCGGGAGCGGCTTATTTTGCAGCGCTTAACGGCTACCAGACTGCCCTTATGGCGCCAACCGAAATACTCAGTGTTCAGCATTACGAAACGCTTACGGGATTTTTCTCGCCCCTTGGTATAAAGGTGTGCCTGCTTACCGGGTCGCTGGATACCAAGCAGAAAAAAGAGCTGAAAGAACATATAGCCTCGGGGGAATATCAGGTTATCGTGGGAACTCACGCCCTTGTTCAGCAGTCCACTGAGTTTCACAACTTAGGGCTTGTTATAACCGACGAGCAGCATCGCTTTGGCGTGGAGCAGAGGGCAATGCTGGCGGCTAAGGGGGAAAATCCCCACCGCCTTGTAATGTCGGCAACGCCTATCCCACGAACGCTGGCGCTGATGATTTATGGAGATTTGGATTTATCGGTGCTAAAGGAACTGCCAAAGGGCAGACAGCCTGTTGAAACTTACGCCGTTACCGGAAAGCTTCGTCAGAGGGCGTTCGGCTTTGTTAAGGAGCGGCTTGACGAGGGACGGCAGGGTTATATTGTCTGTCCCGCCATTGAGGAAAGCGACCTTGAGGTGCAAAACGTAACAAACTATGCCCAAAAGCTGTCGGAGGAGGATTTTTCAGATTACCGGATAGGGCTTCTCCACGGCAGACTGTCGCCTGCTGAAAAGGATGCGGTTATGCAAAGCTTTAAAAACGGCGAGCTTGATCTGCTTGTGTCCACCACCGTGGTGGAGGTAGGAGTTGACGTTCCCAATGCGGCTGTAATGGTAATAGAAAACTCCGACCGCTTCGGACTGTCCCAGCTTCATCAGCTGAGAGGACGGGTAGGCAGAGGAAAGTATAAATCCTACTGCATTCTCATCACCGACAACGTAACCGACGAGGTAAGAAAAAGGCTGAGGATTCTTTCAAGCACCTCCGACGGCTTCAGAATATCGGAGGAGGATCTTAAGCTGCGTGGACCGGGAGATTTTTTCGGAAGCCGTCAGCACGGTCTGCCTAAGCTTAAGATAGCGGATATGTCGGAGGATACAGACATTCTTCTTCAGGCTCAGAAAACCGCAAGGCTTATAACTCAAACCGACCCCCAGCTTAAAGAACCTGAAAACAAAGGTTTAAGAGATGCGGCACGGCGGCTGTTTGAGCAAAAGCTCAGCGACTGATAAATATTTTATACAGAAAGGATATGTTATAAATGGACAAGAATCTGCAAGTTATTATCGAGAAGAAGATTGAAAAAACGGTGGAAAACCTTAGAAAAAACAACATGGAAGCCTATGTTGTACAAAACTGCACCGAGGCGGTAAAGCTGGTTGAGGGGCTTCTCAAAGAGGGTGAAACCATCACCTGCGGCGGTTCGGCTACACTTGCTGAAAGCGGAGTAATGACCCTTATGAAAAGCGGCAGATATAACTTTATCGACCGCTCTGTTGCCAAGAGCAGAGAGGAAACGGAGGAACTGTACAGAAAGTCGTTTTTTGCCGAAACCTATCTTACCTCCGCAAACGCCGTTACCGAAAGCGGTCAGCTTTACAATGTGGACGGCAACTCAAACCGTGTTGCCGCAATATGCTACGGACCAAAGTCGGTAATTTTCGTGGTGGGAATAAACAAACTGGTAAGAGATTTGGACGAAGCGGTAAAAAGAGTAAAAACCTGTGCCGCTCCTGCCAACTGCGTCCGTCTGGGCTGTGAAACACCCTGCTCAAAAACAGGGGAGTGCATATCCCTTAAAACCGGCGGAGATATGCCATCGGGCTGCGCCAGCGAGGGCAGAGTATGCTGTAACTATGTGGTGTCATCGTGGCAGAGGGTTAAAAATCGCTTCAAGGTCATTATCGTAAAGGAAAGCTTAGGCTTTTAACCTTTCAAATCCCCCGGCTGCGGCAGGGAAGAGTATGCAAACTTATAAAATTTTTAAACATATCGGTAAAAAGCATTGTATTTTTTAAATATATATGGTATAATGATTTTGTTATATTACAGATGTCTTGAGCGGCAGGAAAGGCGCTTGACACGGATAACAAATTGACTGACAGATGGAGGTAAGGCAATGGATTCGCTGAAATTTTTGCTTTATACGCTGGCAAGAATAGGACTTATGTTTGCGTCGCTTATTCTCGGCCTTTTGTTCGGAAAACTGTTTTTTCCTATACTGGCGTCCGTTGTGCCCGATTCAATGAGCCGTGTTAACGACTTTTTTATCAGTTCAAACAACGGCTCGGTAGTGGCTTGGATTACAATGCTGGTGGTATTGGGAATTATTTTCCTTGACGATGGAAAACGTCATGCGGCGTACGAGGCGTGGAGCAGTATAAACGTAACAATCACGCTGATATTTATGTTGCTGATTTATTTCGTGCCTTCAATATTCAGAGATTCCTTTGATTCGGAAGGCAGGGGAGAAATGTTCTTTGATTTTTTCTATTTTCCATGCAGCTGGCTTAACGACAGGGTAGGCGTTGAGTATACCTTGAGCGTGGCGCTGGGAATAGGCATTATTCTGGTGTTCTGCTTTGCAATGTATCTTCTTTCATTTAAACTTTACGTCAGAAAGCACCCTGTTATCCTGCGTGATATGCAGGCGGCGGCAGAGGCAGCAAAGCTGGAGCAGGAGGAAGAAGCCGAAGCGGAACTTGAAGCTGAGGAAGAAGCTGAAAATGAATCCGATGAGTATGAGGAGTAAGGCTTAGCTGCGGCACAGTTCGATTGTATGTAAAAAGCTGTTTATTATTCAATCAAACGAATAATAAACAGCTTTTTTGATTGCTTTTCTACATCTGCGACGACAACCGCCTCCAGAAGGGGATAAACAGAATAACTGCCACTATCATTGCGCACAAATCGGCGATAGGTGTAGCCCATACAATGCCGTTCACCCCGGCAAGACTGTTGAGCAGAAACATAAAGGGAATATCCAGCCCGCCTTTTCGCATCAGCGACAATATGGCCGGTTGAATCTTTTTGCCCACAGATTGAAAAGTAGTTATTGCAAGCATTGTTACCGATATACAGGGACCTGTAATGCAGATGATTCGCTGAAACAGCTGACCATAGCGCACCGTTTCTGCATCGTCAATAAATGCACGGACAATGGGTCCTGCACAGGTAAACAGGAATATCGTTCCAATTAAGGCGACGGTAAAGCTCAATAAAAAGTCCACCCTCAGCGCCGCTTTCAGACGCTTGTAATTGTGAGCCGAATAGTTGTAACCTATCAGCGGCAATACTCCCTGGGACATTCCGGTGGCGATTGCAAACGACAGCATATCCACTTTCTTTGCAATGCCTACTCCTGCCACAGCGGCGTTGGAGTAGCCTGCCATCAGCTTGTTGATGGTGACGTTTGAAAAAACTCCCATCAGATTCATCAGACAGCTGGGGATACCCACCAGCAGCACCTCGCCGGGGATTCTTTTTCTCCAGGTGTAGTTTTTTGGGTGAAAGGAAATGTCCGTTGTATTCCGCCTGCGAAGGATAAGAACAACAAAATACAATGTGGCAATCACATTGGAGAGCATGGTAGCAATAGCGGCGCCTGCTATTTCCAGCCCCAGCGGGAAAATGAAAATCGGGTCTAAAATAATGTTCAGAACACCGCCCAGAGCCACGCCGAAGCTGGCTTGAGCCGAATGTCCCTCTGCCCGTACCAGATGAGCAAGCTCTTGATTCAACACGGTGGGAACCGCCCCGATTGTAATAGTCCAGAAAATATACCGGCAGCAGAAGTCATAGGTTTCGGAATCTGCTCCTACAAGAGGGAGAATCACGGGGCGTGCCAGGAAAATTACAATCCCGTAAATCAAAGATACCACAATGGCAGTCCAGATGCTGAAAGCCGCCGTCTGTTTTGCTTTCACATGGTTGTTAGTACCCAGACTGCGAGCCATAAGGCTTGAACCGCCGATGCCAAACAGGTTAGCCAGTCCCGTTAGCAATATAAACATAGGCATGCATAGCGAAACGGCAGCCACCTGATTGGGGTCGCCAATCTGACCTATGAAAAAAGTGTCCGCCATGTTGTAGACTACAGTGATTAACTGGCTTATTACTGTGGGAACAACCAGAGAAAGCACCGCACGACCCACAGGCTCATCTTCAAACAAAATTTCTTCTTTGGTTTTCACTGCCTGTCACCTCCCGCTTTACGCAGCCCATCTGCCACGCACTGTATGGCAATGCGAAAACTCTCGTCCCGCTCCACCGGGAAGTGGGAAAAACCATCCGACTGCTCATGAAATGCAAAGCCGCTCATTACGGCTCTGAGCACACGCTGCCAGTGAAATTGCAGGGTTTCTGTCAGCCCGTAATGGGACAGCACCCTTAAAACAGGGGAGATTATTTCTCCTGCTTCCTGCTCCAGAGTGGGATTATCAAGCTTGGGGAAAGACATAATCACTCTGTAAAGCTCGCAATGATCTCTCACAAAGAAGCGATAAGCTTCCGCCAAGGCATATAGCGCTTCGTCGCCTTGCTTCCCCTCAATAGCCTTGTTTTCCATATGAACAAGCTGACTGACAGCCTCCTCACCCACATACTCCAGCAGCTTCTCAAGACTTTCTACATGATTGTAAAGAGATGCGGTCTTAATATGTAACTGTCGGGCAAGTTTACCCATAGAAAACCGGGAAATTCCCTGTTGTTCAATCAATTTGCCTGCCGCCTGAACAACAAGCTCTTTATTTAAACCCTGTTTTGCCATTTAATCGCCTCTTGACTAATAGTATTAGCTACAGTATAAACTAATACTGTTAGTTTGTCAAGGGCAGGAGCAAGCTTACTATGCAAAGAATCGTTCAAGCCCTGTAATTGTCAAGTACCATTCGGCAAGCCTGCAGCCGTAAAGGGACGATACCGCTATGCCCACAGACAGCCAAGGCCCTAACGGAAAAACCGAGGACTTGGTTTTGCATCTTACAATAATCCCGGCAATCAGACCTCCTATCAGCCCGATGATAAAAGCGACTAAAATGTTCTGCACACCAAGGAACAAGCCCCCTGCCGCCATGAGATAAACATCCCCCCTGCCCATGGCTTTCCCCTTTGATAACCGCTCTATGAGCAAAAGGGGCAGGCTTACCGCAAACAGCCCGATGATATGGGATTTAAGCGTTGTGCCCATAGCACCGTGGCAGAATATGTAGTTGGGTATTGAAAGCAAAGCTATAAAAATCACTACATAGTTTGAAATAAGCCGGTACTTCAGGTCGGTGAAAAACACTATTATCAGAGCGGAAAACAGCAAAGCGGTAAATATAAACCTGGCGGGGTTGGTCATGACGTTCACCTGCCAAGCCACAAAAATATGGCACAGGACGTTTAGAATTATAACCGCAATATGTCGTATTGAAAAATTCTCTTTGCGGTTGCCGTTTCGATTTTTGCAAAAAAGCGGCTGTTCTTTTGGAAGCCTTTCTATGCACAGGTTAAGGAATGCTCCCTCCGCCGCGGCGAATAAGATAATAATGATGTAAATTATCAAGGTGAAAATATCATGATAGCTCAAAAGCTTGTCCTCCGGAGTTTATTATAATTTTATTTTACACCGCAAAGGACGGATTGCAAGGGGCATAAAATATATTTTTTTGCTTATTTTTATTAAGAGGGTGATGGAAGGGCACAAAAATAGGACGACACCGTTAAGGTCCGTCCTTTTTGTACTTTTTACATGTATTTTCCTGAAGCTCCAGAAGAGTTTGTATTCTTTCAACAACCCTCAGCTTGTTGGTCTTGTCAAGAAGATTGTACATAGACAGAATGTTATCCGGGTCAGCTTCATTTGCGGTGGTTTCCCTGCCGAGAATGTAGTCAACGCTGACATTGCAGCAATTGGCAAGGTCTATAATATAATTTATCGGCGCTTTGACTTCGCCGTTTTCATATCTGCTTATTTCCTGCTGAGAAATCCCTATCTGTCTTGCCAGCTCCGACTGGGTCATCTTGCTTTTTCTCACTTTGACCAGATTGGGATACAAATATAAATTACTTTGCACAATAAACCTCTCCAAATCCGCAGCGTAGGTACAAGATAATTATACATCATATCTGTAGTATTGACAAACAGCATATCAAGTGTTAAAATTATATTTGTACTGCATATATGATGTATAATTATAATGCTGCGGGAGGCAAAAAATATGTATTCAGGCTGTGCCGAGAAGGTAAAACGCATTGTAAAAATATCCGTCGTAGCAGGTGTGCTGATTATAATAGCGGCGTTTGCAGGCTGCTCATATAAAGTCGGGGCGCACAACAGCTTTGCAGCTTATGCAAACGAAATGCGGGTTGCAAGAAAGCTTGTGAATGTAACCACCGGGGAGAGGGAATACATATTGTTCGGGCGGGGCGGATATGCCTGTGGTTTTAAAAATGCCGCTGTGTATCACCTCGACGGAGAAAACATGCTCCTTTTGCAGACGGATATTTATCTTTTAAGAAGCCGGTATAAAATTTCCGCTTGTTCCGAAAGGATGAAGAATTTTGCCGCAAAACGCTGCGACAGTGAAAATCTGTCTGCATACTACGACAAACAGAGCGGTTATCTGTATATTTTTGAAGCGGCAGAACAGCTGATTTCAGGCGATTGCAAGCCTGTATCGGCTGTTTTTTAAGATTTGCTTGCATTTTAGGCGTATATGCTGTATAATAATACGGATAGATATTCAGCGCCTGATGTCGTAGCCCGGTTAAATACGGCTTGAGCGGCGGCTTTGGCAGTAATGGAGGAAAACAATTTGAGCAGCTTGGAACAGGAAATCAAACGAAGAAGAACCTTTGCGATTATTTCTCACCCCGACGCAGGAAAAACCACTCTTACCGAGAAGTTCTTGCTTTACGGCGGAGCGATCGCTCAGGCGGGAGCGGTAAAGGGTAAAAAATCTGCCCGTCACGCCGTTTCTGACTGGATGGAGATTGAAAAGCAAAGGGGAATTTCCGTAACCTCGTCGGTAATGCAGTTTCAGTACGAGGGCTTCTGTATAAACATTCTTGACACCCCGGGACACCAGGACTTTTCTGAGGATACCTACCGCACCCTTATGGCGGCGGACTCGGCGGTAATGGTAATCGACGCTTCAAAGGGCGTTGAGAATCAGACCAGAAAGCTTTTTAAGGTATGCGCAATGAGAAACATACCTATATTTACTTTTATAAATAAAATGGACAGAGAGTCAAGAAATCCTTTCGACCTGATAGAGGAGATTGAAAACGAGCTGGGGATCCCTACCTATCCCGTGAACTGGCCCATAAGCTCAGGCAAGGATTTTAGGGGCGTTTATGACCGAGATAAAAAACATATCATATCGTTTGAAGCAACGGGCGGACAAAACCGTGTAAAAGCGGTGGAAGCCGACCTTTACGACGAAAGCCTTGGAGAGCTGATTGGCAGCGACAACAGAGCGCAGCTGCTGGAGGACATCGAGCTGCTGGACGGCGCAAGCGAGGAATTTGACCTTGAAGCGGTGCATAACGGCAAGCTTTCTCCTGTATTCTTTGGCTCTGCCCTGACTAATTTCGGAGTGGAGCCTTTTCTGGAAAACTTCCTGCAGATGACTCCGCCGCCCCTGCCGAGAAATTCCTCCGCAGGTCTTATTGACCCCTTTGACGACAGCTTTTCGGCGTTCGTCTTTAAAATTCAGGCCAACATGAACAAGGCTCACCGTGACAGAATCACCTTTATGAGAATCTGCTCGGGAAAGTTCGATAAGGAAATGGAAGTTTTGCACGTTCAGGGCAATAAGAAAATGCGTCTTTCTCAGCCCCAGCAGATTATGGCTCAGGAGCGTGAGATAATAGACGAAGCCTACGCCGGAGATATAATCGGAGTTTTCGACCCAGGAATATTCTCTATAGGCGATACCGTCTGCGCTCCCGGAAAGAAGTTTGAGTTTGAGGGCATTCCCACCTTCGCCCCCGAGCACTTCCAGAGAGTGCGTCAAAAGGACACAATGAAGCGCAAGCAGTTTGTAAAGGGCACCACTCAGATTGCCCAGGAGGGCGCAATTCAGATTTTCCAGGAACCTAACACCGGTATGGAAGAGGTTATTGTAGGAGTAGTGGGCGTGCTGCAGTTTGACGTTTTTGAGTATAGAATGAAAAACGAATACAACGTTGAGATTATAAAAGAGGGGCTGCCCTATTCCTATATCCGCTGGATAGACAACAAGGACATCGACCCCAAGACCTTGAAGCTTTCCAGCGATACCAAGCTGGTTCAGGATTTCAAGGGCAACTATCTGCTGCTGTTTTCCAGCGAGTGGAATATCCGCTGGGCGCTGGAGAGAAACGAAGGGCTGGAGCTTTCGGAATTTAATCGGGGAGATTTGCAGTAACACCCACCGCTTTTTTACAGGAAGGAGGATGTGTCCCGCCGGGGCATATTGAATTTTTATGGATATAAACAGTATTCTCGCCCGGGAATTTAAGCTTAGAAAAGAGCAGATAGACAATACCGTCAGCCTTATTGACGACGATAAGACTATCCCATTTATCGCCCGTTATCGCAAGGAAATGACAGGCTCTCTTGACGACCAGATTCTCCGGGAGATTTATGAAAGGCTCTGCTATCTGCGTAATCTTGAAAAGCGTAAAGAGGAGATAATTTCTTCCATCACCCAGCAGGACAAGATGACCGATGAAATTATGGCGGAGATACAAAAGGCGTCCCAGCTTGTAGAACTGGAGGATATTTACCGTCCTTTCAAACCAAAGCGCAGAACAAGGGCAAGCATTGCAAGGGAAAAGGGGCTTGAACCTCTTGCGGAGTTTATTCTGGAACAGAATTTGAATTCCCACCCGGAAAAAGAGGCTGAAAAATACATTGACGACGAAAAGGGAGTTTCCTCCCCTCAGGAGGCATTGCAGGGGGCAATGGATATTATAGCCGAGGACGCTTCCGACAACGCCGCTTTGAGAAAATACCTGAGAGAGCTGTTTAGCGAGATAGGAAGAGTGGTTTCAAAAGCATCTGATGAAAACGCCCAGACGGTATATGAGAATTACTACGACTTTTCCCAGCCGGTTAAAAAGATAGCAGGTCACAGAATACTTGCCATCGACCGAGGGGAAAAAGAGGGCGCATTAAAGGTTTCGGTTGAAGTGCCGGAAGGG
This sequence comes from uncultured Ruminococcus sp., assembly GCA_944388405.1. Classification (GTDB taxonomy): domain Bacteria; phylum Bacillota; class Clostridia; order Oscillospirales; family Ruminococcaceae; genus FB2012. The sequence continues at coordinate 54,537 of CALXIQ010000016.1, read as the reverse complement.
GCAGGGGAGAGAGCCTGCGTTTCACGGTATGTGAAAAATAATTCAGAGTGCGGAAAATACGTGGAGCAAGCCTGCATCGACGGCTACAAGCGGCTTATCTATCCGTCCATCGAAAGGGAGATAAGAACGTCTCTTTCCGAAAAGGCGCAGGAGGGAGCGATAAAAGTATTTTCCTCCAATCTGCGTCAGCTGCTTATGCAGCCCCCGGTAAAGGGAGCGTGCACTCTGGGGCTTGACCCTGCCTACCGCACCGGCTGCAAAATAGCGGTGGTGGATAAAACGGGAAAGGTTCTGGACACAACGGTGGTTTATCCCACTCCTCCTCAGAACAGGACGGCGGAAGCCAAGAAAAAGCTGACCTCCCTTATTGAAAAGTATAATGTCACCGCAATCGCCATAGGAAACGGCACAGCAAGCCGTGAGTCGGAGGCGTTTGTGGCTGAGCTTATTAAGGAGATTCCGCAAAAGGTGGGATATATGGTAGTGTCTGAAGCGGGAGCGTCAGTTTATTCGGCGTCAAAGCTTGCGGCGGAGGAGTTTCCGGAATATGATGTTTCTTTGAGAAGCGCAGTTTCAATTGCAAGACGCTTGCAAGACCCTCTGGCGGAGCTTGTGAAGATAGACCCCAAGGCGGTGGGCGTCGGTCAGTATCAGCACGATATGCCCCCCAAACGGATGGACGAAGCGCTTTCCGGCGTGGTGGAGGATTGCGTAAACAGCGTGGGGGTGGATTTAAACACCGCATCATTTTCGCTGCTTTCATATGTGGCGGGAATAAACGACGGAGTTGCGAAAAATATTGTGGCTTACCGTGAGGAAAACGGTGAGTTTACCGACAGAAAACAGCTTATGAAGGTGCCTAAGTTGGGTGCAAAAGCCTTTGAGCAATGCGCAGGATTTCTGCGGGTGAGAGAGGGCAAAAACCCTCTTGACAATACGGCGGTGCACCCCGAATCCTACAAGGCGGCTCAGAAGCTGCTTGAGGCGTGCGGATTTTCACTGAGCAGAGGCGGGGATATGTCAGAGCTGGGCAAAAAGGCGGAAAAGCTTGGCATACAAAGCCTTGCCACGCAAATCGGAGTGGGAGAGCCAACTTTAAAAGACATAATCTCGGAGCTTATGAAGCCGGGCAGAGACCCCAGAGACGAGCTTCCTCCTCCCCTTATGAGAAGCGGAGATATAATGGAGCTTAAAGACCTGAAGCCGGGAACAGAGCTTATGGGCACAGTAAGAAACGTAATAGATTTCGGCGTGTTTGTGGATATAGGAGTTCACGAGGACGGACTTGTTCATATATCTCAGCTGTCTGACAGATATGTAAAGCATCCTCTTGACGTGGTTAAAGTAGGACAAGTAGTAAAGGTACGGGTGCTGGATGTTGACGTAAAGAAAAAGCGCATATCGCTGACAATGAAAGGGGTATCCCAGAATACCCCCAATGATTCAGACGAAGTATATAAACCTTAGAAAGGGCTGGTCAGAGAAATGGCGGAAAACGGCATTCACAGCGGACACAGAGAACGCATGAGAAAAAGGTTTTGTGAAACCATGAGCTTTAAGGGCTTTGCGGAGCATGAGGTGCTGGAAATGCTTTTGTTTTATTGCTATCCCAGAGGAGATACAAACGCTCTTGCTCACAGGCTTCTGTCAAGGTTCGGCAGTATCGACGGCGTGCTTTCCGCTTCAAAGGAGGAGCTGGTTGAAAGCGGCCTGGTAGGAGAAAATCCTGCGATAAGTCTTAAATTTTTCGGAGAGCTGACGGCGTACCTGAAATCCCAAAAGGCAACGTATGCCGTTGACGCAAGGGATATTACTGCGGTAAAAGCTTTTGTAAAGGCAAAGTTCTCAGGCGATCGTGTGGAACGGGTAATGCTGTTTTTTATCGACCCTTCGTTCAGGATAAAGAAGTTTTCAGAAGTCAATTCAGGTGCGCTGAAAGAGGTCTCAATGGATTTGAGGAATATATCCAGAATAATACTCAACAGCGGATACGACAACCTGTTTATCGCTCATAATCACCCCGAGGCTTCCTCAAAGCCGTCGGAGGAGGACGTGGTTTCCACAAGGCTGCTCATAAGACATCTTTCTGCTATGGGGATAACGCTGCTTGACCATTTTGTGGTGGGAGAGGACGGAGTGTCGTCATTGCGGCAGCTAGGGCTTATTTACGATTACGAATAGCTTTTGTACATAAAAATAACCTGAGAAGAAAACCATCTTCTCAGGTTTGTTTTTTATGTGAGACCGACGCTTTGCCATTTGTCGGGTACTGCGGCACAGCGGGCTTGCTTTTTCAAAGCCCTTAATTCAACGTAGCAGCCGCATTTTCGGCACATACCATCGTAAAGCTCGCCGCAGCTGCGGCATATTTCAAGTCGGCGGGAATACTCAGCGTCCTCCGCCCTTTTTTCCTTGGGATAGGCGGCGATGTAATCTTTCAAATGTCTGAAATACTCAGTTTCGTCCATATCCTCAAGCAGGCATTTTCTGCACAGGGTGTTCATCACTTCAGTTTAAAGGAAACTACCGAGCATTTAGGCAGGGTTATAACCGAGCCGCCGTCGGAAGCCTTAAAGCCGTCATAGTCTTTGAGGGTAACCTTTTCCGGCTTGCCGAAGTCGTTATAGTCGGTGGCTTTCTCAGAGGTTATAATCTGAGCCGAGGTAATTTCGCCGTTTACCTCAAGTTCAAAATCCTCCTCAAGGGAGCAGTTTGAAACTGTAGCGAAAAGACTGCCGTCAGCGCCTTCCGAAACGGAATATGTAAGAGCAGGCAGGCTTGTATCGCCAAATTCCACTGCGGGAATATCAAGCTGAGCCTTTACAAGGGTGGCGTCATGGTGAGGACAGAACATCTTGAATACATAGAAGGTGGGAGTTTTCACAATATCGGCTCCGTCGGTGAGCACTACCGATTGCAGCACGTTTACAACCTGAGCGATATTCGCCATTGTAACCCTGTCGGAATGATTGTTGAAGATGTTAAGATTGCAGGCGGCGATTATTGCGTCCCGCATTGCATTCTGCTGATAAAGGAAGCCGGGATTTGTGCCCTCCTCAACATCATACCAGCCGCCCCATTCGTCAACGATAAGCTTAATCTTGCCTTCAGGGTCGTGCTTGTCCATTACATCGCAGTGCTTGGTTATAATCTCATCAATTTTAAGGGTGTAGGAGATGGTCTTGTAGTACTCCTCGTCGGAAAATTCCGTGGCGCTGCCTTTGTGATTCCAGTCGCCGGTAGGGATTGTGTAGTAATGCATTGAGATGGCATCGGTGTGCCACGGCTTTATAATTTCAAGCAGCTTGTCTGTCCAGTTGTAGTCGTCGCCGCTTGAACCGCAGGCTATTTTGTAAAGATGGTTATCCCCGTAATTGCGGCAGTAGGTCTGATAGCGGCGGTATTCATCAGCATAGTATTCGGGACGCATATTTCCGCCGCAGCCCCAGCTTTCGTTGCCTATTCCGAAGTATTTAAGCTTCCAGGGCTTTTCCTGACCGTTTTTCTTTCTCAGCTCCGCCATTGGGGAAACTCCGTCAAAAGTCATGTACTCAATCCATTCGGACATTTCCTGAACTGTGCCGCTTCCCAGATTTCCGGCGATGTAGGGTTCGCATTCAAGCTGGCGGCAAAGCTCAAAAAATTCGTGAGTGCCGAAGCTGTTGTCCTCCACAACCCCGCCCCAGTGGGTGTTTACCATCTTTTTGCGTTTTGACTTTTCGCCTATGCCGTCCTTCCAGTGATATTCATCGGCAAAGCAGCCGCCGGGCCAGCGGAGCACGGGAATTTTTATTTCCTTAAGCGCTTCCACAACATCGGTTCTCATGCCGTTTACGTTGGGTATTTCCGAATTTTCCCCCACGTAGATGCCCCCGTAAATGCATCTTCCCAGATGCTCGGAAAAGTGGCCGTAAATATTACGGCTTATCTCCGACAGCTTTTCGTTTCTGTCAATTGTCAACTTTGTGCGTTTCATAGCTTACACCTCTTGTCTTTAGTCTGATTATCCCGATTATCACAGCTTTAAAGAAACTGTTCTTTCGGTGGGGATATACTGTCTCATTTTTACGCCGGTCATTTCAAACATTCTTTTGGAAGCCTTTACTCCGTCGGTGTCGGCGTACTTATCCTCCATGTAAACAACCTCTTTGATTCCGCTCTGGATTATAGCCTTTGCACATTCGTTGCATGGGAACAGCGAAACGTAGATTCTGGCGTTTTTAAGACTTCCCGTAGAACGGTTGAGAATTGCGTTAAGCTCGGCGTGGCAGACAAAGGGATACTTTGTTTCAAGAGGGCTGCCTTCCCGCTCCCACGGCATTTCATCGTCCGAGCAGCCGGTGGGCATTCCGTTGTAGCCTACCGACAGAATTTTGTTTTCATCGGAAACTATGCACGCGCCTACCTGCGTGTTGCTGTCCTTGCTTCTCCCTGCGGAAAGCAAGGCGATTCCCATAAAATATTCGTCCCATGATAAATAGTCCTGTCTTTTCATCGGTTTTCCTCCCTGCAATAGAATTATGATTTTCTCCCTGCGGAAAATTTCTTCGCTTTCTGATTATTTTAACGCTTCAAGTGCTTTTTCAAGGGTCGCCGCATTTTCAATGTTCATTGCGCTTGCGCCTTTGAGGGTCTTCTTTACAAGTCCGGTAAGCACCTTGTTTGGGCCAAGCTCGATGTAGTTTTCATATCCGGCTTTGTCCATCAAAGCAAGCTCGGAAGTGAATTTAACCGGCGAAACGATGTGCCTTGCCAGCATAGATGGCATATCTGAGAAATCCTCAAGCTTTTCTCCCGTCAGGTTTGAATAGAAATCAACTTTTGCGGTGCGGAAGCTTATAGTTTCGGCAGTCTTTATAAACTCGTCAGCGGCAGACTGCATAAGCTTTGAATGGAATGCGCTGGCAACGTTAAGCTTAATGGCTTTTTTCTTCATCTCAACAAACTTTGCCGCCGCAGCTTCGCAGGCGGAGGTTTCTCCTGCAATAACCGTCTGCACCGATGAATTGTAGTTTACGGGAACAACATATCCCTCGGTCTCCTCGCAGACCTTTTCAACTTCTTCCGCAGGCATACCAATTATAGCGTACATTGCCCCGTCGTTTTCCTCAGCCGCCTTCTGCATAGCCGCAGCTCTTGCTTTAATAAGCTTGAAACCGTCTTCCATTGTTACCACCCCTGCGGCAACCATGGCGGCGTATTCTCCCAGGGAATGTCCCGCAACGCCGTCGAAGGTGATTCCCTCGGTCTTAGCTGCCTCAAACGCTGCCAGAGAGCAGGCCATAATGGCAGGCTGTGAATTTGCCGTTTTGTTAAGCTCGGTATCAGGGCCGTTGAAGCAGATGTTTGCAATATCGTAGCCCAGAATGGAATTTGCCGTTTCAAATACCGCTTTAGCTCCGTCGTAAGTGTCGTAAAGCTCCTTTGCCATGCCTACATACTGAGAGCCCTGTCCCGAAAAAAGAAAAATGTTTTTTGCCATAGCTGTATAACTCCTTCAAATAAAATTGTTTTCAGAAAATATAAAACTGCAATTATACTTTTGCACAACGCACGAGTTGTTATGGGAACGTTTCAACCGCATTTTCTTCCCCTTTGGTTTGACAAATTATCTCTGTCATAAATGCTATCATTAAACTGAGATTGTTTATATGAATAATGGGTAACAAAATCCGCATTAATATTGGATTCATAAAATATGACAGGTGTCAAAATATTTTTGGAATTAATTAGTATCAATGTTGCCAACAATACACTATAGAGCGACCTGATTGTGAAAAAATATTTAAATATTTGCTTTTGCCATAGGTTGTTCATTATTTGTTGTTTACCAATCCATAAAATAAGTTTATAATAAATAAGGTTAAGCTTATTTTCAGGCTTGGCGGCAGTTTCTTTGATACGAAATTTTAAACAATTACAATGCGAGAAACACATTTTGTTTCAGCTGTTTACTGTATTATATCATATAAATTTAATCTGCACAATACTTTGATTTAAAAATATAAATCAGTTTGGGAGGAAGTTTAATTGGAGGACATTAATAAGAAACAGGGAATTAAGGTTAAAGGGATAGGCAGATACGTTCCTGAGATGGTAGCGACAAACGAGGATTTCACAAAGATTGTTGATACCAGCGACGAGTGGATAACTCAGAGAACGGGCATCAAAACCAGACACATTACAAACGGCGAGCCTACATATTATCTGGGCGCAATGGCGGCGAAGGAAGCGATTTCCGACGCAGGCATTTCCCCCGAGGAGATTGACCTTATCATAGCCGCAACGGTTACGGCGGATTTTTATACTCCGTCAATGGCTTGCCTTATTCAGCGTGAAATCGGAGCAATCGGCTGCATGGCGTTTGACATAAACGCCGCCTGTTCAGGCTTTGCTTATGCGGTTGACGCAGCGAAAAGATATCTCTATAGCGGCGACGACGTTAAAACTGTGCTTGTGGTTGCGGCGGAGGAGCTTTCAAAGTTCACGGATTATACCGACCGTTCCTCCTGTGTGCTGTTAGGCGACGGCGCAGGTGCGTTTGTGATTGAAAAATGTGAGGGTGCTTTGTATTCAAACTTCCTGGGCGCTGACGGAAACGGAGCGGATAAGGTTGTGGCTCGTGCGCTTAAGTCGGAAAACGTATTCCGCACCAATATGGAAGATTTTGATATGTCAATGCCTCAGACCAAAGAGCATTATTTCTATCAGGACGGCAAGGAAGTATACAAATTTGCTACAAAGGCTATGCCCAATGCAGTTGAAAAGGCGTGCGAAAAAGCAGGCATAAAGCCTGAGGAGCTTGATGCTATTGTTCCTCATCAGGCAAACATCAGAATCATTGAAACTGCGGCAAAGCATCTTGGACTGCCTATGGACAAGTTCCCTACGTATATCGACCGTTACGGCAATACCTCCTCAGCGTCAATACCGCTGGCGTTTTACGATGCGGTAAAGGACGGCAGGATCAAAAGAGGCGACAAGGTTTGCCTTGTAGGCTTTGGCGGAGGACTTACCTACGGCGGAGTGGTGTTTGAGTATTAATTTTAGACGGAGATTTTCAAAAGACAGCCGTCAGACTTCAGATAAAAGGAGTAAATCATATGACAACTAAGAAGACAAGAATCACGGAACTTCTGGGGATTAAATACCCCATCATTCAGGGCGGCATGGCTTGGATTGCGGAATCCACCCTTGCTTCGGCAGTTTCCAATGCGGGAGGTCTGGGACTTATCGCAGGCGGTTCTGCTCCCATCGACTATCTGAGAGAGCAGATCAGAAAAACCAAAGCTGCCGTAGGGGACAAGCCTTTCGGCGTAAACATCATGCTTATGAGCCCCAACGCTGAGGACCTGGCAAAGCTGGTTGTTGAGGAGGGCGTTCCGGTAGTTACTACCGGCGCAGGCAACCCCGGAAAGTATATGGCGGCATGGAAGGAAGCCGGAATTAAGGTTATCCCGGTAATTCCGTCGGTGGCTCTGGCAAAGAGAATGGAAAGAGCCGGCGCGGACGCCGTTGTTGCCGAGGGTACCGAATCAGGCGGTCATATCGGCGAAAACACCACCATGTGCCTTGTGCCACAGGTTGTTGACGCTGTGGAGATACCCGTTATAGCGGCAGGCGGAATTGCCGACGGCAGAGGAATCGCCGCATCCTTTATGCTGGGCGCTGAGGGCGTTCAGCTGGGCACTCGCTTCCTTGCGGCTGAGGAGTGCCAGATTCACCCGGTGTATAAAGAGCTGGTTATAAAGGCCAAGGATACCGACAGCATTGTAACGGGACGCACTACAGGTCATCCTTGCAGAAACGTAAAGACCAAGTTCTCAAAGAGACTTGCCAGCGGCGAAATGGACGGCTCACTTACTCCCGACGAATTTGAGAAGATAACTTTAGGCTCGCTGAGAAAGGCGGTTCAGGATGGCAATCTTGAGGAGGGCTCTTTCCTTTGCGGAGCAATTGCGGGAATGGTAAACAAAATCGAGCCTGCAAAGGACATGATAGAGGAAATGTTTGCTCAGGCAGAGCAGCTGCTTAATAAGTAAAGCAGTCCTTTCAGCTCGGGGATTGATAATCAAAAAACAGAATAGTAAAAGGAGGTGTGCTCCCTGTTAGGGACACGGTATGAAAATGAAGAAAGTTCTTTTGCCCTTGTTGTTGTCTGCAATGCTGCTGTCAGCTTGCGGCGAAACGGATACTTCCTCTTCTCAGGAGGAGGTAAGCTCGGCGGCGGAAAGCGCTGCAGAAAGTACTGAGGAAAGCGTAACGGAAAGCGTAGCTTCGGAAGATGATGTGCAATATCCCAGAAGCATTAAGCTTATGCCTCTCGGAGATTCTATAACAGAGGGATTTACCTACAACGGAGCGTACCGGGTTTCCCTTGCAAATCTCCTTGAGGAAAACGGCTTATCTCAGTACGTGGATTTTGTCGGTGAAAAGCAGGGCGGGGACTGCTATGACAATGACTACTGCGGTTATACCGGCTTTTCCATCGACGCTATACCGGGAGAATATTCTATTACGGGCGGACGTGCGGGAATATCCGACAAAATCGACGATATATTCACAACATATACTCCCGATGTGGTAATGCTTCAGATAGGCACAAACGACATATTGAGCCTTTATGAGCTTGACACCGCAGGAGATAGACTTAAAGCCCTGGTTGACAGCATTCTTGAAAAGCTGCCGGAGGACGGTATGCTTTATCTTGCAACCCTTCCCTATATGAACGCTGAGGACACTACATACATTGACCCCGAGTATTTTACCGTTGAAAGCATGGACCAGTGCGTAGACGACTTCAACGAAGAGGTTAGGGCTCTGGTTGAAGAGGAAAAGGCGGCAGGCGCCAATATAGAGCTTGCTGACGTCAACAGCGCTCTCACCAAGGAAGATTTGCAGGACGGCGTTCATCCTACGGAAGAGGGCTATTCAAAGCTGGGCGAATTCTGGTATGATATTATTTCGGAATATGTGACCGGCGAATAACTGTGCCAATTAGTTATCGGGCAGCAGATAAATCAGCATAAAACAGGAGGAAAAAAGCATGGCAACAGCACTGATTACAGGTTCGGCGAGAGGAATAGGAGCGGCTATCGCTCTTCGTCTTGCAAAGGACGGCTATAATATTGCTCTTAACGACATCAGCGAGGCAATGTTTGAAAGTAACGACATAATGGATAAAATCAAAGCCGAGGGCGTTGAGGTGGAAAAATTCATCTGCGACGTTTCAAACTATTCTCAGGTTGAGGAAACCGTCAAGGCGGTAAAGGCTCGTTTCGGCACAATAGATGTGCTTGTCAATAACGCCGGCATCACAAGGGATGGCCTTATGGCAAGAATGAGCGAGGAGCAGTACGACAGCGTTATTGCGGTAAACCAGAAGAGCGTATTTAATATGAGTAAATTTGTGGGAAACGTTATGATGCGTCAGAAGTCGGGAAGGATTATTAATCTTTCCTCCGTTGCGGGCGTTTACGGAAATCCCGGTCAGATGAACTATTCCGCTTCAAAGGCGGCTATCATCGGAATGACCAAGACGGTTGCAAAGGAGCTGGGCTCAAGGGGAATAACCTGCAACGCCGTTGCTCCGGGATTTATCAAAACACCCATGACCGACAAGCTGACCGACGCTCAGCGTGACGCTATGATTGCTCAGATTGCAATGAAGCGTTACGGCGAGGTTGAGGAGATTGCCGGAGTGGTTTCGTTCTTAGCTTCAAAGGATGCAAGCTACGTTACGGGACAGGTTATAGAAATTTCCGGCGGACTTTCAATGTAATTATTAAGCGAAACGCTGGGGCGGCTTGTTTCTGAAGGCAATGCATTGCTCCCGGCGGCGCTATAACAGGCAAGGCGGAAAACAGCGTCTTGTCAATTGCAAAAAAGGAGTGTTCAAATGAGAAGAGTAGTTATTACGGGAATGGGAACGGTCAACCCTCTGGGGCAGAGCGTTTCTGAGTTCTGGGATAATATCAAGGCCAATAAAAACGGTATTTCATATATTGACCAGTTTGATACGGAGGGCTTTCCCGTTAAGGTTGTAGGAGCGGTAAAGGACTTTGACAACAGCAAGTACATAGATAAAAAAGACGCCAAGAGAATGGACAGGTTCACCCAGTTTGCACTGTGTTCTGCAAAGCAGGCGCTTGAAATGGCAGGCAGCGATTTCAAGGACGTTGACCCATTCAGAGCCGGCGTTATTATCGGCGTGGGAATAGGCGGACTGAACCTGACCGAGCATGAAGTTACAAAGTTTAACGAAAAGCCCGATAAGATTTCGGTTTTCTTTGTTCCTATGATGATAAGCAATATGGCGGCAGGAATGGTTGCAATGAAAACCGGCTTCAAGGGCGACAACTTCTGCACCACTACCGCCTGCTCTTCCGGCACTCACGCAATAGGCGAGGCTTTCCGCAAAATAAAGGACGGCTATCTTGACGTTTGCCTGTGCGGAGGTGCTGAGGCTTGTATTTCAAGATTCTCCCTGGGCGGCTTTAATAATATGAAGGCACTTTCCAGAGCTGAAACAATTGAAACAGCATCTACGCCTTTTGACCTCAATCGACAGGGCTTTGTTCTGGGCGAGGGTTCGGGAATACTCTGCCTTGAGGAGCTTGAACACGCAAAGGCAAGGGGCGCTGAGATTATCGCTGAAATAGCAGGCTACGGCGCAACCGACGACGCTTTCCACATTACAAGCCCTGCCCCCACCGGAGAAGCGGCGGCATACGCTATGAAGCACGCTTATGAAGAAGCGGGACTTAAAGCCGATGAGGTCAACTATATTAACGCCCACGGAACTTCAACCGAGCTTAACGACAAGTACGAAACCGTTGCAATAAAGCTTGCTCTGGGAGAAGATGCGGCAAGAAAGACTGTTATCAATTCCACAAAGTCAATGATTGGTCATCTGCTGGGAGCGGCAGGCGGAGTTGAAGCTATCGTTACCGCTCTTTCCGTTAAGGAAGGTCTTGTTCACAAGACACTGGGCTACAAGACTCCCGACCCCGAATGTGACCTTGACTACTGCGTTGACGGCAACAGAGAGGTTGATATTAATGGTGCGCTTTCCAACTCCCTGGGCTTCGGCGGACACAACGCTACTATCTGCCTTAAAAAATATGTTGATTAAGGAGAATATATATGGGAAAGATAGGTTTTGATTTCACACAGGAAAATATCGAAAAGCTTGCTGACCTTATAAACGAAAAAGGTCTTTCGGAGATAACTATAGAAGAGGACGATTTTAAGTTTACCATAAAGGGACAAAAGTGTCCTCCTCCACCGCCGATGCCCGCTATGCCTGTAATGCCTCAGCAAACGGCTGCGGTGGCGCAAAGTGCAGAAAATGCTGCTCCTGCAGTGTCGGGCAATCAGGTAAAAGCGCCGATTGTGGGAACATTCTATGCCGCTCCGTCGCCTGACGACAAGCCGTTTGTAACGGTGGGGCAGCAGGTTAAGAAGGGGGATACGATTTTCATTATTGAGTCAATGAAGGTTATGAATGAGGTTCAGAGCGAATTTGACGGAGTTGTCAAGGAGATTCTTGTTAATGACGGCGACGCTCTGGAGTATGACCAGACGGTTATGATAATCGGATAACGGAGGAAGCGAAATGGCAGTAGTTTTAAACAGAGAACAGATAATGGAGATTATCCCTCACCGCGACCCCTTCCTGCTTATCGACGAGGTAAACGAGCTTGAGGTAGGCAAGAGAGTGGTTGCCACAAAGTATATGAAAGAGGACGATTTCTGGTTTAAGGGACATTTCCCCGGCTATCCCGTAACTCCGGGAGTGCTTATGGTTGAAATGTGCGCTCAGGCAGGGGCTGTGGCTTTGCTTTCCATGCCTGAAAACAAGGGCAAAATCGGTCTTTTCGGCGGAATAAAGGATTGCAAGTTCCGTCAGCAGGTAGTTCCCGGCGATACTCTCAACATTGAGGTTGAGATTATAAAGATTAAAGGGCCTATCGGCGTGGGAAAAGCGCTTGCCACCGTAGGCGGCAAGAAGGCGGTTTCTGCGGAAATCACTTTCGCCATAAAATAAGCGGCAGGAATGTAAGCTTCTTGCTGTAAGGCGGTTGCACTGCCCGATGCTTATATACTGCGTCGGTGCAGATTTTCTTGAAATTTCTTTGTGAAAGGCGAAAAGGCTATGTTCAAAAAGGTTTTAATAGCAAACCGCGGAGAAATTGCGGTTCGTGTAATACGTGCGTGCAGAGAGCTGGGAATACATACGGTAGCGGTATATTCTACCGCTGATAAAAATGCTCTTCACGCAAAAATTGCTGACGAGGCGGTGTGCATAGGTCCTGCGGCAAGCAAGGACAGCTATCTTAACGTAAAAGCGATTATAGCCGCTTGCGAGGTAACGGGGGCGGAGGCTATTCACCCCGGCTTCGGATTTTTGTCGGAAAACCCTGCCTTTGCCCGAACCTGTGAAAAGTGCGGAATAACTTTTATAGGTCCCAGAGCTCACAGCATTGAAATGCTGGGCGACAAGGCTCAGGCAAAGGAAACAATGAAAGAAGCGGGAGTGCCGGTAATAATGGGCTCAGACGGCGCAATTTCTAACATACACGCCGCTCACACCCTTGCAAATCAGCTGGGTTATCCCGTTATGGTAAAGGCGTCGGCAGGCGGCGGCGGAAGAGGTATAAGAATTGTCCGCTCAGACGACGAGCTGGAAGGGCAGATGACTGCGGCAAAGCAGGAGGCTCTTGCTTGCTTCGGCAATGACGAGATTTACATAGAGAAGTTTATCGAAAATCCCAAGCATATTGAAATTCAGATTCTTGCGGACAATTACGGCGACGTTATATATCTGGGCGAGAGAGATTGCTCCATGCAGCGGAGAAATCAGAAGGTGCTTGAGGAAGCGCCTTCGCCCATAATGACCGAGGAGCTTCGCAAGAAAATGGGCGAAGCGGCGGTAAAGGCTGCCAAGGTTTGCGGCTACCGCAATGCGGGAACGATTGAGTTTCTGGTGGACAACAAGGGCAACTTCTACTTTATGGAGATGAACACCCGTATACAGGTTGAACACCCAATAACCGAGGAGGTTACGGGAATAGACCTTGTAAAGCAGCAGCTGCTTATTGCTTCGGGTGAACATCTTGCAATTAAGCAGGAGGATGTAAAGCTAAACGGTCATTCGATAGAGTGCAGAATAAACGCCGAAAATCCTGCGCTGGGATTCCGTCCGTCGCCGGGAGTTATTCAGTCGCTGCACATTCCGGGTGGTCCCGGAATAAGGGTGGACACGGCGGTTTATCAGGGCTATGAGATTCCACCTTATTACGACAGCATGATAGGAAAGCTTATTGTTCACGGCGCAAACCGTGAGGAGGCAATCGCCAAGATGACCTGGGCGCTGTCTGAATTTATTGTGGACGGAGTTGCCACAAATATTGATTTTCAGCTTAAGCTTATTCGCACCGACGCATTTTTAAAGGGCGATTACGATAACGGTTATCTTAACCGTACGGAAATTATATAAGGGGGCGGGTTTAAATGCTTGAAGATTTGTTTTCGGTTGTAAAGACGAGGTTTAACGGAACGGAAAGTAAGCCCGAAGCCGTTAAGAAAAGCAAAACGGACATTCCCAAGGGACTGCTTTTTAAATGTCCCAGATGCGCAAGCGTTACCTTTATGGAGGACTTTCAGAATAACGGAAAGGTTTGCCCCAACTGCAACTATCATTCCCGTCTGACGGCAAAGGAAAGGCTTGATATCACCATAGACAAGGACAGCCTTGAAGAATTTGACGCAGACATGATTTCAAAAAACCCCATTGATTTTCCCGATTACGAGGAAAAGCAGAAATCCCTCAGAGAAAAGACGGGGCTTAAGGACGCCGTTATCACCGGAAGAGCCAAAATCAGGGGCGAGGACATTGTAATTATTGTAATGGACTCAAACTTTATGATGGCGTCAATGGGCAGCGTTGTGGGTGAGAAGATTACCAGAGCCTTTGAATATGCCACCGCAAACAAGTTGCCGGTAATAGCTTTTACCGCTTCGGGAGGCGCAAGAATGCAGGAGGGTATAGTTTCCCTTATGCAGATGGCGAAAACCAGTGGAGCGGTGGCTCGTCACAGCCAGGCGGGACTGCTTTATATTACTGTTATGACCGACCCCACCACAGGCGGGGTAACGGCGTCCTTTGCGTCGCTGGGAGATATAATTATTGCCGAACCCAAGGTGCTTATAGGCTTTGCAGGCAGAAGAGTTATCGAGGGTACTATAAAGCAGAAGCTGCCGGATGAATTTCAGTCTGCGGAGTTTATGCTTGAAGCAGGCTTTGTAGATATGATTGTGGAGCGTAAGAAAATGAGAAGAACTCTCGCACATCTGCTTAAGCTTCATAATAATAAGGAGGGCGGAACATTATGAGCAATCTTACAGCCAGCCAGAGGCTTGATATAATACGTCACAAGGGCAGGCCTACGGTAAGGGATTATATTCCGCTGATATTTGAGGATTTTTATGAAATGCACGGCGACCGTTATTACGGCGACGACGGAGCGATTATGGGCGGAGTGTGCCGCTTCAAGGGTTTGCCTGTTACCGTTATCGCTCAGGTAAAGGGAAGAAACCTTGAGGAAAACAAGGAGTGCAACTTCGGAATGCCCCACCCCGAGGGTTACAGAAAGGCGCTTAGGCTCGCCAAGCAGGCTGAGAAGTTTCACAGACCTGTAATATGCCTGGTGGATACATCGGGCGCATTCTGCGGCGTAGAGGCTGAAAAGCGTGGTCAGGGCGAGGCTATTGCCAGAAGCATTATGGAGTTTATGACCCTGAGAACCCCCGTGATTTCTATCATACTGGGGGAAGGCGGCTCGGGTGGAGCTCTTGCTATGGCGGTGTGCGATGAGCTTGCTATGCTTGAAAATGCAATTTACTCGGTAATATCTCCAAGAGGCTTTGCGTCTATCCTGTGGAAGGACGCTTCAAGGGAGCGTGAGGCCTGCGATATTATGAAAATAACCGCTGAGGATCTTCGGCGGCTTAAGGTGTGCGATTACATCATTTCCGAGCCGGCAGGAGGCGCTCACAACGACTGCGACCAGACTGCCGAGAACATATCCGATTATATTTATGAGGCTCTGCAAAGAAAATTGAAAAAAGGGCTTGACGAATTGCTAAATGAACGTTATAATAAGTTTAGGATAGTTGGCGATTTTCAAGAGAATAGCAGCCCATCTATTTAAAGGGATTGCTTGCTGTTGTGTTCAACTATTGTAAGGCATCATAGGTTTGCTGTGCTGCCGCATATTCTCAGTAGAATGGAGGGTGCTTTCAGTGGTATTTGAAAAGGTTCGTGATATCGTTGTAGATCAGCTTGACGCAGATGAGAACGATGTTACTATGGAATCATCGATCGTTGACGACCTTGGTGCAGATTCGCTTGACGTTGTTGACCTTGTTATGTCAATCGAGGAGGAGTTTGATGTTGAGATTCCCGATGAAGAGGTTGAGAACATCAAGACTGTCGGAGATATTGTAAAATATATCGAGTCAGCTTCAAACGAGGATTAATTTCGTAAGCTTGCAAGAGCCTTTCCGCTTATTGGCGGAGAGGTTCTTTTTTTTGCACTGTGGAGCTTACGTGGGAAACAGAAAACAGCCTTACCGAATTGAATGGTAAGGCTGTTTTTGTTTGGTTTATAGCAGACAGTCAGGTTACTTTCTTGCAAACAGCGACCTTGTCTGTCTTTTGTTCTTTTTCTGTCCTACGCTTAAAGACATTGTGAATATCTTGTCGCTTGTAAACACCCTGATAGCAAAGCTCATGCACACTATCAGCACAATAATCTGATATATCAGTCCGCCCCAGTAAATTGTCATGTTGCCGAACATGATGTTTTCAGAAGCCATAAAGGTATGGGTAAACGGAATAGCGTATACTATAAATCTGAGCACGGGCGAAAGGGTCTTGATGTCAAGCATAAGGGACAGCAGATAGGGTATAATCGCCGCTATCATGATAGGCATGATAAGAGTCTGACCCGACTTTGCGTCCTTTGCAAGCGCGCCCAGAATAAGCGAGATGGAAAGGGAGATGAGAATTGTGGTAAACATCTGTATTCCCACCAGCACATACTGTCCAACCGAAAGAGAAAGTCCTAAGTATTCCACCACTTCGGTGTACTCTGAGGTGTCGCCCATTGTAAGCCCCGACATCATGTTGTTCATACCGAACATGAATACTATCGCATAAATGGCGGCAACGATGGCGGCGGAAAGCATTTTGGAGCTGAGCACCGCCAGCCTTGAAACGGGAGCGGAAAGCAGCGTTTCAAGTGTCTTATCAAGCTTTTCCGTAGAAACGGCGTTGAGTATCATCTGTGAGGAGTACATAATAAGCAGATAAACTATTATCGGCACAAACATACCCTGCATCTGGCACATGGAGTAAAGTATAGTGGCAGAAACGTCAGCCGACTTGTTGCCCACAACGGTGGTTTCGGAAATTGTAACCGGCGCTTCAAGCTGGCTTATCTCCTCCTCGGTAAGCTGCCCCTCGGTAATTTTATCTGAGTAGAGGGCGGATTTTACCGCATCCTCGATTATGGAAAGGGCAACGTCAGAGCCGGTGGAGATGTTCGCCATAGTTGAAAGAGAGGTCATCTGACTTACAAATATCGTTTCAGCCTGCTGACCGCTGTTTACCTGTTGGGTAAAGCCTTCAGGGATAATGATAAGGCTTTTGGTGTCAAGCCTTTCAAGCTCCTCGGCATAATCGTCGCTTTGCAGCTCAACCTCGGTAACCTCGTTCTGAACTCCGTCGCCGGGGTTTTCCATAAGAGCGATAACCGACCGGGTAAACTCGGTGTCGTCCTGGTCGCAGATTGTTATCTGTGAAATTTCCTCGGCAGCGTCCTCCACAACTCCGCTCATTGCATCTCCCGCAACCGACAGGATTATAACCATTATCACAAGAGTAAGAATAGTCTGGGGAGTGAGCATTTCTTTCAGCTCTTTGCGGAGCAGATTAACAAACTTCATTGCTCATCACCACCTTTTCAAATACTTCCTCAAGATTCTGGGTGTTGTATTTTTCCTTTAACTCTGCGGGAGTACCCACCTCCAGCAGATGCCCTTTTGCAATTATTCCCACACGGTCGGAAACATACTCTATTTCCAGCATGTTGTGGGAGGAAAGGAGAAAGCTCATTCCCTGAGCGGCAAGGTCTTTTATCATTCGCCTGATTTCAAGGGCGTTTATAATATCAAGTCCCGAGGTAGGCTCGTCGAAAATTGCCAGGGCAGGCTTTGACATTATCGCCCTTGCCAGCAGCAGTTTTCTTATCATACCTCTTGAATAGCTTCCTATCTTGTCGTCAAGTCTGTCCCCAAGCTCGCAGATTTCGCAACCTGTCTTTACAAACTCCGCCGCCTGAGCTTTGTTGTCGGCATAAATCCCTGCCATAAATTCAAGATAGCCTCTGCCGGTCATGGTTTTGTATGCACCCGCTTCGTCGGGGAGGTATGTAATGTTCTGTCTTACCTTTTCAGGCTCGGTCAGAATGCTGTGACCTGCCACAACAGCGTCCCCTTCGGTGGCTTTTAGCAAAGTGGCGATCATTCTGATGGTAGTGGTTTTTCCCGCTCCGTTAGGACCTATAAGGGCAAAGATTTCACCCTTTCGCACTTCAAAGGTTACGTCCTGCGAAGCGTAAACGCCTTTTTTGTACTGCTTTGACAGTCCGCGGACTTCCAGCACATTGTTAGACTGCGTTTCCATAAACTTATTTCCTTTCGTAAAAAGAGAATTTTACTGATGCAGCCGCCAATACCCTTCTTAAAGCTTCAAGGAGGAGCTTCTCACACCTTGGGCGGTAAACATCATTCGATTTGAGTATATCCCTTGATTGAGCATTTGTCAATGGATTTTACCTAAAATTAAGAATTAATTTTTAAGCTTGCCATTGACGATAATGCTGTATCGCCACACAGACTAAGAATATCGTCCGTTTGCCGCACCTTGGGACGATTTTATTATATCACTACTAATAATAGTTGTCAACAACAAAATTCAAGTGTTTGTATAACAACGTAGATTTGTTATAATAAATTTAGAGGTGTTAAAGGTTGTTAATACCCATCCCATGTATGGGAAGGAGGATACCAATCGCTTGTAAGAGCGGAATTTAAAATGATGGTAAAGAATCTTAAAAAGCTGCGCAGCCAAAAAGGCGTTTCACAGCGAGAGCTGGCAAATGCGGTAATGGTTTCACAGCAGAGCATAAATAAATATGAAAATCACGACGTGGAGCCTGATATTGGCACGCTTATAAAAATGGCGGATTATTTCAACGTAAGCCTTGACTATCTGGTGGGAAGAGAATACTGCGCAAAAGACGTTGACGGCACTCAGATTGCCGTAAGCAGGGCGGATATTGAGGAGCTTAAAAGTTCGGTGGAAAGCTTTATTGAAAAATATACTGATTAGCCTGTGCACCCGAATTTTTCGTTATAATTATTACAAAACAGATACTCAGAATAGTTTACAATTCGGATATAATCAAAATTGTGTCGGATTTTTTGTACAGCTCCATGAATCCGTTTATTACAAAGGGGTAACAGAAAAGAGTAAAAAAACGTACTGATGTTGAAAGATTTAAAAGTTTTCAACTGCTCGTTGGTGCTATGCCCCGAGTTTTTAACAGTTTCAACAGAGTTTTCAACACTTTTTTCCGCCGGACAGGTAAGTTTTCAACTGTCCAAATAAATTCCCGTTACCATTTTGTAACCGCCGGATGCTGAATTGTAATGAAATCCGGCGTTAATTTTTTGCCAAAATCCGCCTTGAAAGTTGCTATTGAAGCGAAAATAATATATAATATAACTGCGGACAGTTTATAGCCGTCAAACCCGGATAAAGGGAAAGGACTTGATTTTATGAGAGCAAGCGGAATACTTATGCATATATCCTCGCTGCCCAACTGCTACGGAATCGGAAAGCTGGGAAGGGAAGCGATGAACTTTGCGGATTATCTCAAAAACTGCGGACAAAGATACTGGCAGATTCTTCCGATTTCTCCTACCAGCTACGGAGATTCGCCCTATCAGAGCTTTTCGGTATTTGCAGGAAATCCTTATTTTATTGATTTTGAAACGCTGGAAAGGGAGGGGCTTTTAAAGCCGACCGATTATAAAAAAATTGATTGGGGTGACGACCCTACTCAGGTTGATTACGGTTTGCTGTATAAAAAAGTGTTCGGAGTGCTGAGAAAGGCGTACAAAGCCTTTGACGGAGCAAATGATAACGACTACAAGCTTTTTATGGAGCAAAACGCAGGCTGGGTAGAGGATTACGGATTGTTTATGGCGCTTAAATCCGCTCACGGCGGCAAGGCGTGGTATCAGTGGGAACAGCCCCTCAGAATGTTTGAGGACAAAGCCATTGCAAAGGCAAGGGCAGAGTATTCCGATGATATTGGCTTCTGGTGCTTTGTGCAGTACCAGTATGCAAAGCAGTGGGGGAAGCTTAAAAGCTATGTAAACTCTCTGGGCATCGATATAATCGGGGACATTCCCATCTATGTCGCCTACGACAGCGTAGAGGTATGGACAAAGCCGGAGTATTTTCTCCTTGATGAAAATAAAACTCCCATCGACGTGGCAGGCTGTCCTCCCGATGTGTTTGCAGTAAAGGGGCAGCTGTGGGGAAATCCTCTTTACCGCTGGGACGTAATGGAGGAAGAAAACTTCCGCTGGTGGATAGACCGCATAAGGGCGGCCGTTAAAACATATGATGTGGTGAGAATAGACCATTTCAGAGGCTTTGAAAGCTACTACACCATTCCTTACGGCAGAGAGGACGCCGTTGTGGGGGAATGGCGCAAGGGTCCGGATATGAAGCTTTTTAAAGAGGTAAAAAAGCAGCTGGGCAAATGCCGCATAATTGCCGAGGATTTGGGATTTATTACGCCTAAGGTGGCAAGGCTGCTTAAAAGCAGCGGCTTTCCCGGAATGAAGGTTTTGCAGTTTGCCTTTGACCCCGACGGAAAAAGCAACTACCTGCCTCACAACTACAAAAATTCAAATAATGTATGCTACACAGGAACACACGACAACGAAACCGCTGTCGGCTGGGTAAAAAGCGCCGGACGCAAGGAGCTTAAATTCTGCCGGGATTACCTGAACGTAAAGCGTAACAAGGACATACCATGGGGAATGATAAGGGCGGCATGGGCAAGCATATCCGATACGGCAATTGCTCAGATGCAGGATTTTCTTGAGCTTGATTCAAACGCACGCATGAACACGCCCTCTACCTTAGGCGGAAACTGGCAGTGGAGAGCTACGGAGGATATGTTTACCGAGGAGCTTGCGCAAAAGATATATGACCTTACAAAGCTTTACGACAGGTTGGGGGAGGACTCAAAATAAGCCTAATGAAAGGATAAGCATAAATGGACAGGAATAATTTGATTAATGAAATTAAAAGCAATCTGAAAAGCAATTTTGGCAGATCCATTGAAAATGCGTCGCCGGTTCAGCTGCACGACAGCATTGCTAAAGCGGTAATGCGGGGTATTGCCGACAGGTGGGAGGAAAGCAAGGCTAAGCATCTTTTGGGCAGGCGTGCCTGCTATCTGTCGATGGAATTTCTTATGGGCAGGGCGGTTTATAACAATCTGATGTGTCTTGGTATTAAAGATGATGTTGATGAAATTTTAAAGGAGCATGGACGGTCCCTTTCGGAGCTTGAAGAAATCGAGGACGCCGCCCTTGGTAACGGAGGTCTTGGCAGGCTGGCGGCTTGCTTTCTCGATTCCGCTGCTGCTCATGACATTCCGCTGGACGGCTATGGAATACGTTATAAATACGGAATTTTCAAACAAGCCATCGAAAACGGCTTTCAGCGGGAATATGCCGACGTCTGGCAGAGATACGGCGACCCATGGTCAAAGCGCTGCGATGCTGATGCTGTAGAGGTAGTGTATGCCGACCAGACAGTGAAGGCTGTTCCCTATGATATGCCGATAATAGGCTACGGCACAGAAAATGTGGGAAACCTCAGACTGTGGCAGGCTGAGGCGGTGGACGGCTTTGATTTTGCCCGGTTTGACTGCGGAAACTATGCCGAAGCTGTGGCGGCAAAAACTAATGCCGAGAACATTTCAATGGTACTCTATCCTAACGACAACTGCGATGAAGGGAAAATTCTGCGTCTTAAGCAGGAATATTTCTTTTCTGCGGCTTCTCTTGCCGACATTGTGAAAAAGCACTTGGAGCGCAACGGAACCCTTGATAATTTTTCCGACAAGGTTACAATACAGCTTAACGATACTCACCCCGTAATTTCTATCCCGGAACTTATGAGGCTGCTTTGCGATGTTTACGGAATGGATTTTGACAAGGCTTTTGAGATAACAAGAAAAACCTTTAACTATACAAACCATACCATTATGCAGGAAGCCCTTGAAAAGTGGAGCGCATCGCTGGTGGAGAGCATTATTCCGAGAGTTTATGGGTATATTCTTATGATAAACGAGCGGTTTATCAAGGATATGTACGCTCTTGGCAAGGACAGAGAGTTTATCGAAAAGCTTGCGCCAATTTCGGGCGGAATGGTGAAAATGGCGGATATGGCGGTGTATATGTCCTCCTACACCAATGGTGTGGCTCAGATACACACCCAGATACTGAAAGCTGAGACATTAAAGGATTGGTATGAACTGTATCCTGAGCGTTTTCAGAACAAAACCAATGGTATAACCCAGCGCCGATGGCTTGCCCTTTGCAACGAAGAACTGTCCGCTCTTATCACCCGCCTGCTGGGAAATGACGGCTGGATAAAGGACCTTGATAAGCTTGCAGAGCTTAAAAAATATGCGGACGACGAAGGCGTGCTTCGCGAGTTTATGGTGATAAAGCAGACCAAAAAGAAACAGCTTGCACAGTTTGTTAAGGCTCACGACGGCGTTGAAATAAACCCCGATACAATTTTCGACATTCAGATAAAGCGTCTGCACGAATACAAAAGACAGCTTTTAAACGCCCTTTCCATTTTGTACATCTACTTTGGCATTAAGGACGGCTCGATAAAGGACTTCACCCCCACAACTTATATCTTCGGAGCAAAATCCGCTCCCGGCTATCGCAGAGCAAAGGCGATTATAAAGCTTATAGGCGAGATTGGCAGGCTTGTCAACTCAGACCCGGAGACCAAGGAGCTAATAAAGGTGGTTTTCGTACAGAACTACAACGTTTCCTATGCAGAAAAGCTGGTGGCTGCTGCAGATATTTCCGAGCAGATTTCCACTGCGGGAACGGAGGCTTCGGGAACGGGCAACATGAAGCTTATGCTTAACGGAGCGGTGACACTGGGCACTCTTGACGGAGCAAATGTTGAAATCGCGGAAGAAGCGGGAGAGGAAAACGAGTATATCTTCGGAGCAAAAGTTGACGAGCTTGAAAAGCTTATGCCGGAATATGACCCGAGAAAGCTTGTTTTCGGCGACGAAAGAATAAACCGTGTGCTCAACAAGCTTATCGACGGCAGTCTTGACGACGGCGGCGTTCCGTCAGATCAGGAGGGCAGCTTCAAAGAACTGTACAAGGCGCTTACCGACGGCGCAAGCTGGCATGTACCCGACCATTATTATGTAATAGGTGACCTTGACAGCTATGTTCAGGCAAAGCTTAAGGCAAACGCCGATTACAAGGACAGTCTGGCGTTTGCAAGAAAATGCTGGCTCAATATGTGCTCTGCGGGGAAATTCTCCTCCGACAGAACAATAAAGGACTATGCAAAAAATATCTGGAAGCTGTAAGGGCATAATAAAACGGCAGGGCTTGAAGGTCTGCCGTTTTTTGTTTGGGTACTTTAAACGGTCAGTCTTAAAGCCCAAATATCTTTTGAAATAGGGAGTACCGCATGAAAAGACTGTATCAAAACGGAAATATAATCACAATGAAATCTCCTGAGAAATTCCACTACCTTATAGCTGAAAACGGCATCATAGCACAGGTTGGAAATGGAGAGCCGCCTGCTGGGGAATATGAGATTATAGACCTGAAAGGCATGACGGCAATGCCTGCCTTTATCGACTGTCACAGCCATTTTGCCGCCGTTGCGGATAGGACTTTGCAGTGCAGGCTTGACAAAGCGGCGTCATTTGAGGATATAGAATGCCAAATCAAAGACTTTATCCGCAGCAATGCCATTAAGCCGGGAGAATGGGTGAGAGCCACCGGCTACGACCACAACCGTCTGAGGGAGGAAGTTCACCCCGACAGGTATTTTCTTGACAAAGCATGCCCCGATAATCCGCTGGCGGTTGCTCATGTGTCGGGGCATATGGGGGTGTTTAACTCTCTTGCACTGGAGCGGCTTGGGGTGAATGAGGAAACCTTACCTCCGCAAGGCGGAAAATTCGGCTTTACAGACGGCAGGCTCAACGGATATATGGAGGAATCCGCCTTTGTGGAATACCTGAAAAAAGTACCCATGGGCAGTATAGAGGAGTATATGCAAGCCTTTGAAAAGGCGCAGGACAAATATGCAGCTTTCGGAATAACCACCGTGCAGGAGGGGATGTTGACAAAAGAGCTTTGCCCACTTTATGAGGAGCTTATAAGGTCGGGACTGCTGAGGGTTGATGTTGAAGGGTATGCCGATTACAATCACGCCGATGAAATTTATAATCGTCTTGGAGGGGATTTTAAGCATTTCAGACTCAGGGGAATAAAAATTTTCCTTGACGGCTCGCCCCAGGGAAAAACCGCTTTTATGCTGCAACCCTACGAGGGGGAGAAGGAGTACAGGGGCTACCCTACCATGAAAGATAATGAAGTAATTGGGGCAATGGAGTACGCCGCACTCCATAAAATACAGCTGCTTGCCCACTGCAACGGCGACGGGGCGGCGGAGCAGTTTTTAAACTGTGCGGAAAAGGCGGCGGAGAGATTTCCGATTATCCGAAATCTGCGGTTTGTAATGATTCATGCCCAGTTTGTAACCCCATCACAGCTTGACAGGGCAAAGCACCTTGGAATAATTCCGTCTTTTTTCACCGCTCACAGTTATTACTGGGGGGATACTCACATAAAAAATCTGGGCTTTGAAAGAGCAAGCAGAATGTCGCCTGCAAAATCTGCGCTGGAAAGGGGAATACCTTTTACATTTCATCAGGACTCGCCTGTAATAGAGCCTGATATGATTGAATCGGTGTGGTGTGCCACCCAAAGAATCACAAAATCTGGTGTGCAGCTTGAAAGGGAGAAAATCTCGGTTTTTGAAGCACTGAAAGCGATTACGGTAAACGCCGCATATCAGTACGGCGAGGAATCCCGAAAAGGGACGCTGGAGAAAGGCAAAAACGAGGATATAGTCATTATGGATAAAAATCCTCTGGAGCAAGAGGTAAGCCGTCTTGATGCCATAAAGATTGCAGCAACGGTGAAGTCGGGGGAGTTTGTTTACTGCGCTGAATAAATTGTAATGAAAACCGAGGCTTTGTAATAATAGTGTAATTGACATATTAAGGGGAATGAATTATAATAAAGATATAGCAATAAGTACGGGCGAAATTCAAGCCCAATATGTACGGCTGTCCCGTAGGAACAGGGCGGCGGTTAAAAAGGAGGAGAAAATATGGCTAAGATAAGCGTTGTTACTATTGAAAGACAGTTTTGCAGCGGAGGACGTGACATCGGCAGACTGGTGGCGGATAATCTTGGGGTAAAGTGTTACGACCATGAGCTGCTGGAGATGGCGGCGGAAAGAATAGGAATTTCAGCTGAAGAGCTGAGAGATTATGAAGAAGCGACGCTCAGCCCTTTTAAATCTACCTTGTCCTTCAAAACGGGAATAGACCGCAAGCTTGACCTTACGGAAAAAATATTTGCGGCTCAGGCGGAGCTTATCACCGAGATTGCAAAGCAGGGTTCTTGCGTTATTGTGGGAAGATGTGCCGATTACATTCTGAAAAACGTAGTCAGAACCCTTAGCGTGTTTATTTACGCCAGCCATGAGAGCCGGGTAAATCACGCAATGGAAGCTCACGGAATAAAGTATGACGACGTTGAAAATGTACTTAAAAAGTACGACAAGAAGAGAGCTGATTTTTACAACATAAACACCACCCGTGAATGGTCGTCCATGCAGAATTATGATTTGTGTCTTAACAGCGGACGCCTTGGCTATGAGGGCTGTGCTGATATAATCACGGGGATTGTTATAAACAGCAGATGATATGTATCTATAAAAAGAAGCGAGGGAGAACCTTTTGAGTTCTCCCTCGTTTTATATAAGGTTAAAATGCGTTAAGTTTTTAGCGGCGGGATTCCTTTAAAAACCCTTCCATGACCTGTTTCAGTATGGATTTCTCCATACTTCCTTTGGGTGCAGCTTCGTACTGAGCCTTTACGTTTTCATATGCCGATTTGATTGCGTCGGAAACTGTTTCCTCAATTTCGCAGGTGATATCATCCTTGTCAGAAGCTTGTTCATCGCAGGTGTCATTGCTATCGTAGCAATCCTCGTCGTCCGAATGAATTACCGCTCCCGCAAGATCCAGATTCTTTATGCCCGAATTCAAAAGCTTTTCAAGCATCTTCTCGGATATTACAGCGCCGGCAAGGTCGCAATTTACCATGTCGTTACAGTCATTGGCGGCGTTTTGCTGTTCCATTCGCTCGCTTTGCCACTGGTCATAGCTGTAATCCTCTAAAGAGACGTACTTTTCAAGAGGCTTTGCAGTAAAAAATGCCGCAACGGCTTTCTGAGCCACGAACATAAAAACATAATCTTCAAAATCTCCTGAATTGAAAGAAATTTCGTATATCCTCAGCATGCCGTTTTCGGTTTTCTTGCTCAGCACAGGCTTAAACCGGCTTTTATCGAGGGGATAAACTAATCTGTCCTCCCACTCATTGCCGTGATAGATAATAAATTGAGAAACGGCGTCCTCGGTGTCGTTGATTCCGCCTGTCATGGCAAATCTGAACAGATAGTCGGTGTTCTTCTCAAGCTGTTTTGAACACTTGATCTGCGTCCACGACCAGCCCCAGTCGCCAATCTCAAACATCTCGACGTTATCGCCATCGCTGTCAGTCACTATCATTCTTGACCCGACATTGCTTGTACAGCTTTCGTCAAACTTAAACTCTCTTGCATTAAAATCTATAACCTTACTCATATTTTTTACCTCCGTATCGTTTATGATCGGAGCTTGAGTATTCAGTCGTATTTCACAGTCGCCGATATACTCAGCCCGACCGTTCTTTACTAACCCCTTAGCCCTTTTCGGGTAGGTGGTTCCGATTAGATTTCCATGGGTATCGGTAACCGTAATGTTTTTTTCCATGGGTGTCATCCCCTCCGTTACCTTTGATATTGAATTATCATTCTGTTTTTTGTTATGGGTGCCGTCCCCTGATGCATTAAGTATATCATATACAATCCGTAATATCAATGAACTGCCCCAAAAAAAGTTAGACAAAGTTTGAAATAATAATTTGTGCAAAACGACTAAGAGAAAACTTAGTCGCTTGCCTTGACGGGGCGGTGAGCTTTGTTGCCGCAGTCAAAATGAATACGTAAATAAAAAATCCGTTATCACCAAAGTGATAACGGATTAGCTTGTTTATGAACTCACTTCAATTTGCAAATATGCTACCATAAGCATTGTCGAAAACCAATTCATGGTCAAACTATGCCAAAAACCAATGCACGGACAAATTACCCTTAACGGTTACGAACCGATAGCCTTCACAAAACGAAGTGAGCGATAGCGAACGGATCGATATTAAAAAAATGGTGGAGCATAGGGGATTCGAACCCCTGACCCCCACACTGCCAGTGTGATGCGCTCCCAGCTGCGCTAATGCCCCAGAGAAAGTATTAAAAAAGCATTCACAGGGTGAATGCAAAATGGTGGGAGAGGATGGATTCGAACCATCGAAGCAAATGCAACAGATTTACAGTCTGCCCCCTTTGGCCACTCGGGAACTCTCCCAAAAACAAATTATGGAGCTGGTGGACGGACTCGAACCCCCGACCTGCTGATTACAAATCAGCTGCTCTACCAACTGAGCTACACCAGCTTGTTTCGGCTGCCGCAACATATATAAGTATATCATAATTGCAAAGCCTTGTCAATAGCTTTTTCTGAATTGCTGAATTTTTTCTCAAAAATCAGACAGCTTAATTATTATACATCGGATTTACCAAAATGTCAAGTAAAAAATATTTTTTTTGTTAAATCACACTATAAATCATAGAGCTTTAAGATAAATATTGTGCATAATATACTTGCCTTGCCGCCGACACCGTTGCCTTTGCCGACAGCAAGCGCAAAACATATCTTACATTTAAATAACGTCACTCTGTTGTTTGACCGCCTTGCGGCTTTTGCTGATAAAAGCCCAAAATATAAACCCTGTAATCGCCACAAGCAGTTCGGTGGCAGGAAAAGCGCACCATACGCCGAGTATCTTGCCGACGCTTGAAAGCAGAAACGCCATGGGGATAATCACAATGAAACCACGCAGCAGGGAAATTATATGGGCAGGCAGAGGCCGTTCGGTAGAGGTAAAGTATACCGAAATAATAATGTTGAAGCCTGCAAATGGACAGGCAATAAAATACAGTCGTAAGCCCTGAGCGGCAATGCTTTGCAGCAGCGGGTCGTTTTCGCTGTTGAAGACGCTTGCTATCTGTGAAGCTCCGAAAAATACCAAAGCGTAAATAACCGCTGAGAATATCAGCATGGCGGTAAGCGCATAACGAAGTATTGCATTGATGTCTGAAATATTGTTTTGCCCATAGCTTCTGCTGATAATAGGCTGAATACCTTGCGCTATACCCGTGTATATTGCGATAATAACCAAGGAAATGTTTGCAATAACTCCATAAGCCGCAACGCCTACGTTGCCTTCAAGCTTCAGTATAATTGCGTTGAATACGATTATAACCACTCCCGAGGAAACTTCCGTTATCAGCGATGGAACTCCACCCGAAAAAATCCTGCCCGCAAGTTTTCCCGAGGGACGGCATTTTGTAAAGTGGAAGCGATTTTTTCTGCGGATAAAATGGGGCGACAGTATAATCATGCTGATTATGGGAGCAAGCCCCGTTGCAAAAACCGCTCCGAATATGCCCATTTGACAGGGGAAGATGAATACCCAGTCAAGTATTACGTTTGATAAGCTTCCGCCAATCATCGCCGCCATTGAAAGCTGAGGAGCGCCGTCGTTACGCACAAAGCAAAGCAGCACGTTGTTAAGCAGAAAAGCGGGGGCAAACAGCAAAATTACCTGCAAATAGGTCTTGGTCATATCATATACGTCATCGTCCGCCCCCAGCAGATCGGTTATAGTCTCCGAAAAGAAAACCCCTGTCAGCACAAAAACCACAGCTAAAGCGGCGGCAAGATATACTGCATTGGTAAAAGCACGGTTAGCGGACGTATGCTCCCGGCGGCTGGAGTAAATTGAGTATGCGGTTCCTCCGCCCATGCCTATCATAAGTCCGCTGCCGTGAATAAAGCTGTAAATGGGAATCGCCAGATTAAGTGCAGCCAGTCCGTTTGTACCAAGCCCCTTTGAAACAAAAAATGTGTCAGCCAATATGTAACATGAAAGCCCTATCATTCCCAATACATTTAAAGACGAATATTTGACAAAATCCCGAAAACAACCTGAAGATGCCATAAAAACCTCCCTATAAACGCCTGCATACGATTTTTCGGGCAGCAATAAAGGCATTGGTTTCGTATCTTCTGCGGCCTAACGATACGAAGTCAATGCCTTTCAGCTTACCCGGCGGCAAGCAAATTATTTTTAATATTTGTATCATAAAAAGATTCGCAAGGCGGTTCCTTAACATGATAAAATGTTCCCCCAATGATTTGCAAAGCAAACCGGGAACAGAAAGTTCTGTCAAGTGCGTCAGCACTTCATTTCAAGGTTATTATATCACAAGCGAATTTAATTGTCAAACCTTTTTTCGATAAAAATCGGCTGAAAGGCGGCAGACGTTGCTTGGGGGTAAAATAAAAAGCGTTCGGGTATTCCGAACACTTTTTACAAAACTACTTTTTAACAGTCATATAAGCAAGTCGCACTTTTGTGCTATACACTCGTGATAAATAAACTCGTTAAGCTGCTGGTCTGATATTTCAATAATCACTTTACACTTTTCGCAGCTTATCTCAAAATCTATTACCTTTGCTCCATACACTTCAAAAAGTCGGCTTATCTTTTTGTAGCATGGCATTTGTCCTTCAGACAAGGTAACAGGCAACACTGCAACATGAATGTTCTTATACATTCAATCACCTCCGCCGACGCATAGCCGAAAGTTTTTTGTAAATTGGCGTGATACAAAAAGGGGTTTTCGCATCGACGGATACCAATATGCTTTGCTGTCTGCCAAAAGCAGTTCGTTGGTATAATAATATACAATTATATAGTATTATCTTATTATAATGATATACCGGCGCTGTAATTAATAAATCTTTCCAATACTGCGCCACTAGTGTTGTAGATTGTTACGGTCGTTTCGCAGCGATACATTTCGCCTTTTGTTCCCGAAACAGTATCCACTTCATATATGTAACCTGTATCGGTGTTTGAGAACTTCTCACCTTTAACATCCGTCCATGCGCCGTCTTTAATCTGCAGCTGGCAGGTGTAGCTGATTTTTCCTACTCTCGTGCTGTTTCCCTGTAATCTGCAACCGTAGGTAACAGAGCTTGTTCCGCTTTTGTAGCATATTGAAGTGTTAATCAAAGTATAATCGGACATTGGCATAATCTCAATATTCGCAGCCGATACCGAAAATACTCCCAACACAAAAATCAAAACTACCACCGAAAGCATTGACACAATTCTTCTGATTCTTTTCAACTTTTTTTCCTCCTGAAACTAAACTTATTGAGCAGACAAAACTTGTCCCTCTATAAGTATTAACACGCTGAACAGTCAAAAAGTGCAATATTTTTTTGAAAAATTTTTATTTTAGTCGCTTTGAACAGAATTTGCGAACTTAAACACATCAACTTTGGCAGATGTGCACGTAACAATATACCTGTAATTGCCATCACTCCACACCATGGCGGTTTCGCCGTTTTCGTATCTTGTAGAGGCAACTCCTTCATGCCCGTTTATCTCAACTTTTCTGACATAAGCATTTTCTCTGTTTATATTAATAGTGCCCCACAAATTTTCCTGATCGAAAACAATTAAATCCCCCTCGTCATTTTCAAGTATCAATATTCTCGAGTCATGCTCTTTTACATCGTCTGTCACATAATAGCCCTCGGGGAAATATGTGGGGCTGTGATAATCCACAACCGCCGGCAGAGTCAATTCGCCCGCAGGTAGGTTCAATTCTCCCACCGTCTGGTCGTCGAGAAAATTCACCTCAAGCATTCCGTTAGCAACAGGCCGTGTTTTCAATCCGTATTCAAGGGTAGATTCTTTAGGCGCATCTGCCAGCATTGAAATCATTCCTTGCAGCGAAAGCACAGCCACAATAATCGCCATTGCCAGATTTCTGCCCACTCTTTTCAGCGAAAATCTGCGAGAGACAGCGGCGCCTCCCGATGAAAACCTGAGCTTGGAAATCCGCATTATTTTAGCGTTAAAATTATCAGAAAAGTTGTGATACCTGGCGGCGATATTTCGGTATTCTTTCATATCTTCCGTTATAACGATTTCACTGATAGCCATATAAGCGTTGCCCTTCATATTAATTCTCCTTTACAGTTGTA
Organism: uncultured Ruminococcus sp.; assembly: GCA_944388405.1. Lineage (GTDB taxonomy): Bacteria > Bacillota > Clostridia > Oscillospirales > Ruminococcaceae > FB2012. Next base: position 23,797 of record CALXIQ010000016.1, on the reverse strand, counting down.
TTTCAAGGGTCGTTGCCGTTTAACTCAGATTTTACGAATTAACCCTCACTATAAGTATAAACACGCAAAAGTGACAGAAAGTGCAATTTTTCCATGTTAATTTTTTATAAAGAAAAACCACTTTATATATTAACGTCAGCTTTCAGCAACATTCAGCCGTCGGAGCGTCGGCGGCGTGTATTGTTTTTACATTATATCATGGGTCTTATTTTCTTGCAACCGCAAAAGTCTGAAAATAAAATCCTGAGATATCAAAAGAAATACTCGCGCAAAAAATTTTCGCTTTAATATTTCTCTAACATCTCGCAAACATTTCAAAAATAACAGGGGATTATTATATACACAACAGATGAAAAGCATATCTGAAATACTTATAAATCGGAGGTAAAGTACTATGAAGAAAGAAAATTTTGTGACATTGGTAATGTCAACCGTAGGAGGTTTGATTTTTGCGCTGGGAATGTGCATGGCGCTTCTCCCCGAATGGGACGCCTTCACACCGGGAGTTGTATTCGGCGTAATAGGCGCAGTAATTTTGCTGGTAATGATATTCGTTCGCAGAAAAATGACCGGCGCTCCTGCAATCAAGGTCAGCGGTAAGACGGTGGGAATCGTCATTTACGGAGTGTTCTCAACTATAGTATTCGGCGTCGGAATGTGCCTGACGATGGTGTGGACTGAGTACATGATTCCCGGAATTATTGTAGGAATTGTAGGCATAGTTCTTATTGTGGGACTTATACCTATGATAAAAGGAATAAAGTAAAAAAGAGGAGGCAGCAAAATGAAAGGAATTTTAATCGCACTTTCCGCTGTATTGGGAATAACGGCGGTAACAATCGCATGCTTCGGCAGAAGAAAAAACACTTGTAATCTTGAAAATTAGGAGGAAATCACAATGAGCGAATTTTTTAAAAAGGCATTCAAGGACATGGCAGAGAGCGCAAAGGCTCAGCATGAGGTAGACAAGGCAAATTTTCAGGCGGTGAAGGCTGAATCAAAGGCGAATTTTCAGGAAGCCAAAGCGATGAGCAAGCCCTCTGTGCGAAAGGCGGCAGAGCAGGCAAAGCGTGAAGAGCAGATAGCTGAGGCGAATGCAAGAAAAGCTGCGGCAGAGGAAAGAATCAACGCCCTGAAAAAATAACCTATAAGCCTGCATAAGCTTTTGTGCAGGCTTTCTTGTAAAATTTCTGTGAACGATGGTATTTTAACAAGACGTTAACATCAGTGTGTTATGATAAGTCAAATTTATAGAATCGGAGGATGGTTATGTTTAAAATTCTGATTGTTGAAGACGACAAGGATCTGAATAAAACCGTCTGCACATATCTTAACAGCAATGGCTATGAAGCGGTGGGCTGTCTTGATGCAAACGAAGCGTATAACCAGATGTACGGCAATATGTTTGACCTTATCATATCTGATATAATGATGCCGAAGATTGACGGCTTTGAGTTTGCTCAGACGGTGAGATCCCTTAATCAGGACATTCCTATTCTTTTTATGACCGCAAGAGATGATTTCAACTCAAAGCAGAAGGGCTACCGCATAGGAATTGATGACTATATGGTAAAGCCCATAGACCTGGACGAACTGCTTCTGAAGATAGGTGCGCTGCTGCGCCGTGCAAAGATAGCAAGTTCAAAAAAGCTTACGGTAGGCGCTCTGACCCTTGATGCGGAGGAGCGTTCGGCAGTTCTTGACGGCGAGGAAATTCAGCTGACGGTAAGGGAGTTTAATCTGTTATACAAGCTGCTTTCCTACCCGAAAAAGACCTTTACCCGTTCCCAGCTTATGAACGAATTCTGGGACGCCGAAACGGAAAGCGGTCCCAGAACGGTGGACGTTTATATGCGTAAGCTTCGGGAAAAGTTTGCCGAATGTGACGATTTTGAAATTGTCACCGTCCACGGGCTTGGGTACAAGGCGGTGCTGAAATGAACACAAACCGCTTTTCAAAGTTCGGCTTCGCTGTGCTGAGATTTATTGTATACTTCGGACTGATAGCGTTTGTTGTAACCTGTTCTTTTCTTATGTTCCTTCGCGCCGTGGACATTGAACGAAGCGTGCTTGAAAGAAACGCAAAGCTCACTTTTTTAAATATAATTTTTCTCACCTTTATTTTCTGGGGGCTTGATCTGATACGCCGTGAAATAACGGTAGAGCGGCCGGTCAGGAGAATAATAAACAGCCTTGAAAAAATCACCCACGGGGATTTTGATGTGCGTATCTCAAATACACGGGAAATCATTGATTCAAACAAGCTGAACATTATAATCGACGGTATAAACAAGATGACCGGCGAGCTTAGCGGCGTTGAAACGCTGCGCACTGATTTTATCGCCAACGTTTCCCACGAGCTTAAAACTCCTCTGGCGGCTATAAGCAATTACGGCACGCTGTTGCAAAGCCACAATCTGAGCGAGGTTCAGCGGATAGAATATGCAAAGGCTGTAACCGATGCTTCCCGCAGGTTGTCGGGGCTGATAACTAACATTTTAAAGCTTAATAAGCTGGAAAATCAGCAGATTTATCCCGTAAGCAAGCCGTACGATTTAGGCGAACAGCTTTGCGAATGTCTGCTGGCGTTTGAGGAAGCATGGGAAAAGAAAAACCTTGAGATTAACGCAGATATAGCCGAAAATGTAATAATCAGTGCAGACAGCGAGCTGCTGAGCCTTGTGTGGAACAACCTGTTTTCAAACGCCGTGAAGTTTACAGACGACGGCGGCAAAATTTCGGTGAGACTGAAGGAAGCGGAAGGGTACGCAATTGTTACGGTGGCGGATTCCGGCTGTGGAATGTCGGCGGAAACGGGCAAACACATCTTCGAGAAATTCTATCAGGGCGATACTTCTCATGCCGGGCAGGGAAACGGTCTGGGGCTTGCGCTGGTAAAACGTGTGGTGGACATAACCGGAGGCGAAATTTCAGTGCAGAGCGAGCTTGGCAAGGGAAGTACGTTTACTGTAAGGCTGAGGTGCGGTGAAGATGAAGAAGTTTAAGGATATTATAAACAAAATACTGTATCCGCCTGCGTGGGTGATAGCTTTAAGCTCGGTAATAGGATTTCCCGCAACGATTGTATCGCTGAAATTCCTCAGCGATACAAATCCCATTTCATATGTGTCATATGTGCTTTCGGCGTACGCTCTGACAACGCTGTGCTTTAATTTTACAAGGGCAAAGAAAAGATGCAGGGAGCTTATTCACGGCGACGAGATAAAGGTGATAGTTTCATTCCGCAACTTTATGCACCGTTACAAATATACGTCGATGTACCTTGACGACAGGGAATTCCGAGCTAAAGTATCCCTCTACATCGGGTTGATAATCAATCTGATGTACGCTGTGTTCAAATGCTCAACGGGAGCAATTTTTCGTTCGGCATGGCTGTGGGCAATCGGAGTTTATTACGTTATACTCAGCGCAATACGTCTCATGCTGCTTAGAAACGTTCGTATTACCGATAAAAAGGAGCATACGGCAGAGCGAAGAATTTATGAATACAAAAGTGCAAGACTGTGCGGAATAATGATGCTGGCGCTGAATGTGGCAATGACGCTGATGACCGTTCAGATGATATGGCAGAACAGGGGATACGAGTACAGGGGATATATTATTTATATTTCCGCACTGTATGCGTTTTACTGCCTGATAAATGCGGTTGTGAACGTGGTTAAGTTTGCAAAGATAAACAACCCCATACTTTCTGCGGCAAAAATGCTCAGCCTTGCGGGTGCGCTTATGTCGATGTTTGCTCTCCAGACTGCAATGTTTTCTGCGTTCGGAGGGGGAGAAAGCTATCAGCGGCTGATGAATACGGTTACCGGCGGAATTGTATGTGCGGCGGTGCTGGGCATAGCGATATTTATGATAGTTACGTCAAATAAAAAGCTGGCTCAATCAAATTCGGAAGCTTTACAAGAATGAGATAAAGGAGAAAGTTATGACGGAAAACGAAAAGTTTGAATACACATATTCCGCAAAACAGCAGGCGGAGCTTGAAAATATACGAAAGAAATATCTCCCGCAGGGGGAAACCAAAATGGACAGGCTGCGTCGCCTGGACAGAGGCGTAACACGACCGGGAACCATGATTTCAATTATAATCGGCGTGGTAGGAACTCTTATAATGGGCTTCGGGATGTGCCTGTGCCTTGAGTGGTCGATGTTTATTCCCGGAGTAATTATCGGAATTGTGGGAATGGCGATACTGGCGTGCGCCTACCCCGTTTACAGCATTATAACACGCAAACAGCGTAAAAAAATTGCGCCGGAGATTCTGCGGCTTACAGAGGAGATTTCTCGTGAGAAATAGGGTGATTGATTGAAAAAGACGATCATGGCGGTTGACGCCGGAGGAGTTGTCACAGAGAAGGAAATAAACTACATTCCTTTCAGGTTTATTATTGCAATACTTATCACTGTAGTCGAAACTGCGGCGGTGGTGGGTATTGTTGTGGCTCTGATGTACATTCCCTTTTTCAGCGTTGCCGTTGTAGCTACGCAGATTTTCGTGCTGCTTAATATAATCAATTCCGACGATAACCCCGACTACAAAATTCCGTGGCTGCTGGTTGTGCTGCTTATTCCCGTAGCGGGGTTTATGATTTATTTTATGTACTACTCCCGAAAGCTTCCCAAGAAGTTTATCAGACGTCTTGAGGAGCTTAACGATGTAAAAGTCAAGGATGATTCGGAGGACTTTGCCCTGCTTAAACAGACTGATGTTACGGCATACAGGCAGGCTTTGCAGATTTGCCGCACCTCTAACACCCATCTTTACCGCAACACCAAAGCCACATATTTTGAGGTGGGTGAAAAAATGCACCCTGCCATGCTTGAGGATTTGCAAGGTGCGGAAAAGTTTATCTTTATGGAATATTTTATTATCGAGGAAGGCGTGTTCTGGAACTCCATTCTTGATATTCTGAAGGAAAAGGTAAGCCAAGGCGTAGAGGTAAAAGTGGTGTACGACGACATCGGCTGTATGTCAACCCTTCCCGGGGACTATTACAAACAGCTGAGGAACATGGGTATCAGCGCCGTGCCCTTTTCAATGCTGAGAGGTCAGGCAAACAACGAGTTCAACAATCGCAGTCACCGCAAGCTGCTTATTATCGACGGTAGAATAGGCTACACCGGCGGCATTAATATAGCTGACGAATACATCAACCGTCACGAGCGGTTCGGTCACTGGAAAGACACCGGCATACGCCTTGAGGGGGATGCGGTGGTTGAAATGACCAAGATGTTTCTCACCGACTACTCCCTTAATTTCAGAAAATACACTGAGCCTTCACGGCAATACTACATTTCACCTCCCTGCGAGGGCAGCGGCTTTGTTATACCATTCGGCAGCGGACCGAAACCCATTTACGACAAAGAGGTAGGCAAGGCGGTAATAATGAACATGCTCAATCAGGCTAAGCGGTATGTTTACATCACAACTCCCTATCTTATCATTGACAGCGAGCTTAGTCAGGCGATAGAAAACGCTGCAATACGCGGCATTGACGTCAAGATTGTAACCCCCGCCATTCCCGACAAGAAAATAATCTTTGAAATGACCAGAAGCTGTTATCACAGGTTTATTGGCAGCGGAGCGGAAATTTACGAATACACTCCCGGCTTTATTCACGCAAAGATGTACGTCGCCGACGATGAAATTGCCATGATAGGCACAATAAATCTTGATTATCGCAGTCTTGTACACCATTTTGAAAACGGCGTCTGGCTATACAAATGCGATGTTATAGGCGAAATCAAGGCAGATATAATTAACACAATCGCAAAGTCCCAAAGAATACTGCCCGGCGTCATAAAAGAAAATATCCTGAATCGTTTTATCCGCTCAGTAGTCAGAATCTTCGCCCCCATGCTTTAATTTAACTTCGTTACGTTCGCTGGACGCTCACTCCAATTTTGTGGTTGCTCATAGTTTGTCCCCGCTAGGTATGATTTGTGGAGGTCGGAAGTTTGCTACAGAGTTTGTGTTGCACTAATTGGGTGGAAAATAGTGCATAAAAACGGGACGTCGAGGGCGCCGTCCCCTACAAACTATGTCAAAAACCAATGCTCCCGCCAAAACTTCCCTTGACGGTTACGAACCGATAGCCATCACAAAACGAAGCAAGCGATTGGCGAGCGGATCGATATTAAATTAAAAAGATAAAAAGAAAAACCGCTATCACAAAGTGATAGCGGTTTTTGCCATGCCCGGGTTGGGACTTGGCGCGCTGCAAGGGACTCGAACCCCTGACCTACTGGTTCGTAGCCAGTCACTCTATCCAGCTGAGCTAGCAGCGCATATTAAAACAGAGTTAAACCCTGTCTTGTTTTAACTATACTATTATATCACGATAAAATCATGATGTCAAGTGCCGCTGCCACTACACAGTTCTTTTTACATTTTGTTCACAAGTGTAAACTGTAAATGGCAAACAAAATCCCTCAACCGACTGAATTCCGACTGAGGGAAACTTATCTGCTTTATCTGCGAAAATTCAATTAATACATTCCGCCCATTCCGGCTGCTGATGCAGCAGCGTCTGCCTGCGGCTCCTTAATATCAGCTACAAGGCTTTCTGTAGTGAGCACCATTGCCGCTACGGAAGCTGCGTTCTGAAGTGCAGAACGTGTTACCTTTGTAGGATCAACGATTCCTGCGGGAATCATGTCTACGTATTCCTCGGTGTATGCGTTAAAGCCGTAGCCTACCTTTCTTGAGCGTACGATCTTGTCGATAATAACGCTTCCTTCAAGACCTGCATTAGCTGCAATCTGACGTATAGGCTCCTCAAGCGCACGAAGAACGATCTTTGCGCCTGTCTTTTCATCGCCCTCAAGCTTGTCGCAAAGCTTCTTTACTACAGGCATAGCGTTGATAAGAGCAGTTCCGCCGCCGGCAACAATACCTTCCTCTACAGCCGCCTTTGTAGCAGCAAGAGCGTCCTCAATGCGGAGCTTCTTCTCCTTCATCTCAACCTCTGTAGCAGCGCCTACCTTGATTACTGCTACGCCGCCGGAAAGCTTTGCAAGTCTTTCCTGAAGCTTTTCACGGTCAAAATCGGAAGTTGTTGTCTCAATCTGAGCCTTTATCTGATGGATTCTTGCCTTAATATCCTCGGACGAGCCTGCACCGTCTACGATAATGGTGTTTTCCTTCTGAACAACAACCTGTCTTGCTCTTCCAAGCTGCTGCATAGTCGTATCTTTAAGTTCAAGACCGATTTCCTCAGAAATTACCTGACCACCTGTGAGAATTGCAATATCCTGAAGCATTTCCTTTCTTCTGTCGCCAAAGCCGGGAGCCTTAACGGCAACGCAAGTGAATGTGCCTCTCAGCTTGTTTACGATAAGGGTGGAAAGAGCTTCGCCCTCAACGTCCTCGGCAATAATCAGCAGCTTCTTGCCCGACTGAACAATCTGCTCCAGCAGCGGCAGAATCTCCTGAATGTTTGAGATCTTCTTGTCAGTAATAAGAATACATGGGTCATCAAGAACTGCTTCCATCTTTTCAGTATCTGTAACCATGTAAGGAGCAATGTATCCTCTGTCAAACTGCATACCCTCTACAACCTCGCTGTAAGTCTCGGCAGTCTTAGACTCTTCAATTGTGATAACACCGTCGGCGGAAACCTTCTCCATAGCCTCGGCAATAAGCTCGCCTACGCTTTCGTCGCCGGAGGAAACCGTTGCAACTCTGGCAATATCAGCAGAACCTTCAATCTTCTTGGAGTTTTCAACTATAGCATCAACGGTAGCGTCTACAGCCTTAGCCATGCCCTTTTTAACTACCATGGGGTTTGCGCCTGCGGCAATATTCTTCATTCCCTCACGAACCAGAGCCTGAGCAAGCAGGGTAGCGGTAGTAGTACCGTCGCCGGCAGCGTCGTTGGTCTTTGTAGCAACTTCCTTTACAAGCTGTGCGCCCATGTTCTCAAAAGGATCTTCAAGCTCGATTTCCTTAGCGATTGTAACGCCGTCGTTTGTAATCAGGGGAGCGCCGAACTTCTTATCAAGAACTACGTTTCTTCCCTTTGGTCCCATTGTGATTTTTACGGTATCGGCAAGCTTATCAATACCTGTCTGCAGCGATTTTCTTGCCTGCTCGCCGTAAATTATATTCTTTGCCATTTCAATCAACCTCCGTTTAATTATCTCGTAATAACATCTTTATATTGTGGGAGTTATTCCACAACCGCTAAAATGTCGTCCATTTTAACAATAGTGTATTCCTCGCCGTCAACCTTTACCTCTGTTCCGCTGTATTTGCTGATAAGAACCTTGTCGCCCTTCTTAACGGTCATGGTAACATCCTTCTTTCCAGGACCTACCTCCATAACCTGGGCAACCTCAGGCTTTTCCTTTGCGGAGCCTGCAAGGATTATTCCGCTCTTTGTGGTTTCCTCAGCCTCTGCCTTTTTAATAACTACTCTGTCCTGAAGCGGTTTGATGGTCATAAAAAATCCTCTCCTTCTTATATGTTTCTTGAATATTCCCGTTTTGCTTAATAAGAGCCGCAGCTCCGTTGTTCAACAAGCGGTAACAGCATATCTGCCGCTGTTTTAAAGCTTTAGCAGACAAACCGTTAAAGTGTTAGCACTCACTCTTCTTGAGTGCTAATTATATTATAATACCTTTTTGCGAAATTTCAAGTCTATATATGCTTTTTTTTAAAACTTTGTAGATTTGCACAAAAACGCATAAAATATATAGAACTATTTGGACAGTTTTTAATAAACTTAATCAATAAACATTCTATTTTTATTATGGGTCATACGATTTTACATATAAAGCCAGTATTATTAATTTAGTTTACCTTTTTATTATTTCTTTATAAATCACAGTTTGCGATATTTTTAAATTTACATTTAGTTAATATTTGATTCATTAAATGTACAATATCTTTGAATGTGAATTTGTTATAATGATTATATTAATTGAAAATTAGATTTAGATTTGTTCAAAAAAAGAAGGACGAAGCAAACCCTATTGAAGGAGGATGATTATATGTCACTTGGCAGAGTTTTGGTTGTCGACGACGACAAGAACATTTGCGAGCTGCTCAGACTTTATCTTGAAAAAGAGGGTTACGGAGTTATACTTGCTCACGACGGCGAAGAGGCGGTGGTTAAATACAATGCCCTCAAGCCTGACATCATTCTGCTTGACATAATGCTTCCGGGCATTGACGGATGGCAGGTGTGTCGTGAAATAAGAAAGAAGTCCAACGTCCCTATAATAATGATTACAGCAAAATCAGAAACCTTCGACAAGGTTCTGGGGCTTGAGCTGGGGGCGGACGATTATGTTGTAAAGCCCTTTGACACAAAAGAAGTAATTGCAAGAATAAAGGCTGTATACAGACGTGTGGGTCAGACTACCGGCGAGCCTGAAATAAAAGAAGTTAAGTATGATAAGCTTTCGGTTAATATGACAAGATATGAGCTGAGGGTTGACGGAAAGGTTATAGACACTCCCCCTAAGGAGCTGGAGCTGCTTTTCCATCTTGCTTCAAATCCCAACCGTGTTTACACCCGCGACCAGCTTCTGGACGAGGTCTGGGGATTTGAGTATTACGGAGATTCCAGAACAATCGATGTTCATGTAAAAAGACTTCGCGAAAAGCTTGAGGGCGTTTCGGACAAATGGGCGCTTAAAACGGTATGGGGCGTAGGTTATAAGTTTGAAGCCCTTGAAAACGCTCATGAGTAAGCGTCGGAGCATTTTTTCAAAATACTTTTTTATCTGTTCAGCAGTAATACTCATAAGCTTTATTTGCTTAGGCGCAGTATTACTGCTTGTTTCTTCTCGGTATTTTGAAGGCGAAAAAAAAGATGTGATGGAGAGAAGCGTCCGTTCCCTGGCGGAGGAATCAAGGGTGGTCATGACTGATTCGCCCTCCCAATGGAGAGAATCTGTATCGGATGGGATAAACGAGTATTCTGTAGGCAGCGACGCCGATTTTATTCTTATCAACCAGAGCGGCAGCGTTATTATAAGCCCCGATTACAGCAGCGAATATTCTGATATAAAGTTTACGGAGGACGCTCTTGATAACTTCGGAGCGCAAAGCAGTTACCTTTTCGACGATTTTGACGAAGCTTTTGACCAGCCCCGCTATGTTGCGGGGATTTCCTTTGAAGCAGAAGGACAGTCATATTTTCTGCTGGCGGTAAGCGACAGCTCACAGCGTTGGCATTATACATTGGACGTAATGAAGATATTCGGTATGTCTGCGGGCATAGTTATAATTATCGTATTGGTAATCGTTTATTTTACAGTAACTAAGCTTACGGGACCTGTAAAAGAAATGGCGGAAGCTTCAAAGGAAATAAGAAAAGGCAACTTTGCGGTGGATCTTCCGTCGTACAACGTCAGGGAGTTTGAGGAGCTGAGCAATGCTCTGAACGATATGGCGGCATCCCTTAAAAATTATGATACCATGAAAAACAGCTTTGTTGCAAACGTATCTCACGAGCTGAGAACTCCTATGACCTCTATAAGCGGCTTTGTGGACGGAATTCTTGACGGAACAATTCCCCCCGAAGAGGAAAACCGCTATCTTAAAATAATCTCGTCGGAGGTTCACAGACTTACAAGACTTGTCCGCTCGATGCTCAATCTGGCAAAAATAGAAGCGGGAGAGCTTAAGCCGAATATGCAGTATTTTTCTGTGCTGGAGCCTATAGTCGATTCCTTTGTGACCTTTGAGAACAGGCTTGAAGAAAAGCATATAGAGATAAGAGGGCTTGACATCGACAGGGTAACTCTTTACGCCGATCGCGACTTGATTCATCAGGTTATGTATAATTTGATAGAAAACGCCATAAAATTTGTTAATGACGGGGGTTATATCGAATTTGGATTCAAGCCTGTCGGAAACATGACGGTTATTTCAATCAAAAACAGCGGAGATGGGCTTAGTGAAGAGGAGCTGCCGCTGGTGTTCGACAGATTTTATAAAACCGATAAATCCAGAAGCCTTGATTCCACAGGCGTAGGGCTGGGACTTAATATAGTCCGTTCAATAATCAAGCTTCACAATGGAAAGATAATGGTAAGAAGCGTTCAGGGCGAGTATACGGAATTTGTTTTTACCATCCCCAACAAGCCAAAGCCTGTTGACGAGTAAAGAGGTTTCTGATAAAATGTAATTTAAAAAGCTGTCTGTTCAGACAGGTTCATCCGCATTAGTCCGGGCGAAACCCGGATTGTTACCGATAGTTTTTCCGGGAGGAATTATTTTGAGCTTTTTTGATGAATTGGGAAGCTATCCGCACAACAATGAAACCGACGGTATGACCGACGGCGGGGGAAACGAAACTTCGGCAGAAAAATCACAACAGCCGTCCAGTGCGGCAAAACCCGACGACACGGATTTCAGTTCCGAAGAGTTCTGGAACGGGGTTGCGGCGGTCAGAAAAAAGAAAAGCAGAAAATTCTGGACGGTTGCTCTGATTTGTACGCTGCTTATTGTTATTGCCGCCTCGGCTGTAATTACGGTTGCAATCAAAGGCAGGGGCTGGCTTGCAAACCTTATTGCAGGCGATCAGCTTATAGAGTTTACTCTGCCTATCGCAGAAACTCCCAGGCTTGACGACAGTTTTTACGACGATGAGGGAAGATACACTGCTCAGGGAATAGCAGAGGCGATTTCGCCGTCGGTGGTGTCTATTGAGATTTATCAGACGGGAGCTTCCTTTGTGGCAATCGGTCAGGGAAGCGGCATAATAATGACCGAGGACGGTTATATTCTTACCAATGCCCACGTGGTGGACGGAGCGTCCCAGGGTATTAAAGTAGTGCTCTGGGATAAAACGGAGTATGAAGCCAAAATAATCGGTCTTGATTCCGCCAGCGACATTGCTGTTATAAAAATCGCCGCCAAGGGGCTTTCACCTGCCCAGTTCGGTGATTCGGAAAATGTAAGCGTAGGAGAGGACGTTGTTACAATAGGTTCTCCCGCAGGCTTTTACGGCACCGTTACAAAAGGAATAGTTTCTGGGCTTGACCGTCAGATAAAGGTTGAAAACTCCTCCGTTGCAATGGAATGCATCCAGATAGACGCAGCCATAAATCCCGGCAATTCGGGAGGGGCGCTGCTTAATATGTGGGGACAAGTGATAGGTATCACCTCCTCAAAGCTTGCCTCCAACGACTATGACGGAATAGGCTTTGCAATTTCAATAAATGCCGCAAAGCCCATAATTGAAAACCTTATGGAATACGGCTATGTGCAGAACAGGGTTCGGATTGGAATCACATTTTATGCAATAAGTGAGACCACCGCTCAGATGTACGGAACAAGAGCGGGCATATATGTGGTGGAAATCGATGAGGACTGCGACATTGCAAACACACAGCTTCAGCCGGAGGATATAATCACCGAATTTGACGGAGTTGCGGTTTCCGACAGCGAATCGGTTCAGGCGTTTCTTGCAACCAAAAAGCCTGGGGATACAGTAACCGCTACGGTATACAGAGTGTCCGAATCGGGAGAAGAGGAATTTGAAATAGAGTTTGAGCTTATGGAGGATAACGGCTCGCTTATTGAAAATTCCGAACGATAAAAAATACAGCGGGCGGTTAAGCCGTTTCTGCATGAGTTTATGCGGAAATATGCTTTGACCGTCCGCTTTTTTTGCGGCTTATATGCAAAAATTTTCAGGAAGCGGCGAAGAAACTTCAATCTCCTCATCGCTTTGAGGGTGGGTGAAGCTGACCAATGAGCAGTGCAGAGCCTGGCGGGGAAAATCTTCTCTGCTGCCGCCGTACAAATCGTCCCCTGCCAGAGGGAACCCAATGTAGGAAAAATGCACTCTTATCTGGTGGGTTCTTCCCGTTTCAAGGTGAATTTGCGCAAGGGAGTATTTTTCGTTTCGGGCGACTATGCGGTAATTTGTTACGGCAGGCTGCCCGTCGGGGGAAACAATTCGCTTTATAATGGAATCATGCTCTCGTGCTATGGGGGCGGTTATTCTGCCTTCGATGGGAGGATGTCCGCAGCAGACGGCATAGTATGTCTTTTCAAAGCTTTGCTGCAGCTTTGCCGCACTGTAGCGGCTTTTAGCGCAGATAACGCAGCCTGAGGTATCACGGTCAAGCCTGTTGACGGGACGAAAAGCGATGCCGGGAAAACGGGCGGCAAAATAATTCCCAAGGGTGTCCCCCTGATGTTTTACGGAGGGATGCACCGGCATAAATGGAGGTTTGTCGAAAACCACCAGGCTGTCGTCATCGTAAAGAATGGGAACGTCCAGCTTAAAATTAGGCTCCAATGTTTTTTCATCCCGTTCTTTAAGCATTATCACATCGCCGCAGCTTACACGGTCTACCGTTCTTATGGTTAAGCCCATGCGGGTAATTCCCCCCTCTGTGCGTTTAAGGGAGGTTACAAGCCGTCTTGAAACGCCCCGTGCCGACAGAACCTCTCCTAAAGTTTTGCCGCTTTCGCGGGAGGTTATAATTATCTTCACAGCCATACCTTAAAATTAACTCTCCTTGCCGGTCTGATGAGATTTGTTCCAGCTGCGTATTATATCGGGCAGCTTGTCCTGCCAGTCGCCGCCCATAAGGTCCTCTATAAACACTATATAGGAAACCATGTAATAGGGCGTCAATATAAACAACGGGTAAAACATTATCAGCGTAGGTATAAACTTTACAAATGAAAAAATAAAGCTTAAGTATCTCCAATGCTTGCCTTTCATAAGCCTTACGGACATTCCACAGGCGCTGAAAACCTTCTCTTCGGGATTCAGCACCATTATGTAATTGGCAAGGCAAAGGGAAATACAGATATAAATAAATACGCCCGTCCAGAAAATCGTAAAGACTAAGCAAAGCAAAAGGAAAATCAGCTCAAATAACTCAGACTCGCCGGATGTGCATGCCGAGCCCCAGTAGTAAGCTCCGTAAACGCCCGCTATAAGCGGAATTGCCGCCAGCAGTCTAAAAAGCGATGTTGCCAGAGCGGTGAAAAGCCCTCTTGAAAATATTTTCTTGAAATTGCTTTGTATATAACGTCTTGACTTTACAAAGCTTTTTCCGTTGGCGATATCAATGTAAAGCCGTCTGGCAATATAAAGCTCAGGCATTATAAGAGCAAAAAGCAGCACAAGCCTGAAAACAATGCCGAAACGCCCCGGTCGGGTGCGAATCATAAAGCTCATAAAATAATATTCACGGGCGTCGAACAGTGCAAGCAACAGATAAAGCATAGCCTCGCACAGCGCCAGAAAGAAAATGAAAGCCAGAATAAACACGGTAAGAGCTATACAGTTTCCCCAGTTGCCTTTAAGCCTCCTGAGAGCCTCGGCTTTTATTTCCCTGTTTGTTATTTTACTCACCTCGTTTGTGTGCGGCAAAACCGCATGAATATTTCTTGCTTTTGGTAAAGCGAAATCTCACTTCCGCAGGACGGTTACCATCTATCGGTATCCGTTTGGGGAGGGTATTCACCCAGCAGCTCAAACGCCCCCGACCTCTGCCACATTGAAGCGGTTATGAGAATTTCATAGCCTTCGCCGAAATCGCATTTGTAATCGGCAGGTTTAAGCTTGGGCACTCCAAAACAGCTGAGCATATTCATTATTATTCCACCGTGGGTTACAACGGCGCAGTTGGTAAGTCCTTCATACATCATGTCGGAAATAATAATGTTAAGGGCTTCGTAGCAGCGGTTCACAACATCTCTTGCCGATTCTCCGTTGGGGGCAGGATTGTCAAGACCGCCCTCGAGGAATTTTTTGTAGGCGGCATTGTTCATAAGCTCGTCGGCGGTTTTGTTTTCAAAATCCCCGAAGTTCATTTCCGCCAGCAGTCCAAGCTCTGCGGTATAGCGGTTTGGGAACAGTATGTCCGCCGTCTGCTTGCACCTTTTCAGCGGCGAGGTATAAACCTTCTGAACGGAAGGATAGTATTTTTTGTCCGCCTTTTCATAAAGATCGGCTACTCCCTCACGGCTGAGAGGAAGGTCGGTTATTCCTATGTATCTGCCGTCGGCATTAGCCTGGGTCATTCCGTGTCGAACCAGCGCCAGTCGGTATCCTTTCAAAATTCATCTCTCCTTAAAATATTACAATTTCAGATTTTTTATATGTAAATTCAACAAAACAGCTTTACAAGCTCCCGAGAATATTGTATACTGAATGTTAAAGCAAGTGAAATCGGCAGGAAAGTCTGACGATAAATTTCACTTGCAGACCGCAAACGTCGAAAGGAGGGTCATATTCCCCGACGGGAAGCATTTATGATATGAAAACCGCCAGTTTCAATAAACAACAGCTTGCCGACTTCGGAAAAGAAATCGGTCGGCGGCTTGCCGAAATAAGAAAATTAAAACACATCAGTCAGACAGAAGCTGCAAAGGTTCTGGGAATAACCCAGAGCAGCCTGTCGCAGCTTGAAAGAGGTCTGAGAATGTGGTCGGTGTCATCGGTTATAACGCTTATCAGATTTTATGAGGTATCCTACGAAGATGTTTTCGGCAGCCTGCAAAATCCCCCAACGCCATATACTCTTACGGTAGCGGACGATGCCGCCGAACCGGTTGCAATTCTTAAAATGCTGGCGGAATCAGCTGCCTCGGGGGAGATATCAGCGTCGGTAACAGCATATATTTATGTGTGCATTTACCGAATGTTAAGACATCTTTATTCCGCAAATCCCAAAAATTCTTCTGCGATTTTCAGCCTCGACTGCGACACTGCGGACAGGATTACCGAAAAGATTTTTACCGAAGAGCCGTTAAGACTGAGCACGCTTATTAAATACAGCGGCAGAATAAACAGCAAGGGAATAGAGCTGCCCGTAGAGTATTCACAAAATCTCAGAGAACTGGTGGGAAAGTGCGAGAACCTGATAAAAGCGTTTATTCCAAGCGGGGAAGCTTTCGGCTCAA
The DNA here is from genome assembly GCA_944388405.1 of uncultured Ruminococcus sp. Lineage (GTDB taxonomy): Bacteria > Bacillota > Clostridia > Oscillospirales > Ruminococcaceae > FB2012. The sequence continues at coordinate 7,884 of CALXIQ010000016.1, read as the reverse complement.
AGCCGTAATTTTATTCCCGGAGTATTCTAAAACATTATAGCACAGCCGCTTATTTTTTTCAAGTGTGAAAGGAGAGATTCATGGCAGTCAGCAAAAGCCTTGCGGTATGCATTGCAGCGTCGGCAATGATTGCCGTGGGTGCGTTAATGTCGTTAAACGGTTCGGACGCCGACAGTCAGACGGTCAGGGTTGTGGCAATGGACAGCGTATGCACCGTAACGGTTAAGGCGAATACCGATATTTCTCCGTATACGGAACTTATAAAAGAGCTTGACAAAACCCTCTCGGCTTATGATGAGGATTCTGAGGTAAGCTGCATAAACAACTCCTATGATGTGGTGAAGGTGTCGGATTTAACCGGGAGGCTTATAGAAAAGGCGGTAAGCCTTAATAAAATCTACCCCAACACCGACTGCACCTCGGGGGCGCTGATAGACTTGTGGAACGTCACCGGCGATAATCCAAAAGTGCCCACACAAGCTGAAATTTCCGCAGCCCTTGAAACTATAGGCAGTGAAAATATTGTGATTACCGATGAGGGAATAACCCTTGAAAATGGAACAAAGCTTAATTTCGGCTGCTGCGCCAAAGGCTTTGCGCTGGACGAGGTTAAAAAGCTGCTTGATAAAAACAATGCGGAATATGCCGTTATATCCTTCGGCTCGTCAAGTCTTGTTTACGGACAAAAGCCGGATAAATCGGAGTTTGTCACCGAAATACAAAATCCCAACGACCCCGGCGAGGCGGCGGTATCATTTACAAGCGGACAATGCTTTGTTTCCACCTCGGGAGGGTACGAAAGATTTTTTGAATCTAACGGGAGAAAATACTCCCACATATTTGACCTTGAAACGGGATATCCTGCCGAAACCGACCTTACTTCGGTCACAGTTATTTGCGAGGATGACGGAATGCTTACCGACTTTCTTTCCACCGAAATCTACATAGGCGGAACAAAGTCCATTGCCGATTACCTTGACAGCGAAAAGTTTCAGGTTATCGCTTTAGATGAAAACAACAATATCTACTGTTCACAAAGCATCAGGGACAGTATTGAGATAAAAAATCCTGATTATCGGTTTGCATAGAAATCAGATATATCGGAATCTGAACCGTGAAAATCGGTCGTTTAATTGAGGAGGAAAACTAATGAGGTTAAACGGAATTATCCTGCCCCACAAAAAGGGGACGGAAAATGCTGAAACGGTTGCCGTTCCATGTCCCGAAACCGTTAAAATATCAATGTCCCAGCATATGGGCGCACCCTGCCGACCTGTGGTAAAAGTAGGCGATAGGGTAACGGTGGGACAGAAGATAGGCGACTGCGACACATATATGTCCTGTCCCATTCATTCAAGCGTTTCAGGGGAGGTTACGGCGATAAGCGATATGCTCCTTGCCAATGGAAAGTCCTGCAAGGCGGTGGAGATAGCCTGTGACGGACTCCAGACGGTTTGCGAGGAGATTTCACCGCCGACAGTTACCGATAAAGCAAGCCTTGTAAAGGCGGTAAGGGAATCGGGCTGCTGCGGACTGGGGGGAGCAGGCTTCCCCACCCATGTAAAGCTTGACTACGACGAGAGCAAAAACAAAATAGATTCCCTTGTAATCAATGCCGCAGAGTGCGAACCTTATATAACCAGCGACTATCGTGAGATGATTGAAAATGCCGACGGAGTTATAAACGGCATAAAGACAATAAAAAACCTGCTGGGAATAGAACACGTTTACATCGGTATTGAAGTCAACAAACCTAAAGCGATTGCTCTTTTTGAAGAAAAGCTTGCAGGGGAGGAGGGCTATACCGTCCTGCGGCTGAAAGAGGCGTACCCTCAGGGAGCTGAAAAGGTAATAGCCTTTAACGCCACCGGCAGAATTGTAACCGAAGGTACGCTGCCTTCCGACCATGGGATTCTGGTTATGAACGTTTCCACCGTGGGATTTATAAACAGCTATCTTGAAACGGGAATGCCCCTTATTGAAAGGCGGATAACTATAGACGGCGACGCTGTAAAAAAGCCCTGCAATCTTAAAGTCCCCATAGGCATGAAGTTGTCGGAGGTGCTGAAAATTGCCGATACCGACATTGAGCAAATACATAAGCTGATTTCAGGCGGACCTATGATGGGCGTTTGCGTATATGACATTGACACTCCCGTATGCAAAACCAACAACGCTTTTCTGGCGTTAAAAAAGCAGGGGAAGCTGAAAAAATTATGGTGGCATGAATCGGCTCACACCAACTGCATACGCTGCGGAAGATGTATCGAAGCCTGTCCTCTGGGACTTATGCCCACCGAGCTTGAAAAAGCATACGACCGCAAGGACAGAGACGCCCTTAACAAGCTGAAAATTGACCTTTGCATCAACTGCGGAAGCTGCTCTTACGTTTGTCCCGCAAAGCGCAGTCTTGCCGAGAAAAACCAGCTTGCCAAAGGCTTTGCAATGAGCAAGTAAAGGAGGATATGAATTTTGGATAAGCTTACAGTCAGCCCGTCCCCACATATACGTGATTCAATGACTACCTCAAAGGTTATGACCCACGTTATTATAGCTCTCTGCCCGGCGCTTATCGCTTCGGTGATAATATTCGGCGCAAGAGCCCTTATGCTTACGGGATTTTGTATTCTCACCGCCGTGGTGTGGGAGCGGCTTTGCAATCTGATAATGAAGCGTCCCGACAGCACCGGCGACCTTTCCGCCGCAGTTACGGGAATGCTGCTGGCGTTTAATCTGCCGGTCACATTGCCCTATTGGATGGCGGCAATCGGCACATTTGTTGCAATAGTTATAACAAAGCAGCTGTTCGGCGGTCTGGGGCACAACTTTGCAAACCCGGCTATAGTGGGAAGAATTGTGCTTATGCTGTCATTCCCTGCGGCAATGAGCAACTGGGTCGTCCCCTTTTACAACGCAGACGCAATTGTTACCCAGCCTACTCCGCTGGTTTCGGGGAATGCGGAGTACCTTGATTTGTTTTTGGGAACTACCGGCGGCTGTCTGGGGGAGGTTTCAGCCTTAGCCTTGCTGATAGGCGGCTGCTATCTTGTGGTAATGAAAATAATAACCCCTCACGCTCCGATTGCTTTTATAGGAACGGTGTTTATCTTCTCCTATCTTGTCGGCAGGGACGGAATTTATCAGATTCTTGCCGGCGGAGTGATGCTTGGCGCAATATTCATGGCTACCGATTATGTTACCACACCCATTACCCCTAAGGGCAAGGTGATTTTCGGAATAGGCTGCGGAATTATAACCTGCGTTATACGCTTCTGGTGCTCTGCACCTGAGGGAGTTTCCTATTCTATACTGCTTATGAACATAGTCACTCCCTACATCGATATGTTTACCCGCAAAAAAGCGGTGGGAGAAGTATATAAAAAGCAAGCAAAGGAGGGGGATGCCCAATGAAAAACCTCATAATGCCCCCTCTGGTGCTTACGATAATCTGCGTTGTAATTTCGGGGCTGCTGGCATTGGCGTATAACAAAACCTACGTTGATACCACGGGAGTTATGACCGACGAGCTTTTAGCAGGCTGTGAGGAGATTTTCGGCGAGGGAGATTATGAGATTCTCCTTGACCCCGACGCTGAGGAGAAAACTCCTGTCACTTTTGATACTGAAGGGGTCCTTTCGGTAATTACCGACGGCGGCGACAAATGTCTGGTGGAAATTGTGGAGGACGGATACGAACAGGAGGGACTTCACCTACTTATCGGCATAAATTCCGACGGGGCAGTGGAGGGAATATACTTCCTTGAGATTTCAGAGACCCCCGGCCTTGGCACAAAGGTTCAGGACGCTTCTTTTATTGACAAACTTATAGGCTTTGATACCGAAACGGATGAAAGCTCAATAGACAACGTCACCTCTGCCACCTATTCGTCGGAGGGCATGAAATCGGCGTGCAGAAAGGCTGTAACCCTTTATTCAGAAAACAAGGAGGCGATTTTCGGTGACTGATAAAAAAACAAAGTCAAACTGGTATGAATTCACCAAAGGCCTTATCAAGGAAAATCCCACCCTTGTAACTCTTCTTGGAATGTGTCCCACCCTGGCAATAACCACAATGGCGGTAAACGGAATAGGAATGGGACTTGCCACCACCTTCGTGCTGGTATGCTCAAACATTGTTATCTCCCTGCTGAAAAACGTAATTCCGAAGGCGGTAAGGCTTCCGGCGTTTATTGTAATTATAGCGGGCTTTGTAACCCTTATCGACTTTATTCTCCAGAGGTATATACCCTCCCTTTACTCTGCGCTGGGAGTGTTTTTGACTCTTATTACGGTAAACTGCATTATCCTCGGCAGGGCGGAAGCTTTTGCTTCAAAAAACAAGGTTATCCCATCTGCATTGGACGGACTGGGAATGGGGCTGGGATTTACCCTTTCGCTGTTTACAATGGGCTCTATAAGAGAAATTCTCGGCTCTGGGTCGTGGTTCGGCATTGAAATTCCCGGGATAAGCTCAAACCCCATGCTTATATTTATCATGCCTGCGGGAGGATTTTTCGTGCTGGGCTGTATAATCGCTATGGTAAACAAGCTTGCAAACCGCAAGCCGCCCAAGGAGATTTCCTGCGATAACTGTCCCAGTGCGGCAATATGCGGCGGCAGCTGCCAGAACCGTGAAAAGGAGGCTGATAAGTGATGAAAGAGCTTGTTATAATCGTCCTGAGCGCTGTATTTGTAAACAACGTAGTGCTGTCGCAGTTTATGGGAATCTGCCCCTTCCTCGGGGTTTCAAAGCAGTTAAAGTCATCTATAGGCATGGGCGGAGCGGTAATATTCGTAATGGTATGCGCCACCGCTTGCACCTATCCCGTATATATACTGCTTGACAGATTTGAAATTACATATTTAAGAACGGTAGCTTTTATACTTGTTATCGCCTTGTTTGTTCAGCTGGTGGAAATTGTGCTAAAAAAGGTGATGCCACCGCTATACTCGGCGCTTGGTGTATACCTTCCCCTTATCACAACAAACTGCGCAGTCCTTGGCGTAACGGTTGCAAACATCGACAGCGAATACACTTTTGTGCAGTCTATATTTAACGCCTTGGGCACAGGTTTGGCGTTTTCCCTGGCGCTTATACTGTTTTCGGGAGTGAGGGGCAGAATCGAACACTCTGACATTCCCGCAACCTTCAAGGGCGTTCCCTCGACCCTGATTGCGGCGTCTATTGTGTCCCTAAGCTTTATGGGCTTCGGCGGACTGTTCGCATAACAGGTCGTAAAATACATAAAAAAGGAGGATTACCTTGGAATATATAATACCAATTGCCCTTTTTGCCGTGCTGGGAATTTTGTCGGGAGTGCTGCTTACGGCGGCTTCCAAAGCCTTTGCAGTCAAAACCGACGAGCGCCTTGAGGCGGCGCAGGAAGCGCTCCCTCAGGTAAACTGCGGAGCTTGCGGATATTCCGGTTGCAACGATTACGCCGACGCGGTGGTAAACAACAATGCTCCACTTAACATGTGCAAGCCCGGCGGAGCGGAATCGGCGGCAAAGCTAGCTGAAATAATGGGAAAAGCTGCCGAGGCGGTAGTGCCCGAAACCGCTTTTGTGCGGTGCAAGGGCGACTGCAACGCAACTACTCACAAGTATGATTTTGACGGGATTCAATCCTGTGCGGCGTGCAACAGATTTTATAACGGCTCAAAAACCTGCACCAGCGGCTGCCTTGGCTACGGCGACTGCGTAAGGGTTTGTCCTCAGAATGCTATTTCCATTGTAAACAGAATAGCCGTAGTGGATTCCTCAAAATGCATAGGCTGCGGACTTTGCGTCAAGGAATGTCCCAACGGGCTGATTGTTGTCCGCCCCAGAAAGCAGAAAATCGAAGTCGCCTGTTCCTCCGCCGACCTGGGAAAGATAACACGAAAAATCTGCAATGGCGGCTGTATAGGCTGCGGAATATGCGCAAAGAAATGCCCGCAGGGCGCGATTTCGGTGCAAAACAATCATGCGGTAATAGATTACAAGCTTTGCGTCGGCTGCGGAACCTGCAAGGATTCCTGCCCCATGAAAGCCATAGTTGAGCTGTAGCGGCGAATGATATTAAACAAAAAACGGACAGCCTTCACCATAATCGGTGGGCTGTCCGTTATCTTTAGTTTGCCATAAAGCAAAAATGTATTGTATCTCGCTTATTTACAACAAATAAGGCGTATTATTCCTGCTGCCATACAGTCCGCCATTTCAAGGGCTTCTTTTTCTATAGCGTCAAAAATTTCAATGTCTTTGGGATATTCCTTTTTAAGTCTTAACCCTGCCTCCTTTTCGGTCAGACTGAGATGAGAGTACATCATATCCCGCCACATTTTCTCACTCTGACGGGTGATGTGGCTTAAAAACTCTGCGATTTCATCGGCATTTGAATACCACTCTTTCCGAAGCTTGTCGGCTTTTTCAGTGTTATTCTGCTTGTCGGCGTTGACCAAATCTCCGCCTATCTGTAAATGCTCGGTCAGCAGCTTTTTAAATTTCTCTGCGTTTTTGTCACCGTAGAACATTTTAAGAGCCTTTGCAAAATCTCCCGGATTTTCAAGCAGTCTGTCGGTAACATATTTCAAATCGGGCAGCTCCTCTGCGGTGCTGATTATAAAAAAGCGAGTCCAGTAAACGTGCTGAGACCACAGCTTGCGCATTGCACCTATTATTTCCTGTCTGTTGCAGGTGCATGATCTTCTCATAAAAAATCCTCCGTTGTCACAATTTGCGGTTATGTATTATCATATGACTTGGGGGTTAAAATGTTACCGCCAAAGGAAGGGAACGATATTAAACGAAAAGATATTTTTACTTTATAAAAAACGAACTGCTCGATAGTTCAAGTGATCCGAAAGCGTATATTTTGGACTTTATTTGTAATGTTACTCGTTTCTTATAATAAGCTTTGCAAAATCTTCAAATGAGTCGCCGCTTCTCGTTTCAGCTTTTTCTATAAGTTGAAAAAAGCAGTTCGGAAGCTCTTTAAGCCGCAGATTTTTGCTGACACACGGAGAACAACCCTTATTATGTTTCGTAGGATGCAGCGGACACGCTATATTTTTGCAAGTGCAGAATTTGCTTATGTTTTCCATATCGACCTTTATTCAAAATCTTTATTCAACTGATTCTTCAAACACGGATACTACATATTCCGCAATCTGACAATCTTGCTCTTCAGTGCCGCCACCGACGCCGATACCACCTGCAATTTTTCCGTTTGCAAACAAAGGATAGCCTCCTGCTACAAGAGTTATTCTGGGATCATTCGTCTGAATTGCCATAAGGGAAGCACCCTCCGCAGCATAAACGGCGACATCCTTGGTTTTACATTGGGTAACAGCGGAAGTATAAGCCTTGCCAGGTACAAGAGTAATACTTAACACCAATGCCTCGCCGTATCTGCGGTAAGCTCTCGGTAATCCATGCTCATCGCTGATTGCAAAACTGATATCTATTCCTATTTCATTGCTTTTTTCTCTTGCGGCAGCGCACAGCTTGTCACATAATTCGTCTGTTAAAATCATAGAAAGACCTCCGTATTTATTATATTGATACAACAACCAATGTATTTTTGCATCAAATATATTATATCAGACCGTTTTTCTATGACGCTTGCCTTTTTCTCTGAAAAACTTGCCTATTTCTTCAAATGTTCCCGTATATTCAGAATATCCTCTTTAGGCGCTGAACCAAACATTTTCCGGTAATCCCTTATAAATTGAGACAGGCTTTCATATCCCACCTCAAGGGAAGCCTCCGTTACGTTTTTGTTTTCGTCCAGCATCAAGCGTCTGGCTTCGGTAAGCCTCAACCGCTTCTGACATTGCAGAGGTCCCATTCCGACAGCACCCTTGAACTTCTGATGAAATAAGGATACGCTCATATTGCGTC
>CALXIQ010000015.1 GCA_944388405.1 uncultured Ruminococcus sp. | reverse complement strand
GTCAGCTTGAAGTCAAGGATGTCAAGATTGTCCCTGATGTGGTCAACATTCTTGCTTCCGGGGATTACTACAAATCCCATCTGGGTGTGCCAGCGGAGAATAACCTGCGCCGGGGTCTTACCGTACTTCTCACCCAGCTTGACAAAAACAGGCTCTTCAATCAGCGACTTGTCGCCGTGTCCCAGCGGATACCATGACATCAGCTTTATGCCGTATTTGTCAAGTGTCTTGCGAAGTTCCTCCTGTGTGAAATAAGGGTGAGCCTCCGCCTGCATAAACTGAGGAGCAATCTCCCACTTTGTGCTGAGTTCGTCAAGATACTTGCCCTCAAAGTTTGAAATGCCTATCGCCTTTGCCTTGCCTTCACGGTACGCCTTTTCCAGCTGTCTGTAGCCTGCAAGCCAGTTTCCGGCAGGCTGGTGAATGAAAAGCAAATCTACATAATCCACTCCAAGACGAGCCAGAGTTTCGTCTACGGCGTTTTCATTTTCAAACTCACTTGGCCACAGCTTTGTGGAAAGAAAAATCTTTTCTCTGGGAACGCCGCTTTCCTTGATTCCACGTCCTACCGCTCTTTCGTTGCAGTAAGCATTAGCGGTGTCAACGCACTCGTAACCCATTTTAAGGGCTTCTCTTACGCTTACCTCTGCGTCTGCCGGAGCAATGGTAAATGTTCCGATTCCGATTACAGGGCACTTGTTTCCGTTGTTAAGTGTTACATACTCCATTTGAATGTCCTCCTTAAAAATTTGTTTTCTTTATATACGGCGAAATCGCCGGTCTGATAACTGTGTCGCATAAGGCGTCGGTCTTGTCCGAACCCTTTACCTCTCCGTCCGTCATGCACCACGCCACCATAAGCCCGTAAAGCTGGGCGTTGATGAACAATGCCAGTTCGTCAAGAGGCAAATTGTTTTCCAGCTCTCCACGCCTTACCCCTTCAGACAGAACCGCCTTAACAGCACGGTAATCATACCTGTACTTTGTAATCTCCTCCCCACCAAGCAGCATATCGTTAGGGGAGAGGTTGTTTTTTATCCACTGCCTGCAAATTTCAATTCCCGTGTTCTCAATGTTCCCGAGAAAATTGCGGCAGTAGAACCTCAGCCGTTCTGTAAGGTCTTTGTCCTCCATAGCGTTTGCAATCTCCGCAAGCCGATAAAAATCCGTTTTGTTAAGCTCCTCCACCACATCTTCCTTCTTTTTAAAGTAGGTGTAAAAGGAGCCGGTTGAAACGCCAGCCTTTTTTGCAATGTCGTCGATAGATGTGTTTTCAAAGCCTTTTTCGGCAATCAGCGCCTTTGCCGCATTGATGATTTTCTTTCTTGTCTGCTGCGCGGCAAGCTGTCGGTTTGTCATTTTGTCCGCCACGTTGTTTCCTCCTTTGTTCAATTTGATTGTATCACATTAAATGAATCAAATTCAACGAATATAATTCAACGTTTTTGTGAATTTTCTGTTACAATGAAGCTTTATTTGCCTTTAACCACGCCGGACATACCGTTACATATCAGCTTGACGGCAATTTCAATCAGGTCCTCCAGAGGCAGCTTTTTGCCGTCTGCAACCCATTGACGGTAAAGCAGAGTGGAATTTGAGCCGTAATAGGCGAAGATAAGGTTTTCGGCGTATTGGTCTGAGCAGAACACGCCGCGATTGGTTTGCTTGCGATAATCCATAATCTGCTTGTTGATTTTCTCCCACACGGGATAGTAGCTGCCGCTGCACATCAGCCGTTCATGGAGCAGCGGCATGTTTGCGGCGTGTTCAAAAAACAGCTTGATAAGCTTACGAATGTTTGTCATGCTTCCGTAAGACACCTTCAGGCTGGTGAAATTCTCAGCTATTTCGTTTTGCAGCTCCTGCAGCAGGTCGTCAAGACTGCGGTAATGAAGATAAAACGTCTTGCGGTTGATCTGCGCCCGCTGTGTCAGTTCTTTTATTGTTATCTGCTCATAATCCATTTCGCATATCATTGCTTTGAAGGTGCTGCGGATAGCTTCTTTGGTCTTTCTGACCCGCAAATCTTCCTTTTTTTCTTGTTCCATGAAGAATCCTCCTTGTTATGCCACATATATTTCCGCTGTGTTGCATTTTACACAAAATAAATTTTTGTGTCCATTGACTTACGGCTTTAGCTTTATTATAATACAAATGTGAGGAAAAATCAACACGCAGGAAATAAAACTCACATTGTTGATAAATAAGAATAATAAAAGGAGAGTTATTATGAAAGTTATTCTTGTAAACGGCAGCTCCCGTGAAAACGGCTGCACAGGGGCGGCGCTTTCTGAAGCAGCGCGGGCGCTTAAAGAAGAGGGGATTGAAACGGAAATGTTTTTTATCGGCAATAAGGCGATCCCAGACTGTATTGCCTGCCGCAAATGTCGTGAAATCGGGAAATGCGTGTTTGACGACATAGTAAATGAATTTGTAAAAAAGGCGGAGGATGCCGACGGATTTCTGTTCGGTTCGCCGGTTTATTTCGCCCATCCCAGCGGACGGCTGCTGACTTTTATGGACAGGGCGTTCTATTCCGGGAAAAAAGCCTTTGACTTCAAGCCTGCCGCCGCGGTTTTAAGCGCAAGACGGGCGGGAACAACCGCTTCGCTTGATGTAATCAACAAATACTTCACCATCTGTTCCATGCCCATTGTATCTTCAACCTACTGGAATCATGTTTATGGTTCCCAGCCTGAGGAGGTGTCTCAGGACAAAGAGGGGCTGATGACAATGTATAACATCGGCAAGAACATGGCGTGGCTGCTTAAGTGCATTGACCTTGCAAAGGATCACGGGCTGACGCATCCCGATAACGAAAAGGTGTTGACAAACTTTATACGATAATATTGCTGCGCTTCGGTGCATGTTACGGATTCAGCGGCGAAAAATCTGACTTACCATTGATTTTATGACGGGATATTACAGTTCACACATCAATTGAAAGAAAGGAAGATAAAAATGAAATTTAAAAGAAAAGTTCCGGTGATTGCTTTGCTTGTTATGGCGGCTATTGTGTTTGCAGGCTGTGCTTCGAGCGGTTCTGACAGTTCGGAAAGTCCGGCAGCTTCGTCATCACAGCAGAGCGATTTAGTTGAGTCATCGGAGGGTAGCACTCAGGAGGCAGGCGACGAAAACGCAACTCAGTCTACAGACGAAAGCCAACAAGAAGAAACTGTCGATTCCGCCGATTCCGGACAGGGTGAAGATACAACTCTGGTGGCATATTTTTCTTATACGGGAAACACCCGAGCGGTTGCCCGGCAGATTGCCGACCTGACGGGAGCAGACCTTGCGGAAATTCAGAGGGCTGAGGAGTATACTGATCTTGAAACAGAAGCGGAAGCTGAAATTTTACAGGGCGTTCATCCCGAAATAACGGTAAGTGCAGATAACATTGAGGACTACGACACGATTTTTGTGGGGTATCCTATCTGGCTTGCGTACCATAAATTGATACAATGCACCCAAATTGCGTGAATGGGTGCATTTCAAATTTACCTATAAAGTTCTTGTTTTCGCTCCTGCGGTTGGCAGGGGCCTTTTTTAATGGCAAAAGA
>CALXIQ010000014.1 GCA_944388405.1 uncultured Ruminococcus sp. | reverse complement strand
TGTAAGCCGTCTGCAAATTTTCATTTCTCCGTCGCCTCCGGCTCCTACAAAATGAAAATTTGCGATATTCTACTTATCACTATATTTTTTTGAGAGTATGTGTCAACTATCATTGACTACTGAACAGGTTCAATATTCAGAAAGGATAAATTTTGTTTGACTTACCGGCATATATATGGTATAATAAAATGTCATGTTATATCCGTTTGGCAGAGATTTGATACATACATGCGGAATTTTTAAAGGACTTATACCCGTAAGGGTTTATACATCTGAACTAAAGGAGTAATTTATAATGGGAAGACTGTTCGGAACAGACGGTGCAAGAGGTGTGGCTATTACCGAGCTTACCTGTGAAACCGCAATGAATATAGGCAGAGCGGCGGCTATTGTGCTGGCTAAGGAAACCAACCATACGCCTAAAATAATTATAGGAAAAGACACCAGAATCTCAAGCGACGTACTTGAATCTGCGCTGGTAGCAGGAATATGCTCGGTGGGTGCAAACGCTCACATTCTGGGAGTTGTGCCTACCCCTGCGGTGGCAATGCTGGTGGAAAAATATCAGGCGGACGCAGGAGTGATGATTTCCGCTTCTCACAACAGCGTGGAATTTAATGGGATAAAGCTGTTTTCAGGCTCCGGCTTCAAGCTTTCGGATAAGATTGAGGAGGAGATTGAATCCCTGATTCTTGATTGTCCCGAAAAAATGCAGCTTAAAGACGGCTGCAATATAGGCAGGGTTTTCTATGAGCCAAATGCCGAGTGGGATTATATCAGATACGTTATGAAAACGGTAGACTGCGATTTCAAGGGCATAAAGGTGGCAATTGACTGCGCCAACGGCTCGGCGTCAATGGTAGCTCCCAAGCTTTTTGAGGGGCTGGGGGCAAGCTGCGTGTTTATCCACAATCAGCCGGACGGAACTAATATAAACAAAAACTGCGGTTCTACTCACATTGAAAGTCTTCAGAGGACTGTGGTTGAGAAAAAATGCGACCTTGGTCTGGCGTTTGACGGCGACGCAGACAGATGCTTAGCGGTAGACGAAAACGGTCAACTTATCGACGGCGACAAGCTGCTTGCAATCTTCTCAAAGTTTATGAAGGTTCAGGGCAAGCTGAAATCAAACACCTGCGTAGTAACGGTTATGAGCAATCTGGGATTTTTCAAATTCGCTGAGGGGGAAGGAATAAACGCCACCACCACCGCCGTAGGCGACAGATACGTGCTTGAGAGAATGCAGCAGTTTGATTACAATCTGGGGGGAGAGCAGAGCGGCCATATTATTTTCCTTGACGAGGCAAACACCGGCGACGGTGAGCTTACGGGAGTAAAGCTGCTGGAGGTGCTTAAAAAGACAAAGAAAAAGGCAAGCGAGCTGGCTTCCTGTATGGACAGCTATCCCCAGGTGCTTGTAAATGTAAAAATCACCGCCGATAAAAAGGGTATGTGGGAAAAAAGCGAGGCAGTTCAGAACGCCATTGAGATGTACAAGGAAAAGCTGGGCAGCGACGGAAGAATTCTGGTGCGTGAGTCGGGTACAGAGCCGCTGGTGCGTGTTATGCTTGAGGGCAAGCGCACAGGTATTATTACCGAATATGCAAATAATATTGCTAAGCTTATAGAAGAGATGTAAGGGCATTATCCCTATGAAATAAAGTTAAAGGATTGAAAAGAATGCGTATAGCTGATAAGTGGCAGGATTACAGAATAATAGATACCACAGACGGCGACAAGCTGGAGAGCTGGGGAGGAAAGGTGCTGGTGCGTCCCGACCCACAGATTATCTGGAAAACTCCCCGCAAAAGCGATTTGTGGGCTAAGGCGGACGCCGTTTATCATCGTTCTTCAAAAGGGGGCGGCGAATGGGAGTACAGAAAAAAGCTTCCCGAAAGCTGGACAATTTCCTACGGTGAGCTTAAATTTATAATTCGCCCCACAGGCTTCAAGCACACGGGACTTTTCCCCGAACAGGCGGTGAACTGGGACTACATGGCGGATAAAATAAAAGCCGCCGGCAGACCCATAAAGGTGCTGAATCTCTTCGCCTACACCGGCGGAGCCACCCTTGCCTGTGCCAATGCGGGAGCGCAGGTTTCCCATGTGGACGCTTCAAAGGGAATGGTTCAGTGGGCGAGGGAAAACGCTCACGCTTCAAACCTTGCCGACAAGCCAATCCGCTGGCTGGTGGACGACTGTCTGAAATTTGTGCAGCGTGAAATACGCAGAGGGAATTTGTATGACGGAATAGTTATGGACCCGCCCAGCTACGGCAGAGGTCCCGGGGGAGAGGTGTGGAAGCTGGAGGATTCGGTTTACGAACTGGTGAAAACCTGCGCCGGAGTGCTTTCAGACTCACCGCTGTTTTTCCTGCTTAACAGCTACACCACCGGGCTTTCGCCGTCGGTTATGGCGTATATTCTCCATGAGGTTATTACCCCCAAGTTCGGCGGAAAGGTTTCGGCTGACGAAATTGGACTTCCCGTTGAAAAATCGGGAATGCCCCTGCCCTGCGGCTCTACGGCGATATGGGAAGGGTGAATAACATGATGCTGCCTGAGGAAATTCAGGCTTTGGTTGAAGGCAGAAAATTTGAAACCGACAGCGTGGGATTATCGGGCGGACAGGTGATTTTGTTTGACGACATGGTGCTTAAAATCGAAAAAGCAAGCTGTGAAACCCAAAATGCATGTGAGATTATGAAATGGCTTGAAGGTAAGCTTCCCGTGCCGAAAATCATCGCCAATGAAACGGACAGCGGCATAAATTATCTGCTTATGACCAGGATTCAGGGGGAAATGAGCTGCGATGACAGGTATCTGAAAAATCCGGAGCTGCTTACCTCAGTCCTTGCCGAGGGGATTAAGCTGCTGCAAAGCGTTGATATTTCAGACTGTCCCTGCTTCAACGGGCTTGATGTCAAGCTTAAAGAAGCAAGGGAGAGGGTTGAAAATAATCTGGTGGACATAAACGACTGCGAGCCTGAAACCTTCGGGGAAGGGGGATTTAAAAGCCCCGCCCACCTGCTGGAATGGCTGGAGGGAAACCGCCCTGAGGAGGATGTGGTGTTTTCCCACGGTGACTACTGTCTGCCCAACATTTTTGTGAATGATGGCAGACTCAGCGGATTTATTGATTTAGGCAGGGCGGGAACAGCTGACAAATGGCAGGACATCGCCCTTTGCAGCAGAAGCCTTGAGCATAATTTTGATGGACATTTTACGGGAATAAAATATCACGGCTTTGACGGGAATATGCTTTTTCAAAAGCTGGGAATAACACCTGACCCGGAAAAGCTCAGGTATTATATTCTGCTTGACGAGTTGTTCTGAGTGGCTTATAATAAGGAGGGACAGGCAATGCCGAAGTTTCGCACGGAAGGGGAAATGCTCGAGCTTATAGTCAATACGGCGAAAGAGGATGAGCGAATTCTTGCCGTTATGCTGAACGGTTCACGGGCAGACCCTCACGTAGAAGGGGACGTTTATCAGGATTACGATATAGTGTATTTTGTCAGTGACGTAAAGCCCTTTTGGGATAACAGAGAATGGCTTGAAGAAAAGTTCGGAAAAGTTGCAGTTTTGCAGACTCCCGAAACAATGGGGCTTATCTCTCCCGACGGGGACGGCAGGTTTGTGTTTCTGGCAATATTTCAGGACGGCAACCGCATAGACCTTACCATAACAAGCGATAGTTACACCGACAGCGGCGAGCCTGCAAAGGTGCTGCTTGACAAAACGGGGCAGCTGGCGGGGATAAAGCCGAGAGAGGATTTCTGGTTCGTCAAGCCCCCTACGGAAAAGCACTTTGCCGACTGCTGCAACGAATTCTGGTGGTGCCTTAACAATGTGGCGAAGGGAATAGCAAGAGATCAGCTGCCCTATGCCATGAATATGTTTAACTGTGTAGTGCGGGATATGCTTGACTGCATGACCGAATGGTACATAGGAGTTATCACCGATTTTAAAGTGTCGGCAGGAAAGAGCGGCAAGTATTTTAAAAAGTATCTTTCAAAAACACTTTATGAAATGTACGCAGCCACCTATTCAGACAGCGATTACGAGCATTTGTGGAATTCGGTGTTTACCGCCTGCGGACTTTTCAGGCTGATGGCTCATGAGGTTGCGGATAAATTCGGATACTGCTACAACCTGACTGAAGATAAAAACATGACGGAGTATCTGACAAAGGTAAGGAAAGGCGAGTTTGAGCCGCAATAAAACAATAGATAAACACTTAGCGGACAAGCTTTTGAGAAAATCCGTGTAAAACATGGAAAGGAGGTACGCTCTCAACCGGGAGCAGGAGAAACAATGAACGTATTTTTAAAAGCAAAGAATCTTAATTTTTCATATATAAACGAAATGGAGGAACCTCCCGTAAAAACGGAGGTGCTTAAAGGGATAAACCTTGAAATTAAAAAAGGCGAATTTGTGGCGGTGCTGGGGCACAACGGTTCGGGAAAATCCACCCTGGCAAAGTGCTTCAACGCAATAAACATTCCCGAAAGCGGCGAGGTTACCGTTGACGGAATGGACACCAAGGATGAAAACAATCTGCTGCCTATTCGCCAGCAGGTGGGAATGGTATTCCAGAATCCCGACAATCAGATTGTGGCTACCATAGTTGAGGAGGACGTGGCTTTCGCTCTTGAAAACATGGGTGTAGAGCCGGCAATGATACGCAAAAGGGTGGACGAAGCCCTTAAAACGGTGGATATGTACGAATACCGCCGCCATGCTCCCCACAAGCTTTCGGGAGGACAAAAACAGAGGGTGGCTATTGCGGGAATAATCGCAATGCGTCCCGACTGCATTCTGCTGGACGAGCCCACCGCAATGCTTGACCCTAAGGGCAGAGCAGAGGTTCTTAAGACGATAAAAATGCTCAACCGTGAAAACGGGATTACAATAGTGCTTATAACCCACTATATGGAGGAAGCCGCTCAGGCGGACAGAGTTGTGGTTATCGACGACGGCGAAATTGTAATGGACAACACCCCCAAAAAGGTGTTTTCTCAGGTTGAAACGCTAAAAAACTTGGGACTTGACGTACCGCAGGTAACAGAGCTTGCTTACGGTTTGAAAAAAGCCGGCTACGATATCTCTACCGAGATAATCTCCGAAGAGGAATGTGCAGCAGCCGTAGCACGGCTGCTAGAGGCTAGATTATTAGAGGCTAGAAGCTAGAAACAGTTCTTTTAAGCTGGCTTGTATACTACAACTAGCTTTAAGTTGCCAAATCTAGTTTCTAGTTTCTAGCCACTAGCCACTAGAAGCGATTATCATGCAACGAACACAATTAAGTGCTACAATAAATTATTATGTCTAAAGGAAAATAAATATGGCGGTAATTAAAACTGAGAATTTATCCTATGTCTACGGCGAGGGAACGCCTTTTCGCAAGGTTGCGGTAGACAATGTAAATATAGAAATCGACGAGGGGGAGCTTGTGGGAGTTATCGGTCACACAGGTTCGGGCAAGTCTACCCTTATACAGCATCTCAACGGGCTTTTAAAGCCTTCTTCGGGTAAGATTTTTATCGACGGCGAGGAGCTTTGGCTTGATAAGTCAAGGCTCAGACCTATAAGATTTAAAGTGGGGCTGGTTTTCCAGTATCCCGAGTATCAGCTGTTTGAGGAAACCTGCTACAAGGATATAGCATTCGGGCCCAAGAACATGGGGCTTTCGGATGCCGAAATTGACCGCAGAGTAAAGGAAACCGCAAGGCTTGTGGGACTTTCGGCAGATATTCTTGACAAGTCGCCATTTGAGCTTTCGGGAGGACAAAAAAGGCGTGTGGCAATCGCCGGAGTTATGGCGATGGAGCCTAAGGTGCTTATCCTTGACGAGCCTACCTCAGGTCTTGACCCAAAGGGCAGAGAGCAGATTCTGGGGCTTATAAGGGAGTATCATCAGGAGAAGAAAAACACGGTAATGCTTGTTTCCCACTCTATGGAGGACGTTGCAAAGAACTGTTCCAAAATACTGGTGATGAACAGTGCAAAGGTGTTCTGCTACGATACGCCGGTAAACGTGTTTCACCGCTCCAGAGAGCTTGAGCAGATGGGTCTGTCAGTTCCTCAGATAACCAGAGTTTTCAACAGACTGAAAGCAATGGGCTACGATTTCGGGGAGGACGTTTATACCGTGGATTTTGGAAGAAAGCTGCTTTTGCAGGTTTTGTCCGGCGAAAAGAAGTTGAAAGAATGACAGGCGCAAAAAGACAGATGTCGGAAACTTACAGGGTGGCGGCGCTGCTTGCCTGCACGGGAGGTTTTCTTGACGCATACAGCTACGTTTGCAGAGATCACGTGTTTGCCAATGCCCAGACGGGAAACATAGTGCTGCTGGGGATATCGGCTTTTAACCGTGACTGGCTTGGAATGGTGAAATACCTTGTGCCCATTGTAATGTTCGCATTGGGAGTGCTTATGGCTGAGTGGATAAGAAAGCGGGTGGTGAATACCCGTTTTCACTGGCGGCAGTGCATAATTATTGTCGAGGCGGCAGTGCTGGTAGCGGCAGCGTTTATTCCCATAGGAAGATACAACATTGCGGCGAACATAATGATTTCCTTTGTGTGCTCTCTTCAGACCCAGAGCTTCAGAAAGGTTCATTCCATCACTTTCGCCACCACAATGTGTACGGGAAATCTGCGGACGGCGACGGAGTACATTTCAAAATACAGAAATACAGGCGACAAGGAATTGCTTTGCAATGGACTAAAAATTTACGGAATTATTTTATTTTTTATAGTCGGCGTTGTGCTGGGCGTGGCGGTAACTAAACTTTTAAGCAATTTTGCCGTGCTGGTGGCAGTAGGGCTGCTGGCTGTGGTGTTTGTGCTTATGTTTGTTGACAGAGAGAAAAACGAAAGTGTTGAAGAAAGAGGTCAATGACCTGTAAAGGCAGGTTTTAAACGTAAAGTTAAGGAGGATGTACCTTTGTTAAAGGATATCACTATAGGACAGTATTTTCCGGGCAATTCGCCCGTTCACAGAATGGACCCCCGTGTAAAGCTTGTGCTTACTATGGCGTTTATAGTAATGCTTTTTATGTCGTCAAGCTTTTACGGGCTGCTGGTGGGCATTGTGTATACGTTTATGGCTTTTGCGGCGTCAAGGATTCCCTTTAAGATGATGTTCAAAAGCTTAAAGCCTATCATACCCATAATAATATTTACGGCAATTTTAAATATACTGTTTGTCAGAACGGGCGATGTGCTTTGGCAGCTGGGATTTATAAGGATAACACAGCAGGGAATCCATACAGCGGTGTTTATGGTGGTGAGAATAGTCTGCCTGATTGTGGGCACCTCGTTGCTTACCTATACCTCGTCGCCTATAGAGCTGACCGACGCTATAGAGCGGCTGCTTTCGCCGCTGAAAAAGCTGAAAGTGCCGGTGCACGAGCTTGCAATGATGATGACCATTGCTCTCAGGTTTATTCCTACCCTTATTGAGGAAACCGACAAGATTATGTCGGCGCAGAAGGCAAGAGGTGCAGATATGGAAACCGGCTCGATAATCAAACGGGCAAGGGCGCTTATTCCCATTCTTATTCCTCTTTTTGTTTCTTCCTTCAGAAGAGCCGAAGAGCTGGCGCTTGCTATGGAGTGCCGCTGCTATCACGGCGGAGAGGGAAGAACCAGAATGAAGCAGATGAAAACTTCGGCGGTTGACTATGTGTCCATTGTAATAACTGCAGCTTTTATAGGGGCGGTAGTTGTTATCAATATATTGGTATAGGGGTGACGGCATGAGTTTGTGGGCTGATATGAATCAGGACCAAAGAATGTTGCGGCTTGAACGTAGGCTGCACAGAGTTGAAAGCAGCATCAAGGGGGAAAACCAAATGTCAAGGCTTATTAAGGATTTGATTGGTATGGAATGTACAATAAACGGCGATGATTTTTACAACAGCAAATGCACCGTTGTTGACGCCGACGACCAGTGGATAAAGGTTATCGTTCACGAAAAGAAAAATGACTTTACAAAAATCGTGAGAATTGATACAATAGATAAAATTGAGCTTTACTGACATGAAAAATTTTTTGGTGAAAATGGCTTATAACGGCGCAGCTTATCACGGCTTTCAGCGGCAGAACAACGCAACCGCCATCCAGCAGGTGGTGGAGGAGGCGATAGAGTCGCTGACCGGGCAGCAGGTTTCAATAAACGGCTGCTCAAGAACCGACGCCGGTGTGCACGCAAGAGAGTATTATTTCAATTTCAAAATAGATTCCGGAATAAACTGCCGGGGGCTTATATTCGGTCTGAACGACCGGCTTCCGGACGATATTGCTATCCTTGACTGCCGGGAGGTGTCGCAGGATTTTCACGCAAGATTCTGCTGCAAGGGCAAGGAATACAGGTATCTTGTGCACAACAGCGAGATTAAAGACCCCTTTTACAAGGATACCGTTTATCGAAGCTGGTTCCCCATCGACGCCGAAAAGCTTGACAGAGCGGCTAAGGATTTTGTGGGAGAGCACGATTTCAAAGCCTTCTGCTCAGCCGACTGCGACAAAGAAAACACGGTGAGAACAATCTACCGCTTTGATGTAAAGCGCAGTGGGGATATTGTGGAGTTTATAGTGGCGGGCAGCGGGTTTCTTTATAATATGGTCAGAATTATGGTAGGAACGCTGCTCTATATAAACGAGGGAAAAATCGGAGAGAAGGATATACCGGCACTGCTTAAAGCAAAAGACAGAAAAAAAGCGGGCTTGACCGTGCCGCCGCAGGGTCTGTATCTCAACAAGGTTTTTTATGATGATAAAGGATTTGACTGAACGTGAAAAAGAATAAAAAGGATAAAGAAAAGGCGGTTTCAGCCAACGCTCAGACCGCGGGAGGCAAAAGAGCTCAAAGCAAGTCTATAGAGGTAAGCTCAAGCGACGAAGGCACCGGCAGAAGAATACGCCGAAAACGCGGCGGAGCAAACAGCGAGAACACCATTGATATGGAGGATCTCAGGCTTGCAAGGAAAAAGGAAAAACGTCGCCGCCTTGTGAAAAAGCTGATTATTATTCTTATAATACTGCTGCTGGGACTGGCGGTTTATATTACCCGTGAGCTGTGGGTGCCAAAGCTTGAGGGCATTCTTGACAGACCCCACGACACCATTGTAAACGACGGAGTGGCACAGTCGGGAAATTTTCCTATAGACCTTAACGAAAGCTCGGTAAATATTATCGATCGTATGGACAACAATATTATAATAGCTGACGACAGCAGCATACGTTTTTATGATTCGGGCGGCAGTCTGCGAAACACCGTTTATCATAATTTCGGAAATCCCATGATAAAAACTGCGGGCAGGCGTCTGCTTTCATATGACAACGGCGGCTATACTTTCAGGTTGTACAACAAAAGCGGAGAGGTTTATGAAAGAACCATAGACGACCAGATAATTTACGCCGCCCTTGCGGAAAACGGAAATGCGGCGATTGTCACCCAGACGGAACAATATGTCGCCTGTATGACGGTATACGATGCAAACGGAACCGAGATTTACAGATGGAGCTACGGTCAGAGGATTATGGACATAAGCTTCACAAACGACGGTGCAGGCTGTTATATAAGCGCATTTACTACGGAAAACGGCGAGATTGTTTCTCAGATACATTATGTTGAGTTTGACAATACCGACGAGCTTATGAGAAGCGAAAACCTTGATTCGCTGGTTTACGGCGTCGGCTCAAACAACGGCGGAAGAATCTGGGCGGTAGGTGACGAAAAGTTCTATCTGCTTAACCAGAGCGGAGAAATACTTGACAGCTACGAATATACTGCCGATATGATTTCATATTCCTTGAATGAGGATTGCGCAGCGGTGCTGACAAGCGGAACGGCAAGAGGAGTTTACCGCCTGGCAATTTTCGATTGCGACGCCGATAACGTTCAGCCGGAGCTTATAATTCATGAAAACGGAACGGCTGAAAAAGTAAGCTGCGTTGACGATGCGGTATATTTGCTAAGCTCAGATTCGGTGGACGCTTACGACGTCAACGGAAGCCTTCTGGCAACGGCGGAGGTTGACGGCAACAACACGGATTTTGTTTATTACAACGACGCCGTGTATCTTATGGGCTACCGTGAGGTAAACAAGATTGAGTTCCAATCATAGGAAGCTTTTGAAAGGAATGAACTGATGGCTTTTGCTCTTGATATAGCAGTTATTTTCATATTCACAGCTTCGGCGGCCATAGGCTACTGTCGTGGATTTGCCAGATATGCGCTGAAAATGCTGGGCACGATTGTGTGCGTTATTGTGGCTTTTGTTCTGGCGGATATTTTGTCGGAGCCGATATACGAGCGGTTTGTTGAGCCGAGAGTAGTTGAGAGAATAAGCGAGGAGCTTGAGGGCTTCAGCGTAGAGGATACGGTAAGAGAGTATCTTCAACAAAACGGCATTGAAACGGAGTTGACCGATGAGCAGCTCAAAGAGGCGCTTACCTACGACGGGGATATTTCTCAAGCGGTTGCAAGCGCAGCTGAAAACGGAGGAGCCGACAGCGGCGAGATAAGCCGTATTGAGGAGCAGCTTGATTCGTTTTTTGAAAGCGGCTTTGTGCAGGAGGTGTGCAGGCAGCTTGGAATAGAAAATTCGGACGAAGCGACTGAATTTTCAAAGGGCTTTGCTTATGATACCGTCAGGGCGCTTGCTTCCGACGATGAGTCAGAGGGAGCGGGGTATATTGCAGGGGCGGTGTCTCCGCTGATTGTTACGATAGTGAAATATATTCTGTTTATAATTATCCTGATTGCGGCGGAATCGGTGCTGGCAATAATTTTTACCATTGCAGGGGTCTTTGACAGAATACCTGTGGCAAACGGGTTTAACAGACTGCTGGGACTGCTGGCGGGAATGGCGAAGGGTGCGCTGTATCTGCTGCTGATAGCGTTTATATGCTCGGTGGTTATAGAGCTGAGCGAGGATTATCCCGGTCGGTTTCCGCTTAATATTGAGTTAATAAACGACACGTATATTTTCAGATATATATTTTATATTTTTTATAAATAAAAAAACGGACCTTTAAGGTCAAAGAAAGGAACAGATGAAATATGTTAATGTGTTCACGATGCAAAAAAAGACCTGCTGTGGTTTTCATATCCCAAATGAATCCGACAGATCCCACTAAGAAGCGTAACGAGGGACTTTGCCTTGTATGCGCCAAGGAACTGGGAATTTCGCAGGTTGACGATTATATGAAATCCATGGGAATAAGCGATGAAGAGATTCAGGCAATGTCCGACCAGCTTATGGAGCTTAACGACGGCAACGATTTTGAAATGGGCGGAAGCGGAACAATGCCCAGCTTTTTAAGCAGCCTTTTCGGAGGTGGAACACCCGGTGACGGAAAGCAGGGAAATCTGCCTGCCGACCCTGTAAAAGGTATGGGCTCCGCTCCAAAAAACGGGGAGGCAAAGAATGATAAAAAGAAAAAGCTTAAGTTTCTCACCAATTACTGCACCAATCTTACCGAAAGGGCAAGAGATGGTAAGCTTGATAATATTATCGGCAGAGATAAGGAAATCTCACGAGTTATTCACATACTCTCACGCAGACAGAAAAACAACCCTTGCCTTATTGGAGAGCCGGGTGTAGGTAAAACAGCAATTGCCGAAGGCATAGCCCAGAAGATAGTCAGCGGAGACGTTCCCTTCCACATTAAGGGCAAGGAGTTGTATCTGCTTGATCTGACGGCGCTGGTGGCAGGCACTCAGTTCAGGGGTCAGTTTGAAAGCCGCTGCAAGGGGCTTGTTGAAGAGGTTAAAAACGAGGGCAACGTTATACTTTTCATAGACGAGGTTCACAACCTTGTGGGAGCGGGCGACAGCGAAGGCTCGATGAACGCCGCAAACATACTGAAACCAGCCCTTTCAAGAGGCGAGATTCAGGTAATAGGAGCTACTACATTCAAGGAATACCGCAAGTATATTGAAAAGGATGCGGCGCTGGAAAGACGTTTTCAGCCTGTAACAGTTTCCGAGCCTACCGTTGAGGACACGGTAAAGGTGCTTGAGGGAATTGCAAAATACTATGAAAAGCATCACAGGGTAAAGATATCGGATGAAATGCTGAGGAAATGCGCTGTTTTGTCGGAAAGATACATCAACGACAGATTCCTTCCGGACAAGGCCATCGACTTGCTTGATGAAGCCTGCGCAGTTGCAAGCATAAGAAGCCCCGAGCTGGAGGAATTTGACGAACTTAACGATGAACTTCACAAGCGGGAGCAGGCCGTTTCCGACAGCGAGGCCGCCGACAATCCCGATTACGAGGAAATAGCCACCGAAAAAGCCGAGATACTGCGTATTCAGGAGCGGCTTAAAGAGGTTGAGGATATAATAAAGAATATTCAGGTTACCGACGAGGATATTTCCAAGGTTATAGAGCTGTGGACGGGTATTCCCGCAAACAAGATTGTCGAAACGGAATACGAAAAAATACGCAATCTTAAAGCGGCGCTGTCGGCAAGGGTTATCGGACAGGAAGAAGCGGTTGACAAGGTAGCGAAAGCTATAAAGCGTACCAGAGTGCAGCTTACAAAACGCCGCAGACCTGCGTCATTCATATTCGTAGGTCCGACGGGAGTGGGAAAAACCGAGCTTGTAAAGGCTCTGGGAGAGGAACTTTTCGACGCTACCGAACCTATTATCAGAGTTGACATGTCGGAGTATATGGAAAGACATTCGGTTTCAAAGCTTATTGGCTCGCCTCCGGGATATGTAGGCTTTGACGAGGCAGGTCAGCTTACCGAAAAGGTAAGACGCCGTCCCTATTCCGTCGTGCTGTTTGACGAGATAGAAAAGGCTCATCCTGATGTTATGAATATAATGCTTCAGATTCTTGACGAGGGAAAGATAAGAGATTCTCAGGGACGTTCGGTTTCATTTGAGAATACCATTATAGTTATGACCTCAAACGCTGGCTCTACCGACAGGGATACAGGCGTAGGCTTTAACAAGACCGACGCCGAGGTATCTCAGGAAAAGGCAATGAAGGCTTTAAGGGAATTTCTGCGACCTGAGTTTCTGGGAAGAGTTGACGAGATAGTTGTATTTAATCCTCTTACCGAAGAGAACTATGCGGATATTGCCGCGCTTATGCTTGACGAGATGAAAGAACCGCTGGAGGAAAAGGGAATAAAGCTTGCATACGATCGAGAGGCATTAAAGCTTATTGCCCATAAGGCATACGGCAAAAAGCTGGGCGCTAGAGATATTCGTCACGTTATCAGAAACGAGGTTGAGGACAAGGTTGCCGAAGTGCTTATTGACAAAGGCGAAGGTTCGGTATCCGCTCTGGGCATAACCGTCAAGGACGGAGAATTGTTTGTTGACGTAGTGTGAAAATAAATAAAAAGCTAACGGGCGGACGCGGTTTTTATGCCGTGTCCGTCCGTTTTTGCAACATTTATTTGTTTACTTTATATAGCAGTTGACGTTGATTTCAAAATCAATTGTCTCTTTTAAAGCGTCGTAATTGTCAGAGTAATCAAGATATATCTGAGGGTAATAGAACTTTATAAGCTGTGCTATATCAAAGCAGTCGGAGTTATAGCGATAAAACGCTGTGTCGATTGCCGATGTGCAGTCCTGTTCTATCTTTGTGGTTACCAGCTTTTTGAGAGTGGTTTCACCGATACCCGGTAAAATGCCGGTGTCGGTAAGAATATCAACGTCGATATCGGCTGTGTAGACAAGTCTGTTGTCACGAATGACAAGCTTGTCTTTTACGTTGCGCTTTTTAACAGTAACACCCGTGTTTTCTTCCTCCGATGCGATGTTGATTACAGTTTCTTTCATATGGTCTGTAAGCCAGTTCAAACCCTTTATTTCATCGGAGTTTATAAAGCCTTTAAATTCACCGCCGCCTATAACTGCGGATTTTTCAATGGTGATAAGCTGCTCGGAAGCCGAAGAGCCCGATTGGGAGCCTTGCGAGCTTTGCTGCTGTGAGCCGCTTTCGCTTTGCGATGAACCATCACTGCTTTGACCGCTTTGCTCTCCGGCAGAAAGCTGCTTTATAGATACCACAGGCAATACTGCCGATTTATCCACCGATTTTATCGAGTTTATAAAGTGAAGCATATCAGAAAATACCGTTTCGCCGTTTTGGTAATACATTTCTATAACGTCGGTAAAGTTTTCCGAGGCTATTGCTCTGCCGGTAAGCTGTACCTCCATGATTTCCTTCGCCGTGTTTTCAGCCATTACAACGGGAACTCCAAGGTAGTTGTCTTTGTTTTTTATAAAGTACCCAAGAAGCTTGTCAGGGTCGTCAAAGGACGCATCGGAGCCGAGAACGATTATCTGATTATGACCGATAAACAGATATTTTCCCATCTGGCTTTCGCATTTTTCCATGGCCTCGTCAAAGCTTGGGGCAGTGTTGGAGATTACAAAAATGTTGGGCTTTGAGAGATCGATCTGGGTGTCGGAGCCGGAGCCGCCTGCTTTGAATATCTGCAATGTAACCGTGACGCCCTCTTCCGATTGGTCAATGCCCACAGCGTGGACAAGGGCTCGTTCTGAAATTTCAACCGATTCTCTGTTGTCAAACGCTATCAGTATAAGGGCAAAAATCGTCAGCCATAAAAACCACCTTTTCATTCTGCACCTCCGGACTTTGACCTGCCGCGCCGTTTGTTAAGCACTATTACCAACAGCGGAACTGCCGTTACAAGAATTATAATAAAAATGCTGCTGAAAGCGTTAAAATCATAAGAGCTCCATTTGTCAAGGGCTATCAGTATTACCGCAGTTCCTGAGCATAAAACCGGCGACAACATCCACAGCTTTTTTGGTGCCCTCGGAAAGAGAAATCCCAGACAGTCGCTTATGCACATTAAAGTTACCGCCGCCTTTATCAAAGCGCACATAACCCAGAACATAAGAAAGAAAGCGTCAAAGCGTTCGATTATGCCGTTTTTTGAGTATGCCGACAGAGCGAAGAAGGGAAGCTTTGAATCAATTGCAAAATCTCCCAGAATTACGGCGATTGAGATTATAATAGCTGCCGAAAGTACCGCTTTTGCTCCGATATAGGAATAAACGGTCTTTCCCGGCTTTGATTTAAGATACGGCAAAAGCAGTGCAAACAAAACAAGCTCGTCTGAAAATGATAAGCTTTGGGAAATGCCCCTTGCAAGTAGGCTCTCTTTGTTTTCTACGGCAAGGTTGAGGACCCTGAAATCAATATTTCCCCGAAAGCCTATAAGCACCAGCACAATCCCCAGTATGGTGATAAATGCCACAACCACCGCTGTCCTTGCCCCCGAAGATATCCCCATTGAAGCCACGTAAACCGCCGCAAGGGAAAACACTATGGCTACAGCCCATTCAGAATAAGCGGAGGAAAAGGTGTATTGCAGAAAAAACGCAAAATCCCCAACGGTGACAAACAGTATAAAAAGACAAAACAGCAGGTAACCTGCTGAGGCGGCACTGCCTGCGGTTCGGCTTTTAGCGAAGGCGGCTTGTATAACTCCCGTGCCATCGGTTTTACCGTATAGCTTTATTAAAGGGATTACAATTATGCACTGTATGCCGAGAGTCAAAAGCCTTGAACACAATAGCAGCAGGGCGTTGTCGTCATCTGACGGGACATATTTCATAAGCGTGTAAAACAGACAGCATATTAAAATTGATACCATCTGAACCGATGTTATTTTCTTCATACAGACTCCTGAAAAGGTTTTGATAATCACAAGCTTAAAGGCTTGCCAAAGCTTTAGTTTTTCATATAATTTTCAATGGTGGGGTGTTCATTCTCCATGCGGCGGTAGCTTTTGCGTGAGATAACGTCGGTAATTTCTTTGCGTGAGAAGGGGGACACTGGGGCGGTATAGGGGACGTTAAACTCGTCCATAGCGCAGATATTTGAAATTATCAGTATTGTGCAGATTGCAATACCCAGAAAACCTGCCGCTCCTCCTGCAATTATATACAAAATACGCAGCACGGAGGTCTGCTGGCTGAAGCCGGGCAGAACAAAGGAAGCGGTTGCGGTAAGTCCCACGATTATAAGCAGCGGCGATGAGATTAGTCCGCTTTTTACTGCGGCGTCGCCTATTACAAGTCCACCTACTATGGATATAGCGCTTCCTATGGCGGTGGGAAGCCGGACGCTTGCCTCCCTCATCAGTTCAAGCAGAGCCATTATGATTATTATTTCAAAATACAGTGGGTAAGGCGTTGTCTGCTCGGAAGCGTAAAGGTTAAGCAGCATCCGCAAGGTGAGCATTTCAGGGTGATAGTTTATTATGGAAACATAAATACCCGGAAAAGCCACCGCAAAGAAAAAGGCTATATATCTTATCCAGCGTATAAAGGCGGCGTAGTACGGCTTTGAGCAGTAATCGTCGATAGTCTTGAAGTTTTCCACAAACAGGGTGGGGCAGATAAGTGCAAATGGGGTGCCGTCAATCAGTACTCCCACCTTGCCCTCGTTAAGCTTTGAGCATAGAATATCAGGTCTTTCGGTAGTTCCTATGCCGGAAAACAAGTTTTGACCGTTTTTTTCTTCAAGAAAGGGCTTGATATATCCGCTGGCAATAACGGTGTCCATCTTTATGTTTTTCAGCTTTTTTCTGACTCTGTCCACAACTTTTTGGGGAGCTTTTCCCGCCATATGAACAATGCAAACATCGGTTGAGGATTTTTCCCCTATCTGAAGCATTTCAAACCTTAACGCCGGATTTTTAATGCGTCGCCTGATAAGGGATATATTTGTTCTTATCACTTCTGCAAAAGCTTCCTGCGAGCCCATTACATTGCGTTCGCTGGTAGGCTCGGATATGGATTTTTTATCAAAGCCTTGCACCCCGTAGGCTATCGCGCGGGGAATTGTGTTTATCAGTATCACCGCAAAGCCGGAAAAAAGCAGCTGCATAATATCGCCGTAGGAGCAGATTATTTTTCTTTCGTTTGCAAACAGGCTTTGTCTGGTGCAGAAATTGAAAATTCCCTGTGCAGGCTGATTTTTCGGGACTTTAAATTCCATCAGGGGCCTGAAAATTAGCTCCGCCATTGAGGATGTAGATACCATCGCTTCTATCGTAACAACAGCGCATTCAACGCCTCCGATGTTTATTTCCATAACGTTAAGGTCCATGGTGTTGCCCGTAACAGAGCGCAGATCTATAAGATTTTTGGTTATGTCGTCAGAGATAACGGCGTCTTTGTAATTTGAGTAATCTATGCTCATCCTTTTGCACAGCCCCTTTCCGAAAATTAAACCCTTGATATATTATCTGCATATCACTTTGGAATATTCAGCCGCAATTGAGTTAAAATAAATCAAAAAGGCTGTCGTGTCAAAACCGACTCTGTGGGGCGTTGCGACCGCTTAAACCGGGCTTTAAAAAGCTGAGGAGGCATTAAAGCTTATGCTGATTGTATTCTTTCGGGCGATTATACTTTATTTTATTATTATTATTTCAATAAGACTGATGGGCAAGCGACAGATAGGAGAGCTTCAGCCCTCAGAGCTGGTTATAACAATTCTTATGTCAAATATAGCTACACTGCCTATCGAGGACATTACAATTCCCATGATAATGGGCGTTGTGCCTATTTTCACGCTGGTGTGCCTTGACGTTTTCATGTCCCAGCTTTCCCTTTATTCAAGAAGGGTGAGAAAATTCTTTTCGGGCACGCCCAAGATAATTATATCAGACGGAGTTGTGGATCAGCAGGTAATGAAAAAGCTGAGGTTTACAATTGACGACCTTATGGAGTCGCTTAGAAGTATGCAGGTGTTTGACATTGAGGACGTTCAGCTGGCCGTAGTTGAAACCACCGGGAAAATATCCGTTTATCAGAAGCAGACTACCCAACCCTGTACCAAAAGCGACATGGGCATCACAGTTCCTTGTAAAAATCCTCCTCAGCTCATTATCAGCGACGGGGATATTGAGGAGGTTGCTCTGAATTTTATTGGCAGGGACAGAAAATGGCTTTCGCAAATTCTCGCAGAGGAAAACTGCCACCTTGAACAGGTTTTTATCATGACCTGCGACGGTGATGGGAATTATAAGCTTATAAGAAAGGAAGATAAAAAATAAATCGAAGCTGCGTTTTGACGGATTATGTGCAAGCCTTCGGTTATGAAAAAGCCGTCGAGGAGTAATGTATGAAAAGAGTATATATATGCATAGGCATATTTGTTTTGATTATCGGCATTTCGGTGTATTCCCTTTATGTTATCAAAAAGAGCAACGATGAGCTTTATTACAGAATAGATGAAATAATCTCCCTACACCAAATTGGGGACAGGGAGGTAACAGCACAAAAGGTTGAAGGGCTTGAGGAGTTCTGGAAAGGGTACTATGTGAAAATATCATTTGTGGCAACGTCGTCTACTTTGGACGATATTTCATATTCGGTGGCAAAGCTTGCGCCGCTGCTTAAGGAGGATTCGGACGAATTTGTATCGGAATGTCAGAGCATTAAATACTGGGCGTATCTGGTGTACAGTAATCAGCTTCCTTATTTTTATTCGGTTTTGTGAAAGGCGGACAAAAAGAGGCGAATTGTTAAGCTTAAATGTTAAAGTCGGGGGACTTTGTCTTGCTCCCTCTGCAAGGCTTGTGAGATTTCAAAGCCGTAGAGGGAGCGTTTTTGCGTTTTGTACATAAATTTTGTGGACTTTGTGACAATTAGATAAAATTTCAGAAGTTTATTGAAAATATATTGCGCATATGTTATAATGAATGATAGAAGAAACGTGGCTTATAAAGCATATTGACAGCTGCTTTTTAAGGATCGGAAAGGGGACGAGGATTTATGAAAACTACTTTTATTGGGGCTACTCATGAGGTTACGGGAAGCTGTACTTATATCGAAGCCTGCGGAAAACGCTTTCTTGTTGATTTCGGCATGGAACAGGGGTTTGATTCATTTGAAAACGAGCAGATTCCCACCTCGCCGGGAAGAATAGATTTTGTGCTGCTTACTCACGCTCACATCGACCATTCGGGACTGCTTCCGCTGCTGTATGCGGGAGGATTCAGCGGTGAAATACACTGCACAGAGGCAAGCTGCAACCTTTGCGACATAATGCTGAGGGATTCGGCGCACATTCAGGAATTTGAAGCGGAATGGCGCAACCGGAAGGGAAGAAGAAAGGGTCAGGAGGAAATTGAGCCCCTTTACACCATGCAGGACGCTGAGGGCGTGGCAAAATGCTTTGTGCCTCATAAGTACGGGGAGATATACGAGGTTTCGGAAGGTATAAAGATTCGCTTTGTGGACGCCGGACATTTGCTGGGTTCCGCAAGCATTGAAATCTGGCTTGAGGAAAACGGGGTTTCAAAGAAAATCGTTTTTTCGGGAGATATAGGAAACACCAATCAGCCCCTAATCCGTGACCCTCAGTATCTTGACAGCGCCGATTACGTTGTTATGGAATCCACCTACGGCACAAGAAATCACGACAGACCTACCGATTACGCCTCGGCTCTGGCTGAGGTAATTCAGACCACCTTTGACCGTGGCGGAAACGTTGTTATCCCCTCATTTGCGGTGGGACGAACTCAGGAACTGCTGTATTTTATCAGGCACATAAAGGACGAGGATCTTGTTAAGGGTCACGGGGATTTTCCCGTTTATGTGGATTCGCCGCTGGCTATAGAGGCTACCGCAATTTTTAATAAAAACAAAAATTCATGCTTTGACCAGGAGGCTATGGAGTTTGTTTCAAAGGGGATAAACCCTATAACCTTCAGCGGGCTTCGCCTTGCTACCACCAGCGACGAATCCAAAGCGATAAACTTTGACTCCACCCCCAAGGTGATAATTTCCGCCAGCGGAATGTGCGAGGCGGGAAGAATCAAGCATCACCTTAAGCACAATCTGTGGAGAAAGGAATGCACCGTGGTGTTTGTGGGATACCAGGCGGCAAATACTCTTGGCAGACGCCTTTGCGAGGGTGCGTCAAAGGTTAGGCTTTTCGGTGAGGAGATAAGCGTTAACGCCGAAATAAAAATCCTGCCCGGAATAAGCGGACATGCCGACCGTGACGGCCTTGACAGATGGGTGAGCAATATAAAGAATCCACATAAGGTGTTTATCATTCACGGCGAGGACGCAGTTGCCGAAGCCTTCACAACCCACCTGAGAGAGGATTTCGGACTTGACGCTTACTGCCCCTACAGCGGAGCGGAGCTTGATATGGCTACAGGAGAGTTTGTAAACGCCCAGCCTAAGATTATAGTTAAAAAGCCTAAGCCCTCTACGGCTTATCAGCGGCTTTCCGCCGCCCTTGAAAGACTGGCGGCTGTGGTTCAGTCAAGCAAGGGGCTTACAAATAAGGAGCTGGGAAAGATGGCTGATACTATAAACAACCTTTGCTCAAGGTGGGAGCAGTAAAGAACGGGGCTTGAACTGTCAGCATAGTATATAGGAATGTAGGCAATTTACATCAGGCTTTGAGTAGAAATAAAAGGCGGCAAAAAATCTGAATACACAGGAGAAAACTATATGAGAAAACTGCATTGCGCTGCAATAAACCGAAAGCTGGAGGAAAACAGCGATAATTTTATAAAACAAAGCGAGTACAACTACCGCAAGCAAATTGAAGCGGTGGGCGATTCCATAGCGGACAACCGCAAGGAAAAGCCAATTATTCTGCTTTCGGGTCCGTCGGGAGCGGGTAAAACCACTACTGCCCTCAGGCTTGAAGAACATCTTGATAACTTAGGGATAGAAACACATACTATATCAATGGACGATTATTTTCTTCCCATAGACCATGAAATGACGGTAAAGGACGAAAACGGCGAGATAGATTACGAATCTCCCATGAGGCTTGATATACCGCTGCTTAACGAGCATATGCTGAAAATATCAAACTGCGAAGAGGTTGAGATACCCGATTTTGATTTTACACATCAGATGAGGCGAAAGGGAAAACTGCTTAAGCGCAAACCGGGCGAGCTGGTGGTGTTTGAGGGTATTCACGCTTTGAACCCTCAGGTAACAGGCTTGACGAACAGCTTTGCCAATTGCATTTACGTCAGCGTCAGAACCAGGGTGGAAACAAAAACGGGAGGGCTGCTGCACCCGTCCCATATAAGGCTTATGCGAAGGATAATCAGAGATAAGTTTTTTCGGGGCAGAGAGGTTGAAAGCACCCTTGAGATGTATAAGAATGTAGAGCGAGGCGAAAATCAGTTTATAATGCCGTATAAAAACCGAGCCGAATATTCTGTTGACACCTTTCATCCCTATGAGCTTTCAGTGTATAAAAAATTTCTGTACGACGAGTTGAAAGCGATAGAGGATAAGTTTAAAGATTTTGATAATTATCAGCTTATGCTGGAAACTCTTGACGAGCTGGATGAAATCTGTATCGACTGCGTTCCCGACGATTCGCTGGTAAGAGAATTTATAGGAGGAAGCAGACTTCAATATTGATTTATCCTAACAACCGAGATATGTATAAAACGGGCGAATGGAGTTTCGCCCGTTTTGCTCATAAACTTATGCATTGCAATTACAGCCCCATGGAGCCATATTCATTCTTATAAAGTAACCCTGTGGGTGCATACATACAGGACAGCTTTTGGGAGCCTGAGCGCTTTCAAGAATATATCCGCAGTTTAAGCATATCCAGGTAGTCTTTTCTTCTGATTCAAAAAGTCTGCCCGATTCCATCAGGGTCTTGAAGGTGTTGAATCGGTCGCCGTGGCATTTTTCAACCTTTGCAATGTTCTCGAAATCCTGAGCTATTTTTGCAAAGCCCTCCTCTCTTGCCACTGCGGCAAATGAGGGATAAACGTCCTGAAATTCTTCGTATTCGTTGTGGTGAGCCATTTTAAGCAGCTCCTCGCATCTCTTCGAGATATCAACGGGATATCCTCCGTCGATGTGGATTGTTTCGCCCGAACATTCCGATAGGTGATTGTAGAAAATCTCAGCGTGCTCCTTTTCCTGATCAGCAGTGAATTGAAACAGGTTTGCAACTACATAAAGTTGCTGTTGACGGCACTGTCCCGCCGCAAAGGTGTAGCGGTTTCTCGCCTGACTTTCTCCTGCAAACGCCCTCATAAGATTTTCTTTGGTTTTGCTTGATTTAAATTCTACCGGCATAAAAAACTTCCTTTCCGTTTAAGATATTTTATTTTGTGAATTGGCCTTTTTTATTATTATACAGCAATGCCATGGCAATTTTTCGAATATTACATTGTAAGAGTTCCGCTTTCGCTTTCAAAGAGTATCAATATTTGCTCCTCTTTACCGGTATATGCGTTTACATATACCAGAACGTGAGTACCGTCCTCTGCCTGACATTTAAATTCGTAGCAGAGAAGCTCTTCGGTGGAATCGGAGGGTATTACCGCCAGCTGCCGTGAGAGAACCTCCAGCATGGGGGAAACCTTTTCCTGAGCGTCGAGAACGGAAATCCTGTCGTCGCTGTAGCTGCGATTTTCATGGTTGACTAAAAATCCTCTTGCGTCGTAGGCGAGAATCTCTCCGTTGTCCATTGCCACAGATACTTTTATAAGATCGGTGTAGCAGCAGATTCCATTATCGTCATAAGCATAGTTAACGGTGAGAATACCGTTGTAATCCTCATAATAGGTGCGGGTCATGGAGTTTACGCCAAGATCCTCCAGGAATTTATCCGCTGCTTCAAGTCCCTCAGCCTGAGAAAGAGAACTGCTTGTTACCTGACGGCTTTTCAGGAAATAGGAGATATATCCGCCATTCTTTGTAACGCCGCAGGTTACGGTGACGTTGTCGTCTGAGAATACCCATGAGGGCATTTTTCCCGCTTCTTCGCTTACTTCTGTAAACTCTGTTGAATTGATGTCAAGGGCAAGAGTGCACCGCTCTAAGGCCTTCTGCTGGGTTACTTCTTCGGCTTCGGCGGTCATCTTGGGGGTCTTTTCAAGAATATGGTCTGAAAAAGGTCCGTCATAGATAAGGGTGGGGTATGAATCGAATCCTTCTTCAAAATCCTCAAAGCCTTCGGTGATATTGGGCGTTTCTGAGTCCGTTCCGGCTGAAACTGTTTTGCTTGCCACGCTTGAAAGGGACAGCTCGCCGCTTGAAATGCTACTTTCAAGCTCCCACATATCCTCGTTAAGACGCTTTGAAAAATCGTGGAGGGTGCGAAGATTTTCATATTCCTCCGCCGATATTTCTTCCCCCTCGCTTGCCTTTTCAGCTATTGACAGAGCGTAGTTTCCAACCTGAGAGAGAAATTTATAGGTGTTCTCAAGCTGAAGCTCTTCCACAGGAAGCTGAGATAATGCGGCTTTTGCGGTGGAAGCATCTCTCCACAACTCGGCGGAAAGAGTTCTGTGCATATCCGCGGTTCCTGCATAAAGTTCCTTTTGCAGAGTGTTGCTGATATTGTCAGCGGCAGTGGAAATATCCTCCACGGCTCGCAAATATGAATATTCAAGCGCCCTTGCGCCGGTATTGTTCTGAACCATAAGCTGAATGTTGCGTACTCCCAGAGCTGCTACCGCAGCGGCGGCAAACGAGCAGATTCTTATTAAACCTCTTGTTGTTACTGACATAACTGCCTCCTTGAGTTTAGTGTACATAAAATTGTACCAATTATATTTGCTGTACATTTTTATGTACTATTTATCGCAGGACTTTCTGCAAAACAAGTACAATAAAATGTACATATATTATCCTTGTCAGAATTATTATACCGTAAAACTTCAACAATATACTTTTAATTTGCATTATTCAGCGATTTATGCTATAATAAAATAGTATGACTATAGCCGGCGGGTCGGGTGAGTTTTGGAGATTTTCGTTGATTTGACGAAACCGTCTGATGCTGCTGTGAGCTGTGAATTATCAGAAAGGATTTGAAACTTAATGATATACTTTGACAACGCCGCTACCACCAAGCCATGTGACGAGGCGGTGAAGGCTGTGATGAACGGTCTTGATCGGTACGGAAATCCTTCCTCCCTACAGGGCATGGGGGTGGAAGCCGAAAAGCTGATAAACGCCGCAAGAAACGCTATTGCCAAATCCATCGGAGCGGCAGACGAGGAAATTTACTTTACCTCCTGCGCTACGGAAAGCAGCAATACTGCGATTTTCGGCATAGCCAAAACTCTCGGCAAGCGGAAAAAGCGCATTGTCACCACATCGGTAGAGCATCCCTCGGTGGCAGTGTGCTGCGACGAGCTTGAGAAGCATGGCTTCGAGGTTGTCAGGGTGGCTCCTGATGGTGAGGGCAGAATAAACGCTGATGATATAATTTCCGCTGTGGACGACAATACCTGCCTTGTAAGCTGCATGCTGGTCAACAATGAAACGGGCAGGATTCTTCCTATCGAACAAGCGTTTAGCGCAATAAAGCGCAGGTTTCCTCAGGCTGTAACCCATTGCGACTGCGTTCAGGGATATCTTAAAATTCCTCTCAAGGTCAAAAAGCTTTCTGCGGATATTATTTCCCTCAGCGGTCATAAAATTCACGCCCCTAAAGGGATAGGAGCGATGTACATAAAAAAAGGCGTGAGAGTTCCGCCATTTATGCGGGGCGGCGGACAGGAAAAGGGATTTCGTTCGGGCACGGAATGTGTTCCGCTTATCTGCGGCTTCGGCGCGGCGGTTGAAAGGTATTCGGATACAATTGCCGAGAGATTTGAAAAAGCTCACAGCCTGCGGAAATACTTGTTTGAAAAGTGCGACGAGCATGGTATTCACGTAAATTCCGACATGGAGTGTTCACCTTACATCAACAGCATCGCCTTGGAGGGCTACAAATCGGAGGTGCTGCTGCATTTTCTTGAGCAGCGGGGAATTTACGTTTCCAGCGGCTCCGCCTGTTCAAAGGGAAAGAAAAGTTCGGTTATAAAGGAATTTGGCATCGCCGAAAAGTATCAGGACTCAACTTTGCGCATAAGCTTTAGTGAGGAAAACACATTGGAGCAGATAGACAGCCTGATAGAATCGCTGATTGAGGCAAGAGAAAAACTTTGTTCAACAAGATAAAGTGTAAGAACAAATATTTTATACTATATATAATATATAAGTGATGAAAAAAGCAAAAGATTTTTGAAAGGTGAGAAAAGCTGCGATGAAAGAAATTATACTGTGCAAATACGGTGAAATTGCACTTAAAGGGCTGAACAAGAATAATTTTGAAAGTATTCTTTTGAAAAATGTAAAACGGCGGCTGAGGAATTCGGGAAGCTTCAAATATTCAAGAGCCCAGTCAACGCTGTATGTGCAGCCGCTGACCGATGATATTGATATGGACGAGGTGGTTGACAAGCTGTCAAAGGTGTTTGGAATTGCCAAGCTTTGCAGGGCGCTGACAGTTGAAAAAAATATGGATTCCATACTTCACGATTCCATGGACTATCTGGCGGAGGCGCTGGAGGGAGCGTCAAGCTTTAAGGTAAACGCCAAGCGTGCCGACAAGAAATTCCCTCTTAAATCGCCTGAGATATGCAGAGAGCTGGGGCATGAGATACTTGAAAGATTCCCTCATCTTACAGTGGACGTGCATAACCCCGACGTTACGGTAACGGTTGAAATACGTGAGGAGCACGCTTTTATAAACGCCCTAAAGCTTGACGGTGCAGGGGGTATACCGGTAGGCTCCAGCGGACGTGGAATGTTGCTGCTGTCAGGCGGAATAGATTCCCCGGTGGCAGGCTATATGGTGGCAAAGAGGGGAGTTCAGATACAGGCAATTCATTTTGAGGCTCCGCCATACACCTCCGAAAGAGCAAAAATGAAGGTTGAGAAGCTGGCGGAGGAGATTGCAGCTTACTGTGGCGACATTAATTTTTACTGCGTCCCCTTCACCGAGATACAGGAAGTGCTGCGTGACAATTGTCCCGAGGAGCTGTTTACAATTGTAATGCGCAGGCTGATGATGGAAATTGCCCAGCGATTCTGCGAGAAAGAGGACATTCAGTGCCTTGTGACGGGGGAGAGCATCGGTCAGGTGGCAAGCCAGACAATGTATGCAATGGTGTGCACCGATGCCGCTTGCCGTATCCCGGTGTTCAGACCTTGCATTGGTATGGACAAGTCGGAAATCGTGGCAGTTTCACGAAAAATCGGCACTTTCGATACCTCCATTGAGCCTTACGAGGATTGCTGCACAGTTTTCACTCCCAAGCACCCCAAAACCAGACCGGTGCTGTCGGAGGTGGAAGCTGCGCAGGTGGCTTACGATTATGAGCCGCTTATAAAGAAGGCGGTTGACAATACCACAGTAAAGCTGATAAGAAATAAGGTATGAGTCGAAATCGTCACAGCAAAAATCCATATTAATACGGCGTTTAGCCCGATAAGCGTAAAGCTTGTGGGATTAAATAATCATCAGGTAACTCCTCACATGAAGAAACATTCAATCGGAGTAACTCAAGGTACAGAAAAAGACAGCAAAACAACTCGGCATAAGTGCGTTTATGTTCAGGTCTGATTGTCTGAAATGCATAAAAGAAACGTATGCTTACTGTAACATTTATTGTACAATTAAAAGGTTACGTTTCGGTTAAAAATGTAACCGAAATTAAACAAGTAGTACAATAAAACGGACATTCAGCCGCCATGACGCAAATCACCGCACATCACGAAAACTGCGCAATCTGGGGAAATAAGCCTTTTTACGACGCCTGACGGCAGACTGAAAGACGTGTTTTCCAACTTAAAATACGGCTTCAAGTGTTACAAATCGGTTACATATCTGACTGCGAATTTACAGTTTGATATGTTAAATAAAAAGCTGTTATTAATAATTAAGTCATTATTTCAGCGTTTTTTATGTGCATTATGGTAAAGAAACGGAGGTCGACAACTGTGAATTTTGCCGAAGATGACAAACTGGTTACAAAAGCCCTTGACATTGTAACAAGCGATGTAGTAGAATATATGATAGCTAAGGGCATAACCCTCAGCGCTGCCGAAAGCTGTACCGGCGGAATGTTGAGCCAGACCGTAACATCTGTTGCGGGGGCGTCAAAGATGTTTCTCGGAGGTGTTTGCTCCTATACCGAGGAAGTTAAAATAAAGCTTCTCGGAGTAAGGGAGGAAACGCTTAAGCGATATACGGTTTATTCGGAACAGGTCGCTTCTCAGATGAGCGCAGGTATCATGCGTATTACAGGAAGCGATGCGGCTGTAGGAATAACCGGAATTGCAGGCCCGGGCGGAGGCAGTGCTGATAAGCCTGTGGGAACAGTTTATGTTTCTGTCAGGTATAAGGACTTTGAAACGGTCCGAAACTTGATGCTTTATAAAGAATATGAAAATATGGACAGAAAATTCATTCGGTTAACAACAGTGCGGAAAGCTCTTGAAATGCTGAAGGAGCTGCTGCAAAAACATGAAAGCTGAGGTTTGATTATGTCTATGGCTAATGAAATTAAAAATATTTCCGAAAAGGACGATTCCAATTTTTTCGTCAGGTTTGTTAAATATTTTGTTCCTTGGAAGGGAGATAAAAGCTCCGAGGTAGTGAGAAAAATAGTTTTTATTTTCTCTATTTTTATCTTTGTTTTTTCGCTCAACGAGCTTACCGATTTTCTGCAGAGCGATCAGGAAGAGCTTAATTACGCTCAGGAGATCGTCAGGTATGAGCCTAATTTTGACGAGGTGAACCTTGACGAGGTAAGCGGAGATGCGGAGGAAGCCGAGGAAAACCCCGAAAGCGTTGTTGAAGAACGCACGGTTCAGAGCTGGGCTGAGGAACTGCTTGACAGAAACGATGAGGTTGTGGGATGGATAAAGATTCCTGGCTTTGTCAATTCGGAGGGCGAGGAATATATTAATTTTCCCGTGCTTCAGCACGTAACCGATAATATCGAAGAGGGAAACAATTATTACCTCAAAAGAAATATCGATGAGGAGTTTTACGATTCCGGAAGTATTTTTGCCGACTGCGTTATTCCGATAGATGAAAACGGTCAGGCGGACAATATAACAATTTACGGACACCACATGAGAAGACTGGGCACATCATTCACCCACCTCGCCGAGTATAAAGAAGGCGTGGATTTTCTCAAGGAACATCCCGTTATTGAGTTCAACACCATTTACGACAACGGTGATAAATATATCATAATCGGCTGCTTTGTTGCTGCCGCTGATGATTCTCAGGACGATATTCCCATATTCGACTACTGGAGATACCGCAACTTCGACGACGACCAGTATTCCTTTGAAAGCTGGATCGACAACGTAAGAATGCAGTCATGGTATTCTGCGGATGTGGAGTGTACCGAGGAGGACCAGTATATTACGCTTTCCACCTGTTCAAACGAGGTAAGCGATATGCGCTGGGTTATCGTTGCAAAGAAAATGACCGCTGATGACAATCTGGATCTGATTGTTGACTCATATGAGGAAAGAGACGATAAGGACATATATTTCCCCAAGTGCTGGAGAGATGTATGGGGCAACAACAAAAAGTATCTGGGGTGGTCGTACTAAGTCAAATGCAACTCAGGATAATGTATTCTGAGATGTAAATATAATATTTTTAAGCTCTGCGATTCTCTCACGCTCGCAGAGGAGACGGTTTTTCAGGTATGGAAAACTGTCGGAAAGGTAATGTGATACAAATGAAGCAGAAACAATCTGTAGAAGGAGTCTTGCGAAGCTCGAAGCCTTCTATCAAGAATGTAGGAACAATGCTGGGTACCGGAGCAATGGCTGTGCTGGTTATAGGCGCTGTCAGCGTTTACGGACTTACGGGTAAAACCGAAGTATCCGGCGGGGAAACAAAAGCTGCAGCTGAGTATAACGTTGCGGCAGTGCAGGCTGCTGACGAAGAGAGATTTCCTGCAACCACAACCGCTTCCGTTGCTACCGTCAGCTGGTGGAAAGCGGGAGTTGAGGAGTATGATTCGGTTGAAACCGCTGTGACTACAACTACGTCAAAAGCGACCAAAACCACAACCGAAAAATCCGAAGCTACAACTACTAAGGCGACTACCAAGTCGACTACAACTTCAACCAAGAAAACTACAACTAAAAAGACAACGACCAAGAGTTCTGAGGTTGAAGCGATTGAAGCAAAGACAATGTATGTGTCTAAAGCTGTCAATATGAGAAAGGGTCCTTCTACAAGCAAAGATATCATAACGGTATTGGCTGCCGGCACAAAGGTAACCTGCGTAGGAGAAACTGACGATGGTTGGTATAAGGTTGAATACAACGGTACAACAGGTTACTGCAAGGAGAGTTATTTGTCATCAAAGGCTCCTGCAAAGACCACTACCGCCGCTCAGACAACTTCTGAGAAGACCACAACCAAGAAAACAACCACCACAAATAAAACCACAACAGAGGCTGATACTGACAGCGCAAAACCGGTTATAAGCTATACCGAGGAAGAATTTGAAATGATGTGCTACGTTCTTCAGGGCGAGGTAGGCTATTGCTCGGAGGAAAGCAAGATTGCTGTGGCAAACGTAATTATCAACAGAGTTAAGTCAAGCAGATTCCCCAATACAATAAAGGGCGTTCTGACTGCTCCCAATCAGTTTACTGCAATCCGGGGATATTACAATAAGACAAATACCCCTACAGCCAACACCATTGAGTGTGCAAAGAGAGCGCTTTACGGCGAGGGCGCAGAGGAATCAAAGGGCGCTACATACTATTATGCTCCAAGATACTGCTCAAGCTCAACAGCCGCATGGTTTGAAAGCCTTACATTCTGTATGGAACTTGAAGGACAGAGATTTTTTAAGAATTAATATGTAAAAAGTGCTCAAAAAAAATAGTATAGTTTGTGCGATGTTACAAAAAGTCAAGACATAAGTTTAATATGTCTTGACTTTTTTTTATTAATGATTAAAATTAAATTAGGTGTTGCCATAACGCTTTTGTGAAGATTATGGCATTTTTGCAAGGTTGTTTCTTTAAATTACCTTGCTACTAAAAAACACAAAGAGGTATTTTATGGAGAGTGAAACTAAAAAGAAGCTTACAAGCGCAGGGGCGATGCTTGCCTGTTTTGCTGTTATCGCAACGACTGGGGCGACGGCCCTCGGCGATAAACGGGGAAGTGGGGAGCATAATGTTTCTGCGGGAGTTGAGGCGTTGGCTGCCGATACCGCTACCGCTTATGAAACGGTGCAGTTTATCAATTTCAGAAAAGCCGGTATCGACGAGTATGATATGGTAGTGGTTTCAAAGGCTCCGACGGAAGAGACCAAGTCGGAGGAAGAAGTCGAGAAAAAGATTGAGAGCTTTTCTATGGAGCTTCCGGCTGACGACACCAAGGTGTATGACCCTCAGCCTGAAAGAACAAGCTTTAACGCAACAAGAAGCGTGGTGGATGAGTATTATACGGTTTACGATATAATCTCAGGCGAAACGGTAACAATGAACGCCCATGAGATGCTGTGTCGCATAGTTTACAACGAAATAGGAGCATCCTGGGACGAGGACGCAATAAAGGCTCAGACAGTTGCGGCATATTCCTATCTGAGGTTTAACGACAGCTTAGGACTTATCCCAACAGTAGGTCTGAAACCGGGGTATCCCACAAAAATCGAAAACTGTGTAAATGCAGTGGAGGGTCAGTGTGTATATTATAACGGCAATATAATCAACGCTGTGTATTCCGCATCATCGGTGGGATATTCCGCCGAAAGTGAAAATGTGTGGGGCGTTTATTATCCATACCTGAGAGCGGTGGTAAGCGCTTATGACGAAAACGATCCTAACTATGGTCTGGTAAGCGAGTTTACCGAGCAAGAGGTAAGGGATATATTCGCCGAAAAAACTGATATAGAGCTATCGGACGATGTGGAAAACTGGTTTAAAGCAGAGTCAAGATACAGCGGAAAATATATCGGCAAAATGACGGTGGACGGTCATTCAACCTGTCAGCTGGGAGACAGCGACGTTACCATTACCGGCTCAACCATCAAAAAGCTTTTCGGACTTAAATCAAACGCTTTTACAATTGATTATAAGGACGGAGTTTTTAAATTCACCTCCTATGGCTACGGTCACGGAGTAGGTATGTCTCAGTGGGGCGCATGCTTTTATGCTGCCAACGGCTACACCTACGACCAGATACTCAAGCACTATTATGTAAACACATACCTTGGTCTTTCCGATGTAAATCAAAAAGCGGTGGAAAGAGGGGAAATGACAAAGGAGGAGCTTGAGGAGGAAATTGAAAATTCCCAAATAACCGACGATAGCCAGCTTGCAGAAAATACGGAAACGGAAAGCGACCTCTCAAACGATGATACCTTGCATACTTCTCAGCCGGATAAGGCGCCCACCGACGAGGACGACTCTTTAGCAG
This sequence comes from uncultured Ruminococcus sp., assembly GCA_944388405.1. Taxonomy (GTDB): domain Bacteria; phylum Bacillota; class Clostridia; order Oscillospirales; family Ruminococcaceae; genus FB2012. Next base: position 41,455 of record CALXIQ010000014.1, on the reverse strand, counting down.
ATAATGAAGCTTCGGTTTCCGATGAGGTAACCGACCCGGTGGCAGATGGTTCGCAAACAACCGATAAAAACGATACGGAGGATAATTCATCATCCGCCGACATAACAGACGCCGCCGACGCCGTAACTCCGCCGCAAAGCGGTAAGGATGATTCGTCGTCCGCTGCGGAATGAATTTATGATTAGTGTGAAAATAATATATTTTATTAAACGGAGGTTTTTGATATGGCATTTTTAGACAAGCTTGGAGCAAAAATATCCTCGGGAGCAACAGCAGTTTCCGATTCGGCAAAGCGAATGGCTGAAACAAACAAGCTTAACGCAAGAATCAATGCTGCGCTGGCAGATGTAAGCAAGAAGTATACCGAAATCGGACGGGCCGTTAAGCTGCGTCTTATGGACGGCATCAGCGACCCCGAGGTAGTAAGGCTTGCGGGAGAGATAGATGCATTACTGGCAGAGGTGACCCAGCTTAAAGAGCAGGTTAATACCCTTAAGGGAGTTAAAAACTGCGGCAACTGCGGCGCAACGATAAACGCCGACGTTATGTTCTGCCCTTCCTGCGGAGCCAGACAGGAGGTTAAGGCTCAGCCTCAGCAGCCTGCAAACACCGAAACGGCAAACGACGCTGCGGCGGAAATGCCTGTTGCAAGCGCTGACGACAGCGTTCAGCCTGAGGCTGTTGCCACAAGCGCGCCTGTACAGCCGGTTATTGAAGAACAGCCTGCACCTGCCGCTTTTGTGTTCTGCTCTCAGTGCGGACATAAGGAAGCAGCCGGCACAAAATTCTGCTCCGAGTGCGGAAGCAAGATAGACTGACAGGCTGCATAGCTTTTAATCATATTGTATCAGATGTCTGTGGGGATTTCTTGTTTTAGGGAAATCCCCTGACTTTTAAATTGAAAGGATAATGAATAATGCCGCTGAAGGTACGAAAGCTGTTAAAGGGTAAAAAGGTTATACTGGCATCTCAGTCGCCCCGTAGAAAAGAGCTGCTGGAGTTAATTTGTCCCGACTTTGAGGTTTGTCCCGCTGTGGGTGAGGAGGTTGTACCCGAAGGGATTCAGCCGGAATATGCCGCAGAGGTTCTTGCCGTGGCAAAGTGCAAGGAGGTAGCCAAGCGTTGCGAAGGCGATGTTATAATAGCCTGCGACACCACAGTGCTGCTTGACGGTGAGATAATGGGAAAGCCTGAGGATGCGGCGGATGCAGCACAGATGTTGGGTAGACTTTCGGGTAGAACCCATAAGGTTATCAGTGGAACGGCGTTTATTTGCGGCGGCAGACTCCGCTCATTTTCCGAAACCACCGAGGTTACATTCCGCAGCCTGAGTGATGAGGATATTTCCGACTACATCAACACCGGCGAGCCTTTTGACAAGGCGGGCGCCTACGGAATACAGGGCGTGGGCTCTCTGCTTGTGTCGGGGATAAAGGGAGATTATTTCAACGTAGTGGGGCTGCCGGTTTCAAAGCTTGCGGTACTGCTGGAGCAGTTTGTAATATAAAGATAGCCTTTATTTATTCAAACAGATTTTTATCAACCTTGTGCTCACACTGGGGATATATTGTAAGCTTGTTGCTGCCGTCAACAGTAGCAAGGAAAATATCTGTGGGCGACGAATAGTTCTGCTTGTGCATTTGGGAAAAAAGCCATTTCATATCGTTGCCGGTGTGTTTAAGGTTGTCCTCCATTACAACTCCGTCAAGTATTACGTTTACGCACAGTTTTTCATCGGGCGGATTCTGCCCCAGATCCCTGAGAGTAACGGGACTGTCCGCTTTTTTGGAGAGGAAGGATATTTTGCCGTTGTTTTCAAGTATAGCGTATGATATTTGCGACAGATCAAAATAACCTGCGTTTCTGGCACGGGTGAGCAGGTCGCTTGTGTCAAGCTTTGCCGCTTTGATGTTTTTGGGGTATATCTTTCCGTTTTCCATCAGCAGGAGAGGTACGCCTGCAAAAAAGCGTCTTGCCTTTATTGATTTTATGGTAAGCATTGAAAGCAGGAAGCCTGTAAGACCGTACAGAACCATTGCGATAACGGCGGTTATCATTTCTTTCCCGTTGTCCGAAACCGCCAGTTCGGAGGCTATTGAACCTATGGTTATTCCGTTGATGTAGTCAAACAGATTCATTTCGCTAATCTGCTTGTTGCCGAGAAGCTTTGAAAGCAGAAACATTATGATAATTGAAGCTGAAGTGGCGAGAACGGCTTTCACTATGAACAAAACGGTTACTTCCTTTCGCAATGGTTTCCCGAATATTATGCTCGTTGCGGCGAGGTTTATTCACCTGCAAGCCGGGACAGACATATAATAGCTTAGGAAATTACTATATGAAACGGACTGATTATATTGAACGACGGCTACGGACAGAAGCTTAATCTGCTTGCCGTATCAATTGCCAACGCATTGTCGGAGGGGTTAAGCGATGATGAAATTAATTTGCTGGCGGGACTTTTTCAGGTGGTAGGAGACGCCCTTGCGGTCATTCCCGCTGCAAAAGACTTAAAAGGCAGCCGTAAAGCGGCAGACAGACCTTGAAATAAAACTATTGTTGAGGAGTGCATAATGGTATGGGACTTTTTAAAAAGAAAAAGGACGAAACATCTCTCAAGGATTTAAGCAGGCTTCACGGAAAAGCCCTTTCCTATGCGGTGGAGCGGAATGGCGTAGATGAGCTGGTGCTGGGAAAGAAAGGCGGTATATCCGTAACGGAGGATGAAATAATCGTAGTGTGCGACGGTCACGAGGTATTTCGGTGTCTTGCAAAAGGAGCAATCGCCGCCGAGCTTATGAGCCATAACGGAGTAGATATAAAAGGCATCGATTCGCTTACTGGGGAAAAACGTCATGTAATTGCGTATTATTCAAATTTAAGACAGTGATTTGTGAATATTGTTTTACTTAAAGTCATGCTTTTTCTATATGAAAGCGTGACTTTTTTGTCGGGTAAAATGCCGTGCATATCTTGAAATCACGGGGAAAACCTTGGTTTAACGGCTTGCGGCGGACGAGCTTTACGCCTTAAACAGCTGTAGATATTGTGTGAATAAATACAAAAGACTGCTTTGTATCGTTACTGCTTTTTATAGATTTCTACAAAGATTATGAAAACGGGCGGAAAATGCTCTGTAAAATTTGACAAGGGGCGTAAAATAGGCTATAATACAAGCAGAAATTAATTTACGGAGGTTGTTATTATGACAAAATCAGAACTCGTTTCAGCAATTGCCGAAAAGGCAGGCTACACAAAGAAAGACGCTGAAAAAGCTCTTTGCGCCGTTGTTGATACAATTACCGAAACTCTTGCAAACGGTGAAAAGGTATCCATCGTAGGCTTCGGAACATTCGAGGTTCGCGACAGAGCGGCTAAGGAATCAATCAATCCGGCAACAAAGCAGCCTGTACACTGTCCTGCAAAGAAGGTTCCCGCATTCAAGGCAGGCAAGGCGCTTAAAGAGATTGTTGATAAGAAATAACTGCGGCTTTGTTCCCGTCAGGAATTTTAAGCGGTGGTTTAGTCAGGTCTTAAGGCGGCAGACGATGTCTTTCGCCTGAAACATAACGGACTTTTGTCCGTTGTCAAATGGATTTGCTTTAATTTGAAAGGAGAAATTGTCATGGCAGTAAAGAAAACTGCGCAAGCAGCAAAGGAAGTTGTAAAAACTGAAGCTGAGGCTGTTAAAGAAGCTGTTAAGAGCGGAGCCGAGGCAGTTAAGAATGAAGTTAAGGCTGTCGAGAAAAAGGCCGCCGCAAAGAAGGCTCCTGCAAAGAAGCCAGCCGCAAAGGCTGCAAGCAAGCCTGCGGAAAAGAAGGAAACCGTTTATATTCAGTTTGACGGCAAGGAAATTGAAATGGACGCCGTTATTGAAGCTGCAAAGGCTGATTTCAAGGCAAACAACAAGGGCTATTTAAGAAAGCTTGACGTTTACGTAAAGCCTGAGGACAACGCTGCATACTACGTTGTCAACGGCAAGGTAAGCGGCAAGGTTGAGCTGTAATTAAAATTTCTGATACGTCGGAGAGCCGGAAGGGTTTTCCGGCGTATTTTTTGTCTTGAGTATTTTGTTCAGAAAATATTTATTGACTTGACGCTTTAAAGGGTTCATAATATTTTTAAAACAGCACAGTTTGCCCGGGCTTTTTATGCGGCTCGGGCAAGGGCGCTGATAAATCGGGAATGAGGTGTCAACATGACGATTAATTTGAACGAAAACTGGGTAATGAATAAGTGCGGGGATGAAGAAAAATTTACATGTTCCGTGCCCTGTTCGGTGTACAAAACATTGCTTGAGCATGGTAAAATGCAAAATCCCTATTGGCGGGAAAACGAGTATATTTCAACTTCCATTTGCGATGATGATTATGAGTTTTCCACTGTGGTGAGGGTTGATAAAGATATTCTGAGCCATGAAAATCTCAGACTTGTGTTTGACGGAATAGATACCCTGGGCGAGGTGTACCTTAACGGAAAGCTGATAGGCACGACGGATAATATGCACCGAATCTATGAGTTTGACGTTAAAGAACTTTTACATACGGGCGAAAACAGCCTTAAGGTGAAAATATCCTCCCCCAACAGATATATTGCAAAAAAGCAGGAAGAGCGTCCCCTGTGGGGTGTAAATTCCACTATGGAGGGGTACACTCACCTGCGAAAGGCGCACTGTATGTTCGGCTGGGACTGGGGTCCTAAGTTGCCCGATATGGGAATATGGAGGGATGTAAGGCTTGAATGCTACTCCTACGGACGGATTCTTGATGTCCATTACACCCAGTCTCATTCAGAGGATGCGGTTGAGGTAAGCTGTGATGTGCACGTTGAGGGTTGCGGCTGCGACAGGGCTGCGGTTGAAATCTATTCGCCTGATGGCAATCTTGAGTGCTCCCAGAGTGTTGACATAAGCGGCGGAGGAGAATACCACAAGTTTAAATGCACAGTTGAAAACCCTCAGCTTTGGTGGGCGAACGGCTATGGTGAGCAGCCTCTTTACAAGTGCGTCGTAAGACTTATAAAGGACGAAAAGACTATAGACGAGAATACCGCGAGAATAGGACTTCGTACCCTTACAATCAGCCGTGATAAGGATAAGTGGGGAGAGGAATTTTGCTTTAAGCTTAACGGAAAAAAGATATTCGCCATGGGCGGAAACTACATCCCCGAGGATCAGATTGTTACAAGGTGTACAGAAAAACGTACACGTAAGCTTTTAGAGCAGTGTGCATCTGCCAATTTCAATTTTATCAGAGTATGGGGTGGCGGCTATTACCCCGACGATTATTTTTACGACTGCTGCGACGAGCTGGGACTTATTGTGTGGCAGGATTTTATGTTCGCCTGTTCGGCGTATCTGCTTACCGAGGAATTCGAGAAAACGGTAAGGGCAGAGGTAAGGGATAATATTATAAGGCTGAGAAATCACCCGTCCCTTGGAATGTGGTGCGGCAATAACGAGATAGAGTCTGCTTGGGAGTACTGGGGATTGCCGGACGACCCGCAGTCAAAAGCGGATTATCTGCGGCAGTTTGAAGAGATAATCCCGGCACTGGTAAAAGAGTATTCCCCCGAGATATTCTACTGGCCGTCCTCGCCGTCGTCGGGCGGCGGATTTAAGGATTCCTCCTCAAACCATGCGGGAGATATGCATTACTGGGACGTCTGGCACAATTTGAAGCCTATCGAGGATTTCCGAAAATACTATTACCGTTTCTGCTCGGAATACGGCTTTGAATCACTGCCCGACATTAAAACGGTAAGAGAATTTGCAGATGAGGATATGGGAGATTTCGATCTGATGTCGCCCGTTATGGAGGCGCACCAGAAGTGTACTCAGGGCAACGAAAAGATAATGTTCTATCTGGCTCAGATGGTGAGGTATCCATACAGCTTTGAGCGGCTGATTTATTCCTCTCAGCTTTTGCAGGCTGACTGCATCCGCTCAAACGTGGAGCATATGCGCCGTGCAAGAGGTCGCTGCATGGGCTCTGCATACTGGCAGATAAACGATTCAAACCCGGTAATATCATGGTCAAGCATAGACTATTTCGGACGCTGGAAGGCTCTGCATTACTACGCAAAGCGTTTTTATAATCCCACGCTTATTTCCTGCGACGACAGCAATCCGGTTAAGCCTGTGCTGAACGTGTCAAACGAAACCCTTGAAACACTTAACTGCCAATACCGCTGGCGGCTGAGAAACAACAAAGCGCAGATACTGTTGGAGGGAGTGGGAGAGCTTGAAATTGCGCCGCTTACCTCACAGGATATAGCTGTATGCGACCTGGGCGGACAGCTTGAAAGCAGGCATGATAAGCGGGAAAAATATCTTGAATACAGCCTTGTGAGAGATGGAGAGGTTATAAGCCGAGGCGTTACATTGTTTGTGCGCCCTAAGGAGTTTGAGTTTGAAAAGCCGTATATTTCCGTCAGCGGTGCGGAAAACGAGCAAAGCTTTGTTGTGACGCTTTGTGCGCAGAACTTTGCAAAGTCGGTATGCCTTGACCTTGAGGAGGGCGACTGCGTATTTTCAGACAACTGGTTTGACATTCACGGTTCTGAGCCTGTTACCGTTACGGTAAACAAGCGGGGATGTTCTAAAAAGATGACTCTTGAGGAGTTTATGGACAGACTGACCGTTCAGTCAAATTACGAGGAACGGTAAAAATAAAATTCAACGGACGTAAAGGGTATGTCGTAACTTTCGGCGTATCCCAACGTCCGTTTTTTGTGAAATAGGGCTATGGTGGACGGCTTTGCACGTGATAGTTGCTTTTGCAAAATATTTGTCCATCCTGCTTGAAAAATAAGCGGCTTTGTGTTATAATATGATTATGTGTACGTGATAACAATCGGTGATTTGTTGTTTTAAACAGGAGTGGTGAAATGACATTGAAAAAAGCGGCGCTGCCGCTGGCGGCGGCGCTTGTGATGACGGGCTGTTCGCCTGTGAGCTTTAACGTGGATAATATGCTCACTGCGCCCAAGCTTACCGAGGAGCAGAGCGAGATACATGAGGCGCTTATTTCCGCAGTGGGAAACAATATAAAGCTTAAATATCCGAGAAACGGAGCCAACAGATCCGCTTACGTTATCGCCAACATTGATGACGAGGAAAGCGAAGAGGCGCTGGTGTTCTACGAGTATACAAGTACGAGCGGAGAGAGCGAAGGTTTAAGAATGAACCTGCTTGATAAAAATTCCGACGGCGACTGGGTATCGGTAACGGAACTGGCGGGTGCGGGAACGGACGTTGATCAGGTTATAATAACTCCCATGGGCAGCGGAAATCAAATAGACGTTCTTGTGGGGTATCAGGGTATATCGGGGGAAGATAAAACTCTTGAGATATACAGCTATAACGATGGAGAACTTATCGGCATCGGTACGGACACCTATTCGGTGCTTGAAACCTTGGATATAAATTCCGATGGCTACAACGAGATTATTACTATTCAGCGCACTTTAAACCAGGATACGGGGCTTGTAAACGCTCAGGCGGCGCTGCTTGAGCTGAGCAGAGGAGAGATTACAAAAAGCGACGGCATAAGCATGTGTGGCAACGTTACTTCATATGTAAGCTCAAGGGTAGGTTTGCTTCCCGACGGCAGACAGGCGATATATATAGATGCGCTTAACGCTTCGGGAGAGCTGCAGACTGAGATAGTTTATTACAGATATTCGGCATTACAGAACCCAATGCAGCAGAGAAGCGAAAAGCTGCTGCCCATGTGCACCAGACCCACCGGCTATTATTCAACCGATATTGACGACGACGGAGTGATAGAGATTCCATCCACAAGACCAATGCTTGGTTACGAAAATGCCGTTGCCGAGGAGCAGCTGCTTATGACTTCCTGGTCGGTTTATAAAGATTTTTATAATCTTGAAACGGAGTATTCGGGATATTATGCCATTTCCGATGGGTACGCAATGATGTTCCCGGGAAGGTGGGCGGACAGGGTAACGGTGAAGAACGACCCCGATACCGGCGAAGCGGTGTTTTATAAATACGGCGGAGATATAAATTCAGATATGACCGAGCTTATGCGAATAGCTGTAGTTTCCAAGCAGGACAGCGAGGATTATCAAGCTGAGGACTACGAGCTTATACTTTCCAAAGGACAGCTTGAATATCTTGTAAAGCTTTCGACGGATAAACAGGAACAGCTTGTGCTTACGATAGACGAAGTCCGAAATAATTTTTATACCGTCGAATAACTAAAAAGTTTACAGGGAGGTTTTGATATGAAAAAAGTATTGGTTTGCGAAGATGAGGATTCTATCCGTGAATTTGTGGTGATAAATCTTAAAAGAAGCGGATACGACGTTATAGATGTAAACTGCGGCGAGGACGCAATAAGAGTGTTTGAGGAGTCGGACGGCGATATTGATCTTGCGCTGCTTGACATTATGATGCCGGGAATCGACGGAGTTCAGGTGTGCAAAAAGTTCCGCGAACGTTCTGACACAATGGGCATTATTATGCTGTCGGCAAAATCTCAGGAGATGGATAAAATATCCTCACTTATGATGGGCGCAGACGATTATATTACAAAGCCCTTTTCAATTTCGGAGCTTATAGCAAGAGTTGACGCGGTGTGCAGAAGAGTAAGCATGTCCCACGCCAAGCCGGAGGCGGCTTCCACTATAGTTTCGGGGCCCTTCACTCTTAATCTGAAAAGCAGGACTGTTTATAAAAACGGTCAGCAGATAGACCTTACTCAGGTGGAATATCAGATAATGGAGTATTTTTTCAAGAACCAGAATACGGCGCTTGACAGAACCAGCATACTTAACCACATCTGGGGCGAAAGCTATTATGGCGACGATAAGATTGTGGACGTGAACATAAGGCGTATAAGAATGAAAATAGAGGACGAGCCTTCAAGCCCCAAATATATTCTTACCATATGGGGCTTCGGGTATAAATGGGCGTCAAACTGACAGCATGCCTGTAAACGAGGGCATTATGCTTTGAAAGGGGCTTGCCGGTGGGCATAATAAAAAAAGCAAATAAAAGCAAAAACAAATACGGCAGGCACAGCATTACCCAGCACTGGATAAGAAACAGTCTGGGAGTTGTGATTGTTATTCTGCTGATAGTGGAGGTTATGCTGGTGCTTATTGTGCGGAATTATTACTATAGCTCCGCAAGACAGTATGTAACCTCAAGAATGAATATTGTAACCGGAGCGGTTATGAATTACGGCGACGACGCTTCGGTCAATTACAATTCGGAAATACGCTCTCTGGTTGAAAGTTACGAGGATAAGGACAGAATCGAGCTTATGGCGATAAAGAGCGATGGAAGCGTTGATATAACCTCGTCGGGTTTTTCGCCGTCGCAGGGAACTGATATGACCGATTATGAAAACGCCAAAACCGACCCGTCGGGAATAGCGTCCCAGATATTCAGGCTTCCAACAGGGGAAAAGGTGGTTGCGGTAACGGCGGTTATTTCTCCCCGAGGCAGCGAATATGAGGCGCTGAGAATGATATCCTCCATGAAGGGGATTGATCATCAGCTTTTGATTATTTTTATCATTATAACGCTGATTGTGGCAAGCATTATTCTGCTTATGCTGTTTTCGGGAATGTTTTTTATCAAGTCGATAGTTTACCCGGTTATCAGAATAGGTCAAATTGCCAGAAAATTTGCAAAGGGAGATTTCTCCGAAAGAATAGAAAAAACTTCCGACGACGAGCTGGGAGAGTTGTGTGATTCCATAAACTATATGGCGGAAGAGCTTTCAAATACCGAGTCTATGAAAAACGAATTTATATCCTCCGTATCCCATGAGCTCAGAACTCCGCTTACAGCCATAAAGGGCTGGAGCGAAACGCTTACCACCATAGACGACCCGGAAACCTTTAAAAAGGGCATGAGAGTTATTACCTCCGAAACGGAGCGGCTTTCTCAGATGGTAGAAGAGCTGCTGGATTTCTCAAGGATTCAGGACAACAGGCTTACCCTTAATATGGACACAATTGATATTCTTGCGGAGCTGGGAGAAACGGTGCTTATTTATCAGGAAAGAGCCAGGGCTTTGGGTATTACCCTTAATTACTACGAGCCTGAGATGCTGCCTTTTGTCTACGGAGATAAAAACAGACTGAGACAGGTGTTCATCAATATTGTGGACAACGCCATCAAGTATTCCGACAAGGGCGATACCGTTTCGGTAGAGGCATACGAGCAGGATAACGAGATATGCATTTCCGTTTCCGATACGGGAATGGGTATTTCAAAGGAGGATCTGCCTAAGATAAAAACCAAGTTCTTTAAGGCTAACCATACAAGGAGAGGTTCGGGAATAGGGCTTGCGGTAGCAGATGAAATTATTCAGCGGCATGGCGGAACTCTTGAAATCAACAGCGAGCAGGGAGTGGGCACAACCGTTATGATTACGCTTCCTTGCATAGAGCAGAAAAAGAAGCCCGACAATCAGTCAACGGTGAATGTAGAGCTTATATCCACCGACAACACCCTTAACCGAAGTGAGAACTTTGAAAAGTAAGCGTGATTTTACAGATGAACAGTGAAAGGAGCATAACCGTATAAATGAGCGAAGGAAAAAAAGCCGTCGGAACGGAAAAATTCAAATCAAAAATAGGCGGACAGGCGGTTATTGAAGGAGTTATGATGCGAGGGGTCGATAAGGCGGCAATGGCTAACCGCCTTCCCACCGGGGAAATCGACCTTGAGGTGTGGGACATAAAAGGCGGAAAAAACATTCCCTGGTACAGAAAATGTCCCTTTGTCAGAGGAGTGTTCAATTTTGTTATCTCAATGGTAGACGGATACAAATGTCTTACCAGGTCTGCGGAAAAGCAGATGGATTATGAGGAGGAAGAGGAGCCTACAAAGTTTGAAAAATGGCTTGACGAAAAAGTCGGTGACAAGCTGATGCCTGTGGTGTCGGCAATTTCCATTGTTATTGGAGTGGCTATAGCGATTTTGCTGTTTCTGATGGTGCCTTCCTGGGTTTCCAACGGAATAGCGTATTTTGTTCCTGTGCCTGTTATAGTGAAAAATATAATCGAGGGTCTTTTAAAGATTGGAATATTTATAGGCTATACCGCCCTTACCGCACTGATGAAGGACATTCGCAGAACCTACGAATATCACGGAGCGGAGCATAAAACCATAACCTGCTTTGAGCACGGAGGGGCGCTTACACCCGAAAGCGTCAAGAAATATTCAAGATTTCACCCAAGGTGCGGCACAAGCTTTATCTTCCTTGTGCTGTTTATAAGCATCTTTGTAAACACGGTTTTCAGAGTTACCTGGGAAAGCATGGCGCTGAGGGTAATTTGCAAGATTGCGCTGCTGCCCATTGTAATGGGCATAGCCTACGAGCTTATAAGACTTGCAGGAAAGTATGACAACCCTGCCACAAAAATTATTTCCGCTCCCGGCTTGTGGATACAGAGGATTACCACAAGAGAACCTGACGAAAAGGAGATAGAGTGCGCTATAGAAGCGTTGAAGGCGGTTATCCCCGAGGACGAGGAGAAGCTTCACAGTCAGGCGGCGGAAGGCGAAAAAACCAATAGTATGTGAGATTGATGAGTACATATAAAAAGCTTATTGAAACGGTACGGCTGGGATTAATAAAAGCCGGAATCGAAAATGCCGAATATGAAACGAAAGAGCTGCTGGGACTTGCTTTGGGCATCGACTGCCGCAGCGGCGAGTTTTTAAAGGCTGTGGAAGATGATGTAAGTGGCGAAGTTGCAGCTCAGTTTCTTGCCTTTGCGGACAGGCGCAAAAAAGGCGAGCCGCTCCAGTATATTTTAGGCGAATGGGAGTTTTACGGGCTTCCATTTAAGGTGGGTGTGGGCGTGTTGATACCAAGACAGGATACCGAAACTGTTGTTGAGTCGGCAGTTGAAAAGAACAGAAAAAAAGACAGCTTGACAGTAATTGATTTGTGCTCCGGCTCCGGCTGCATAGCAATTGCCGCAGAAAAAAATCTTGACTGCAAACGTGTGGTATGCATTGAAAAATCAGCGGCGGCTGTTAGGTATCTTGCAGACAACATATCAATTAACGGCTCAAAAGCCGAGATAATCCGGGGCGATGTGCTTGATGGGGAGGTTGTGAAAAAAGCTCCTCAAGCCGACCTTATAATCTGCAATCCCCCATACCTTACCGCTGAGGATATGAAAAGACTTCAGCGAGAGGTGAGATTTGAGCCTGAAAGCGCACTTTTTGGCGGAGCTGACGGAATGGACTTTTATCGTGATATAACCCGCTTGTGGAAGCAAAAGCTAAATGCCGGCGGAATGATGTTCTTTGAGATAGGCGCAGGTCAGGAGCAGGAGGTAATGAACATCATGATACAGCGTGGCTTTGTAAACGTAAGGACAAAAAAGGACCTCTGCGGCATTTACCGTACCGTTTTCGGCGAAATCCCCAAGGAGTGATTTTAAGTACGCTTTTTTGTACATTAAAATGGGATAAGCTTATAACTGTCCGAAAAATGATACCGCAAATTTAAATAAAAGTGATATAATTATGACAGTGAACGCATATAAACCAGTCGGCGGATAACCGGCGGCAATGCTTTGGAATAAATGTATGATTAATTCGGGAGGCTGTGGAAAATGGCGATTGACAAGAAGAAAAAAGAAGTAAAGACGGTAGTCAAAATAGTTGACAAGGAAGAAAAGAAGAAAGCGCTTGACACCGCTATTGCATATATTGAAAAGCAGTTCGGAGCAGGTGCTATAATGAAGCTGGGCGATTCAAAGGCGCTTGATGTTGAAGCTATCCCCACAGGGTCGATGACCCTTGATCTGGCGCTGGGTATAGGCGGCATACCGAGAGGACGAATTGTTGAGATATACGGTCCTGAATCTTCTGGCAAAACCACTGTTGCCCTCCACTGCATTGCAGAGGCTCAGAAAGCGGGCGGCGAGGTTGCGTTTATAGACGTTGAGCATGCCCTTGACCCGGTTTATGCCAAGAATCTGGGCGTTGATATTGACAGTATGCTGGTTTCTCAGCCGGACAGCGGCGAGCAGGCATTGGAGATTGCCGAGGCTCTCGCCCGGTCGGGAGCTATCGACTGTATCGTGATAGATTCGGTTGCAGCTATGGTAACAAAGTCGGAGATAGACGGCGAGATGGGCGATACTCATGTGGGACAGCTGGCAAGGCTTATGTCCCAGGCTATGAGAAAGCTGACCTCGGTTATTGCAAAATCCAACTGCTGTGCAATTTTTATCAACCAGGTGCGTGAAAAGATAGGGGTTATATACGGAAATCCCGAAACCACACCAGGCGGCAGAGCCTTGAAATTCTATGCTTCCGTAAGAATTGAGGTAAGGCGGGGCGAGCAGATTAAAAACGGCTCTGAGGTAATAGGAAACCGCACCAGATGCAAGGTGGTAAAAAACAAGGTTGCTCCTCCCTTTAAGGAGTGCGAATTTGATATTATGTACGGCAAAGGCATTTCTCGCACGGGAGAGGTTCTTGACCTGGCAACGGAAATGGGTATTGTCAAGAAAGGCGGCGCATGGTACAGCTACAATGAAATGAAGCTTGGTCAGGGTCGTGACAACGCTAAGGATTTCCTTGAAAAGAATCCCGATATAATGAAAGAAATCGAGGAAAAAATCAAATCCAGTGACATGGAAGTTGTAATGGCTTCAAAGAAAAACAAGAAAGCGGCAAAGCTTGAAGCAAAGTCGGCAGCAGCCGCAAATCAGACTGTTGAGGACAATGAGCCTGAAATGCCCGACCTGACCGTTTCTCCGGAGGATGATTTTGAGGAGTTCGCCCCGGTGGATATAAGCGAGCTGGGTGAATAACAGATGATGAAAATACTTTCGGTGGAAAAGTATAAGGGAAGCACCTACCGGATAGATTTTGAAGAGAGAGAGCCTGCTTTTATCAATAACGAAATCATTTCCTTGTATCACCTTAAAGCAGGGGTTGAGATTCCCGATGAAGCGTGGGAGGAAATAGTTTACGCCAACGATTTCAGACGGGCAAGAGAGCGGGCGCTGTATCTCCTTGACTACCGGGATTACTCCTACATCGAGCTGTATAAAAAGCTACTTGCCAATTACGACGAGCAGATTTGCTATGATGTATGCGACAAGCTGGCAGAGCTTGGCTTGATAAACGACAGACGGTACGCCGAAAGTCTTGCACGAAAGTATATGGAGGTAAAAAAGTTCGGCTACTATCGGGCGTCCCGTGAGATGCGGGAAAAAGGCCTGTCAAAGGAGCTTATAGACGAGGCGCTCAGTCAGTATGAGGATAGCGTTATAGAGAGGATTTGTCAGCTGGTGGAGAAAAAGTACCTTAAAAAGCTTGAGCAGGAGGACGGAGTAAAAAAGGTGAAAAACGCCCTTGTTAGGCAGGGTTATTCCTATTCGGATATAAACGCCGCCCTGGAACAGCTTTTTGAAGAGTGGGAGGAATGAATAACTGTCCGATATATTGGACAGAAAATTCCGACTATTTCGTTGATAAAAAAAGATGCCAATATTAAAAGAATAAAAATCAAGACGGACGCTCCTGAAAAAGCAGGTGCGTCCGTCTTTGTATCTGTGTGTTATATCCGGGTGTTAAACTCTTTTGTCCTCGTCGCTGAGATTGCCCAGAGAAAGGGACTTAAGGTAGGCGTTAATAAACCCGTCGATGTCTCCGTCCATTACGGCGTTGACGTTTGAGGTTTCGTAGCCGGTACGGTGGTCTTTTACAAGAGTGTAGGGCATAAAAACGTATGAGCGAATCTGAGCGCCCCAGGCTATTTCCTTCTGAACGCCTTTTATGTCCTCGATTCTTTCAAGGTTTTCACGTTCCTTGATTTCAATCAGCTTGGATTTAAGCATTTTCATGGCGTATTCCCTGTTCTGGAACTGGGAACGCTGGGTCTGACAGGCGCACACTATTCCTGTAGGCTTGTGGATGAGCCTTACCGCCGAGGAGGTTTTGTTGATGTGCTGACCGCCTGCGCCGCTGGAACGGTAAACCTGCATTTCAATGTCCTCAGGTCTGATTTCAACTTCAACTGAATCGTCGATTTCCGGCATAACGTCAACTGCTGCAAAAGAGGTGTGCCTGCTTCCCGAACTGTCAAACGGGGATATGCGCACCAGACGGTGTATTCCCGATTCGCTTTTTAAGTATCCGTAGGCGTTTTCACCCTCCACAATTATGGAAGCGCTTTTTATTCCTGCGTCGCCCCCCTCAAGATAATCCAGGGTCTTGACGTTAAAGCCGTGAGCGTCCCCCCAGCGGTTGTACATTCTGAACAGCATCTCACACCAGTCCTGAGCTTCCGTTCCTCCCGCTCCTGCGTGGAAATTGATAATTGCGTTGTTTTTGTCGTATTCGCCGGTAAGCAGTGAAGCCAGGGTAAGCTCATCAACCGATTTTGCAAGTTTCTCCAGCTCGCCTTGTATTTCTTCGATCATGCTTTCATCGTTTTCCTCCGCCGCCATATCAATCATTACCTCGATGTCTTCAAAAGAGCTTTTGATTTTGTTGTAGCGTTCAATGTTGCCTTCAAGGGTTCGGGTTTCCTTCAGCACCTCCTGGGATTTTTCAAGGTCGTCCCAGAAGCCCGGCTCGGCGGCTTTCTGCTGGAGCTCTTCAATACGCTCCTTACTGTTTTCAATGTCAAATACTTCGTAAAGCTCTTGAATTTTAGGTCTGTAGCTTTCAAGCTCAGTCCTCAGATTCTCTAAAAATACCATAGATTAATCTCCTTATTTTATCGTCATACTATATTATAAAGCTTTTTTTATAAAAAGTAAAGAAAAAAAGCAAAAACCCTTTCTTTTTTTGAAAATGTGTGCTATAATTATACTAAATTTATTTAAAGACAAAAGTATCGGCGCGCTTGTTGGAAAGGAGAGATTGTTATGGCAAACTATATAGGAACAAAATGCATCAGCTGCGACCGTGTATTTAAAGAAGGGGACGACGTTGTGGTTTGTCCCGAGTGTGGAACACCCTATCATCGTGCCTGCTATGAAAAGGAAGGCAAGTGCATTAACACCGAGTTGCACGAAAACGGCGGTACTTGGCAGCCCCATTACGATTCGGACACCGAATCCACAAACACCGATAACACACCCATAAGATGTCCAAGATGCGGAGAAACAAACCCGCCCGACGGGCTTTTCTGCAAAAGATGCGGTCTGCCGCTGACGGTTAATACCGATGAGGAGCGTCCCTTCAACACTCCGCCCAATTACAATTCCCAGAATTACTCCCAGCAGGGCGCAGGCGACTATAATAACGGCGGATTTTTTCAGGGTGCTTCCCCCTTCGGAGCAGGCGGACAGTTTACCTTTGACCAGAATTCCGACATCGACGGAGTAAAGCTGGGGGACTATGCAAAATATGTGGGCAGGAATCCCATGATAATGCTTTCAAACTTTATCCGTTTCGGTAGATTCGGAGGGAAAACCAGCCTCAATCTGGGTGCAATGCTGTTTCCACAGTTTTATTTCTTTTACCGCAAAATGCCGGTTATCGGAGTAATCTTTATGTTTCTCACTCTGCTGACGGGAATACCCAGCCTTATATATTCGTTTCAGGGCGAGTTTATGGGAGTAAATCTGCTTTCCACCAATGTAGATTTGAACAATCAGTGGTTTGTGCTGCTTTTATATGCAACCTCGCTGCTGTCGCTGGCGCTCAGAGTAGTGCCTGCGCTGTTCGCTAACTATTGGTACTACAAAAAAGCCAGAAAGGATATAATGGCAATCCGCTCCGCTTATAACGATTCGGGGGATGAGAGCTCGGTAAAGGAGCAGATAGAGGCAAAGGGCGGCACTTCCATTCCGATGCTGGTGATTTCGGTGTTAATATTCATGACGCTGAATGTGCTGATGCTGTTTATTGCCAACAGACTTTTAGGGTGATTTTACAAAATGTTAATAAATGCAGTCCGCAAATTCAATTGACAGAGTTTGCGGATTGTGTTATAATAATTAAGTTATCCTTGCTTGTATTTTAAGGTACAGGCGAAATCCAGAAGGAGGTGCACTTATAATGGCAAAGATTAATGAAACTTACGAGGCAGTTGTTGTTTTCAGCTCAAAGGCAGGCGAAGAGGCTGTAAAGGCTCTCACCGACAAGTTCAATGAGATGATTCAGGCAAACGCCACCGACGTTGAGATGAACGATTGGGGCAAGCGTAAATTGGCTTATGCTATTAATTATGAGACGGAAGGAAATTATGTGCTTTGGAACTTTACCAGCGAGCCATCTTTCCCCGCTGAGCTTGAGCGTGTTCTCAAGATTACAGACGGAGTGCTTCGTTTCCTGATTACAGTAAAGTAAAGCCGATTGAAAAGAGGGAAAGGTTATGCTTAACAGAGTTATTTTGATGGGTAGAATAACACAGGATCTTGAGGTAAGACAAACGCCGGCAGGAGCTTCGGTGCTTTCGTTTACTGTTGCGGTTGACCGCAATTTCAGGGGTCAGAACGGCGAGCGTCAGACTGACTTTATCAACTGCGTTGCATGGCGTCAGCAGGCTGACTTTATTGGCAGATATTTTTCAAAAGGCAGAATGATTGCCCTTGAAGGAAACCTGAGAACAAGAACCTATGACGATAAGAACGGCACAAGGCATTATGTTACCGAGGTGTTTGTAGATAACGTTTCGTTTACAGGCGAGAGAGCTGACGGTGCGTCTCAGGGCGGTTATCAGAACAATTACGGTTCATACCCAAATAACGGCGGATATCAGAATAATAATTATCAGCAGAATAATTCATATTCCAATAATCCTCAGCCGCAAAGTCAGAATAACAATTACGGTGGGGCTCCCGCCAACGATTCCCTTAATATAGGCGATCTTGACGACTTTGAGGTGTTAAGCGACGACGGAGTACCTTTCTGATTTGAAAATCATCATGTTGAGTAAGGAGGATTAATTGTGGAGAGAAATAATAGAACTGCAAAAAGAGGACGCAAGAAGGTTTGTATGTTCTGCGTTGACAGAGCTGAAAAAATCGACTACAAGGATATTGCGAAGCTGAGAAAATGCATGACTGAAAGAGCTAAGATTCTTCCCAGACGTGTAACAGGCACTTGCGCATATCACCAGAGAGAGCTTACAACAGCTATCAAGAGAGCTCGTCATCTGGCGCTTCTTCCGTATGTTGCAGATTAATTTGTAATGAAAGCTGAGAGATATCCGAAAAGGGTATCTCTTTTTGTTTTGTAAGAAATAGGGGTATTAAATTACAGTAATTTAGTATACTTTAGGGGTTGCAATGTAAGGGAAAATATGATATTATATATTTAAAAATTAAGAAACCATGTTGTATACAGATAGGAGCAGCTATGAAAGAGAGAATAAATATAAAGGAAAGCAAAGACGCACAGGTATACCCATGCGTTCCTACCAGAGAACTGGTGGTATTTCCTAATATGGTAATGCATTTTGACGTGGGTCGGCCCGGCTCCGTTAAAGCAATGAAAAATGCGCTGCAGGGCGAGGGCTATGTGTTCCTTGTTGCGCAGAAGGATGTTAATATCGAGCGTCCCGAAAAAAACGATTTGTATAAAGTCGGCACAATAGCTAAGGTAAAACAGATAATAAAAACTCCCAACGGTGTTTACAGATGTCTTGTTGAAGGAGTGCAGAAAGCAAGGCTTGTGGAGCTTATTGATGAGGACGCCTGCTATGAGGCTGAGGTAAAGAATGTTCCCAATTACGGTAGGGAAACTCTCGGTGAAAACGAGATAACTGCGCTTTTCCGTGAGCTTAAGGAGGTTTTTGCGGATTATGCAAGAGTGCTTCCAAGAATGCCGCAGGAGCTTTATACTCAGGTAATGGGCGCATCCGACGCCAAGGCGCTTTTTGAAGCTATTGCTTTTAATATTGTACTGCCTTTTGAAGATAAGCAGAAGCTGCTGGAAATTCCGTCTGCAGGTGAGAAAACGGCGTTTCTGCTGTCGGTGTTGTCAAGAGAAATCGACGTGCTGACGCTGGAGGCGGAGATTCACGAGCAGGTTCATGCGGCGATTGAGCAGAATCAGCGTGAGTTTTATATTCGTGAGCAGATAAAGGCGCTTCAGAACGAACTGGGCGAAGGCGGCTACGGCGACGAGGCAAGCGATGCTAACGAGATTCAGGATTATATTGATAAGATACATAAGCTGGGCGCAGGAGAAGAAGTTGAGGAAAAGCTGCTTTCGGAAGTGAAAAGACTTTCAAGAATGGCTTCCGGCTCGCAGGAGGCGGTGGTTATAAGAGGGTATCTTGATACCTGTATATCGCTGCCGTGGAATGTATATTCAAAGGACCAGACCAACATTAAAAAGGCTCAGCAGATTCTCGATAAGGATCACTACGGTATGAAGCGGGTAAAGGAAAGAATACTTGAAAACCTGGCGGTAAGATCCCTTACTCCTGAGATAAAGGGGCAGATAATCTGCCTTGTGGGACCTCCGGGCGTGGGTAAAACTTCAATAGGAAGATCCATCGCAAGAGCCCTTAACCGTAAGTATGTCCGTGTTTCGCTGGGCGGAGTAAAGGACGAAAGCGACATCAGAGGTCACAGAAAAACCTATGTGGGCGCAATGCCGGGACGTATCATCAACGCCATTAAGCAGGCGGGTACCAAAAATCCTGTGGTGCTGCTCGATGAAATTGACAAGATGAGCAACGATTTCAGGGGCGACCCATCGTCGGCAATGCTGGAGGTGCTTGATTCCGAGCAGAATTTCTCCTTCAGGGATCATTACATTGAGCTGCCCTTTGATTTAAGCGACGTGCTTTTCGTCACAACCGCCAACACTCTTGATACAATACAGCCCCCGCTGCTGGACAGAATGGAAGTTATAGAGCTTTCAAGCTATACCAGAGAGGAAAAGTTCAATATTGCTAAGAAGCATCTTATTCCTAAGCAGATTGCCAAAAACGGACTTAAAGCTTCCCAGATGAGAATAACCAACGACGGCATCTATGCTCTTATCGACGGTTACACCCGTGAAGCGGGAGTGCGTAAGCTGGAAAGAGCCATAAGCTCTCTTTGCCGAAAGGCGGCAAAGGAAATCGTCGAGGACGGAGCAGTCAAGGTTACCTTTAAAGCGGATAATATCGAGCAATATCTTGGTCATAAAAAGTATCTGCCCGATTTGATTTCAAAGGAAAATCAGGTGGGTTGCGTAAACGGTCTGGCATGGACTTCGGTAGGCGGAGTAATTATGCCGCTGGAGGTGCTTGTGCTGGACGGCAAGGGAAAAATCGAGCTTACCGGCTCGCTGGGCGACGTTATGAAAGAGTCGGCTAAAATCGCGGTCAGCCTTGTGCGCAGTATTGCGGATAAGTATAAGATAAACCCTGATTTTTACGAGAAAAACGATTTGCACATTCACGCTCCCGAGGGCGCGGTTCCAAAGGACGGACCTTCTGCGGGAGTAACGATGACTACCGCATTAGTGTCTGCGCTGAGCGGAATACCCGTAAGGTCGGACGTTGCCATGACGGGAGAAATTACCCTGCGAGGTAAGGTTCTGCCCATCGGCGGACTGCGTGAAAAGACAATGGCGGCATACAAGGCGGGAGTTAAAACCGTTATCGTACCCAAAGAAAATATGGGCGACCTTGACGAGATAGACGATACGGTAAAGCTTGGTCTTGAGTTTGTTTTCGCTGAAAAGATTCAGGACGTTCTTGACGTTGCGCTGGTAAAAAAAACCGACCCTGAGGACATTCCCTATGAGATTGTAAAACCGCCGGTGCGCAAGACGGCAAATGCGACGGCGCAGAAATAGGTGACTTATGAATTTTAACAAAGCGGAGTTTTATACTTCTTTCGGCAAGCTTTCTCAGCTTCCAAAATCCGATAGAGTGGAAATAGCCTTTTCGGGCAGGTCAAACGTGGGAAAATCATCGTTGATAAACAAGCTTCTAAACCGCAAATCTCTGGCGAGAGTAAGCTCTGTGCCGGGGAAAACGGTAACAATTAACTTCTACAAGCTTGAGGGCATCTACCTGGTAGACCTGCCGGGCTACGGCTATGCCAAAACCGCCAAGAACTTAAAGCGTGAGTGGAGCGACCTTATCGGAGGGTATCTTGCAAGTCCCGACAGGTATCTTGAGCTGGTGGTGCAGCTGATAGATATGCGTCATTCCCCTACGGCGGACGACTTGCAGATGATAGATTTCCTTATTGAAAACGAAATGCCCTTTGTTATTGTGTTTACCAAGGCTGATAAGCTGAAACCTATGGAAAGAAGTCGGCGTATGGCTGAGTTTGCTAAGGAAATTCCCTATTTTGACGATATAGTCAGCGTTGAGTTTTCAGCCCAGACCGGCGAAGGCGTGGAGGACCTGAGGGAGATTATCGAGGATGTTGCGTCAATGGGTATTCCCGAAGCTGAGACTGAGAAGGAGCTTCCTCCGCAAGTTGACGGGTCGCAGGAGGAAAACGGCGATTTCCCCGGATTTCTTACTCCCAGAGGCAGAAAACAATAAAAAATTATTAAAACCCCTTTACTTTTATCAACTGATGTGCTAAAATAAAATCAAGTAGTTTAGCACTTTACACCATGAAAAGTAAAGGAGTTTTTTTGTAATGAAAGAAAAAATGGAGATAAAAAATCTTGATGAGTTGTTTGAAGCGGTGCTTTGCCTTGAAACGGTGGAGGAATGCAGAGCGTTTTTCAAGGACCTTTGTACTGTTCCGGAGCTTAAAGCTTTGTCACAGCGTTATCAGGTTGCCAAGCTGCTGACCGAAAATCATGTGTACAGCGATATAGTTGCCCAGACGGGGGCTTCAACCGCCACCATAAGCCGTGTAAACAGGTCCATATCCTACGACGGAAGCGGCGGCTACAGCATTGTGTTTGACAGACTTAAAGGTAAAAAGCAAGGATAGCCCGGCATGAGCGGATACGGAAGGTTTGCACAGGTTTACGACCGTCTTACCGATAATGTGGAGTATGATAAAATAGCTGTTGCCGTCAATGGGTATGTAGAGCGGTTTGGTGGGAGAAAGGGTATCCTGCTTGACCTTGCCTGCGGAACAGGCTCTCTTTGCGAGAGGTTTGCCGCTATGGGCTACGACGTTATAGGGGTGGACGGCTCGGAGGAAATGCTTAATGCGGCGCTTGACAAAAAATACGAAAGCGGTCTGCCTATACAGTATCTTTGTCAGGATATGACCGAGCTTGATATGTACGGAACGGTGGATGTGACGGTATGCACCCTTGACAGCATAAATCATCTGTCGGACAGCGAGGCGGTAAGAAAAACCTTTGAGCGGGTGTCGCTGTTTGCCTATCCCGACGGAATGTTTATCTTTGATGTAAACACCATCTACAAGCACAGGGAGGTACTGGCAGGAAATACCTTTGTATACGACCTGGACGACCTTTTTTGTGTGTGGCAGAATGAATACAGGCAAGAGGATAATTCGGTGGATATATATCTTGACTTTTTTGAACGGAACGAGCAGGGAAGTTACGAAAGATTTCAGGAAAGCTTCACCGAAAAAGCCTATCCCCTACATGAGATAAAAGAACTACTTAAGCAGACGGGATTTGAAATTTTAGGCGAATTTGACGGTTACAGCAACACCCCTCCCGGTGAGAAAACCCAGCGGGTGGTTTATGTTGCGAGAAAATGCAGATAGATAAGAACAAAGGCAGGAGAGTAAAATGGGAAGAATAGTAAGAGTTATAAGCAAAGATGCCTCGGTGGTTTGCAGCGCCATTGACGGCAGGGATATAGTTGCCCGCATTGAGCAGATTCACAAAACCTCGGCGGTATGTACCGCAGCGCTGGGAAGGCTTACGTTGGGAGCGTCGCTGCTGGGGTTCGGGCTTAAAGGTAAGGACGACTCGCTGACCCTGAGAATGAACGGCGGAGGACCTGCGGGAACGCTTATTGCGGTTTCCGACAGCTTTGGCAACGTAAAGTCATATATTCAAAACCCGGTGGTTGAGATACCGCTCAACAGTGTAGGAAAGCTTGACGTAAGGGGAGCGGTGGGCACAGACGGAACGCTGAGCGTAATAAAAGACCTTGGGCTGAAAGAGCCATATTCGGGGCAGATACCCATAGTTTCCGGGGAGATTGCCGAGGATATTACAAGCTATCTTGCCACCAGTGAGCAGGTGCCAAGCGTGTGCGCTTTGGGAGTGCTGGTAAATCCCGACCTTACCTGCGCTCAGGCGGGAGGATTTTTAATACAGCTTCTCCCATTTGCCCCCGATGAAGCGGTGGATGTCATCGAAAACAATATCAAATCCATGCAGTCGGTAACCCAGCTGTTCTCACAGGGGCTTACGGCGGAGGACATTGCTATGAAAGCGCTGGAGGGGCTTGAGCCCAATGTGCTTGACGATTTTGAGGTGAATTATGTCTGTGACTGCTCAAAGGAAAGAGTTGAGCGGGCGTTGATATCGCTGGGAAAGGAGCAGCTTGAGGAGCTTTCTCACGACGAGGTCACCGAGGTAAAATGTCATTTCTGCGATAAGGTTTATCATTTTACTTCCGATGAGATAAAAGAGCTAATGAACAGATAAAGGATGTTAAAATCAAAAAGCTGTCCGCAATGCGATTTGCATTTCGGGCAGCTTTTTATTGACGCAATCGGATTAAGTGCAGCTGCTGCCATTCTCCGAGAACACGCTGACTGCGGTAAAGCTTGATTTGCCTGTATTTTTTATAATATCTATTGACTTTTTTAGTGAAAAGTCTTATAATTATTAAGTGAATGTGTGTGCGGAACTGACAAAATACGCATAAAAGAATAGATTAGGAGGAACAATCGTGCGACGAGTTAAAAAGCCTGTGTTTTTTATCGTGCTGTTGTGTATTCTGGGAATAGGCTATCTTACCTTTGCCGGCGTACATACTCAGTATGGCGATATAAGAACCACCTACATCAAGGGAGTAGATGAAATTCGCTGGGGAATTGACATTCAAGGCGGAGTAAACGCAACCTTCGAGCCTGTAGACGGATATGACGCCACCAACGACGAAATGGATGCGGCAAAGGCGGTTATCGAACAGCGTCTTGTAAGCCTTAATATTACCGACAGCGAGGTTTATGTAGATTACACCAAGGACAGGGTTATCGTTTCCTTCCCGTGGCAGGCGGGCGAGCAGGATTTCGACCCGGAAGCTGCAATTTCAGAGCTGGGTGAAACTGCCGTGCTGACCTTCAGAGAGGGAACATCAGAGGACGGCGAGGAGGTTCTTACCGGAACCGATGTGGAAAATGCGGAGGTCCAGCAATATCAGAACCCCGATACCGGCAACATTGAATATGTTGTAGCCCTTGAGCTTGACAGCGAGGGTACTGAGAAATTTGCCGAAGCTACCACCGAGCTTGCGGGAACGGGACAGATTTCAATTTGGATGGACGATGAAATAATTTCCTCTCCCACGGTTGAAAACGCAATAACTGACGGAAATGCTCAGATTACAGGAAACTTTACCTACGACAGCGCAAAGGATCTTGCCGATACAATTAACGCAGGTTCGCTGCCCTTTAATCTCACCACTTCAAGCACCAATATCATTTCCGCTACCCTTGGCGAGGGTGCAAGAACCGCAATGGTTATTGCGGGAATAATCGCTTTTGTGATTGTTTCAATCTATATGATTGCTATATACAAGCTTTCCGGCTTTGTGGCTGCTATTGCTTTGTTTGGACAGATAGTAGGTTCAATTGCCTGCGTTTCCGGCTTCTTCGGAAATATCGAAAGCTTTACCCTTACCATTCCGGGTATAGCGGGTATAATTCTATCCATAGGAATGGGCGTTGACGCAAACGTAATTACTTCAGAGCGTATCAAGGAAGAGCTGCTTAACGGAAAAACCCTTAACGGCGCAATTGAAATGGGCTACAAGCGAGCCTGGAGTGCGGTGTTTGACGGAAATATCACCGTTATATTCGTTGCGGT
Organism: uncultured Ruminococcus sp.; assembly: GCA_944388405.1. GTDB lineage: Bacteria > Bacillota > Clostridia > Oscillospirales > Ruminococcaceae > FB2012. Next base: position 16,542 of record CALXIQ010000014.1, on the reverse strand, counting down.
TATTCTGATGGGCGCTTTCGGTCCTACCGACAGCCTGTTTGCAACCATACTTCAGCCGATATTCTTTATGTTTGGCGCCTCGACGGCAGGTTCCATTTATTCGCTGGGTTATACCTTGCTTGTAGGTATAATCTTCAACTTCGTTTGCGGAATTTTCTGCTCAAGACTTATGCTTTCCTCACTTTCAAAGTTCAAGGTGTTCAAGAAGCATAAATTCTACGGAGTTCCTGACGATCCCGAAAAAATAGAAAAGGTTAAGGAGAGAAAGAGCAAGGTTCTTAAAGTTAACTCTCACAACAAGCTGTTTTACAAAATATCCTGCGGACTTATCGCCGTGTTTATCATTCTTACAGTGGTAATCGGTCTTAACGTTGCGATAGAGTTCAAGGGCGGAACAATTATCACCTACACCTATTCGGGAGAGATTGATACCAATCAAGTTTCCGATGTGGTAAGCGAGGTGCTGGGCGAGGAGGCTACCGTTACCAAGGGTGAGAACTTCTCCAGCGACGACCAGACCATAATGATATCACTTTCCTCACAGGAGGGAATAAGCAACGAAAGACAGGACGAGCTGAGAACGGCAATGGAAACCGAATTTGCCGACAACAACATAGAGCTGCTTGAATCTAACGACATTGCCGCTTCAAACGGAAGCGAGTTCTTCTTTAAATGTCTGGTAGCCTGCGCATTTGCCGCAGTAATTACGATTATTTACATCGGCTTCAGATTCAGAAAAATCGGAGGACTTTCGGCAGGCTGCTTTGCGGTTCTGGCGCTTGTCCACGATATGATTATGGTTTACGGCTGCTTTGTAATATTCCGATTTGATATTGACGCCAACTTTATGGCGGTGCTGCTTACCATAATGGGATACTCTATAAATGCCACAATCATCATTTACGACCGTATCCGTGAAAACCGCAAACTTTACGGCAACAAGATGCCAATCGACGATCTGGTGGATCTGTCCATTACCCAGACGCTGGGACGTTCTGTTCACACCACCGTTACAACGGTTCTGGCAATGTCTACGGTGTGCATAGTATGTCTGATATGCGATATTACTTCTATAATGAGCTTCTCATTCCCTCTTATCATAGGAATGGCAACAGGCGTTTATTCTTCAAACTGCATTGCGCCTACCCTCTGGGTTCTGTGGCAGAAGCATGTTGCCAAAAAGAACAAGGACAACAGAAACATTCCTGTGAAAAAGTCAAAGAAAAAGCCGGTCGAAAGACCCAACAACGGTGCAGTTGTTTAATGTTAAATAACAAAGCCGGCTGAAACAAACTAAAATAATCGGCGGTCACAGCCTTCCTGCAATACATTGGTATGCAGGGTGGTGTGTGACCGTCGATTTGTGTTTTGGCGAAATAAAAAAGTATCTTCCCTCTGTTTTAAGAGAAGATACTAATGCAAAAATTCTGATTATTGGTCGTTTCTGTGGGTTCTGAAAGGCGCAAGAGGAATACCCGTTTCGTTATATACATTTACCTCGCCGTAGTTGTACCAGCAGTATCTGGCGTAAAGGGGCTTTGAAACCTTATCGCTGCTGATAAATATGGAGTCACCTGAAACCTCCGCCTTTGCGGGATAAAACTCCTTGTCCTCGCCGGCAATTTCAAAGCCTTTGGGTTCGCCGTCTTTGATAACAAATCCGTTTTCGGCGTGGTGGAAATAAAGCTTTATTCCGCCGTCGGTATATTCAAAAGACTTATAAAGTGGACCGAAGGCTTTAACGTCCATACCGTAAACCAGCTTTTCGGCCTGCAAGCACAGCCTTCCTCCTACGGGGGCTTTGTCTGTGGGGTGAATGTTGTCAAACTCGCCGCAGTCGGAGATAACTGCAATTCCCGTGTTTTTCACCGTCTTGTAGGCTCTCATCTGAGCTTCTCTGATAAGACACCAGTGCTTGTAGTCGGGGTCGTTTTTGTATTTGAACATAGGAAGCTGAACGATGATAAAGGGCAGCTCCTCGTCGCCCCAGATGTTTCTCCAGAGGGAGATAAGGCTTGTCAGCAAAGTGTAGTAGCTTTTGGGCTTGTGGTCGTCAGATTCACCCTGATAGTAGAGAAATCCTCTTAAAGTGTAAGGGCAAACCCGCAGTATCATTGTCTCAAAAAGTCCGGTAGGACGGTAGGGGTTAAAGCAGTTTATAGGTCCGGGCCATTTGTTTTCGCCGCAAAGCTCCACAACTCGCTCCCAGCTGGCACCCGGCTCGTTTTTGTATACTTCAGCTGATTTTTCGTTCCACGCCTTGTCGTATTCAAGGTATTCGTCATATTCCTTTTCCTGCTGCTGTACCGATTTACCCTCTATAGCCTTATCGTATTCCTCAAGGTATGAGTTAAGCTCTTTGTTGGTATCAAGGGTCTTTCTGTCAACCCATGCCGAAGCGGAAGTTCCGCCCCAGTTGCAGCCGATAAGTCCCACTGTTACTCCCAGTTCTGCGGAAAGCTTTTTAGCAAAGTAATAGCCCACAGCACTCCATGCCTTGGAGCCTTCAGGGTCGCATTCTCCCCAGCCTGCGGTTTTTTCGGCTTCCTCAGCCTGTTTTACCGTGCCGACCTTGTTGGTGTAGTAAAATCTTATGGGCATATCTTTACTGAGCTTTGCAAGTTCTTCTTTTCCGCCTTTTGCATTTTGCAGCTCCAGCTCCATATTGGACTGACCGCCGCAAAGCCACACCTCTCCTATCATAACGTTGCGGAAGGTGTGAGTTTGCTTTACCGAAACCACGTTTTCACTTTCCTTGATTGCTTCCGAACATTCAATGTGAAGCTCATAAGGACCGCCTGCCTGCATTGGCGGCAGGGTAAGGGACCATTTTCCGTCTTTGCAGACGCAGTTTGCTTTTGCTCCGTTTATTTGGGCGGAAACAATGGCGCCGTCGTCAGCCTCGCCCCACACGGAAATATTCTTTTCTCTTTGCAGCACCATATTGTCGGAAAATATTGCAGCCGCTTTAAACATACCAATCAGAACCTTTCAAACTAAATTCACAGTCTCCGCTTTACCTGCGGATGGCTTTTTATTCATGCTCCCAGCTTATTATTCTCCAGGGGGAGCTTTCGGTTTCTTTCACAAGATAGAAATTCCAGCCGGTATTTTCCCGGTCGAACCGTTCGTCGCCGAAGCCGGGAGTGCTTTTATAAGTAAAGGAAGCCGTAACTATTGCGTTGTCGTAATAGTCGTCGTAATTACGGGCTTTTTCATCAAGGAGAACGCTTTGGGTACATTCAATGCTGACAAAAAAGTACAGTGACGGAATAAAATTATCGGTTTCGCTGCCCACAAGGGATTGACCGTTAAGTGTAAGCTGCCTCATTCCGCAGTTGTTTCCTGCATTCCAGTATTCAAAGTATCTCTGCACCGTGCTTGTGGCAGAAAGATTTGCAGGCACAACGGTTTCACTGTATTTGCGCTCCTTCCAGTGGCAGAACGCCGCAGCTGCGGCAACCGCCAGCGCAGCTAAAATAAAAATTATCATTATTATTTTTACGGCTTTTTTCATTTTAACCTCTTTCCCATTACATTACAACCAGTGGCTTTGCTTTAGCGTTTGTTATTCTACAAACGGCTTCATTCCCTTTTCGCGCCTGAATTCCAGATATTCTTCATATGTTCCCGCTCTGTCTATGCAGCCGTCGGGAGTAATTTCAATAATTCGGTTTGCTACTGTCTGCATTATCTCATGGTCGTGAGTAGCAAAGATAACAACGCCCTTAAAATCTCTCAGCCCGTTGTTTACAGCGGTAATGCTTTCAAGGTCAAGGTGATTTGTCGGCTGGTCAAGCAGCAGCACGTTTGAGCCGAAAAGCATCATTCTTGAGAACATGCATCTTACCTTTTCACCGCCTGACAGCACGTCTACCTTTTTGTAAATGTCGTCGCCGGAGAAAAGCATTTTCCCCAAAAAGCCTCTGAGAAAAGTGTCGGTTTCCTCGGTGGTGGAATACTGCCTTATCCAGTCTACGATTGTCATGTCGCAGCCGTTGAAAAATTCGCTGTTGTCCTTGGGAAAATAGGAGCGGGAGGTGGTTGAGCCCCATTTGAATGTTCCCTCGTCAGGCTGTTCCTCCTCCATCAGTATCTTAAACAGCATTGTAATAGCCTGCTCCGATTCGCCGATAAACGCCACCTTGTCGGTTCTGCCCAGAGTAAAGGAAATGTTGTTAAGCAGCTTTTCACCGTCAACCGTCTTTGAAATCCCGTCCACCCTGAGAATTTCCTTGCCGGGCTCTCTGTCCATATTAAAGCCGATATATGGATATTTTCTTGAGGACGCCGGCATTTCCTCCACGGTAAGCTTGTCTATAAGCTTGCGCCTTGAGGTAGCTTGTTTGGATTTTGATTTGTTGGCAGAAAATCTGGCGATAAAGTCCTGAAGCTCCTTAATTTTCTCCTCAGCCTTTTTGTTTTGCTGCTTAATCATTCTCTGCATAAGCTGGGAAGATTCGTACCAGAATTCGTAGTTGCCCACATACATTTTGATTTTTGTGTAGTCAATATCCACTATGTGAGTGCAGACATTGTTTAAAAAATGTCTGTCGTGAGAAACCACCAGCACGGTTCCGAAATACTCGGCAAGAAAATCCTCAAGCCAGCGTATTGCGTCAATATCAAGATGGTTGGTAGGCTCGTCAAGGAGAATAATATCGGGATTTCCGAAAAGCGCCTGAGCAAGCAGTACCTTTACCTTTTCGTTTCCCGAAAGTGAGGACATCTGAGCGTATAGAATATCCTCGGGCAGCCCCAGTCCCTGAATAAGCTTTGAAGCGTCCGATTCGGCCTCCCAGCCGTTAAGCTCTGCAAATTCGCTTTCAAGCTGTCCTGCTTTTTCGCCGTCCTCCTCGGAAAAATCCTCCTTGGCATACAAAGCGTCCTTTTCCTGCATAATCTCGTAAAGACGCTTGTTGCCCATAATTACAGTATCCAGCACATTGTACTGGTCAAAAGCAAAGTGGTCCTGACGCAGCACCGACATTCTTGTGCCCTTGTCGATGGAAACTTCTCCGGTAGTTGGTTCAATCTCGCCGCAGAGAATTTTGAGAAAAGTGGATTTTCCTGCACCGTTAGCGCCGATGATTCCGTAGCAGTTGCCTGCGGTAAATTTCAAATCAACGTCCTTAAAAAGAGTCTGTCCGCCGAAGGACAAGCTGACGTTTGAAACTGTTATCATTAAATACTCTCCTTATTTTTCACATAATTTCAGTTAAACGTAAAACTGTACTCCGCCTTGCGTTGCCGCCCGTGGAACAGCAAAAACACAAATGGCAAAAATCGCTTATATAAAATACTCTAACAACTAATTATATCATGGATAAGCTTAAAAGTCCAGTATTTTAAGCGAATATTCACGGCTTGACCAAAAAAACTATTGAAAACAAATGCGCTGTATGATATAATATAAAATATGTCGGTTAAAGAATTTTAACGGCTGAAAGTTTTAATGATGTAATTCGGATAAGATATTGCCATAATCAAGTGGGAATAAAGCATTATCCGTCACAATGAAGAATACAATAACACTTATTTCAACAGAAACGGAGGAATAACGGGTGCGTGTTGGGTCTTGGTTCAATGCGTACACGGCGTTTTATGACAGGTCCAAAAAAGGTTGCGGCAATACATGATATTTCGGGAATAGGAAGATGCTCCCTTACCGTAATAATTCCGGTGCTGTCGGCTATGGGGGTTCAGGTGTGCCCTGTGCCTACTGCCGTGCTTTCGGCGCATACCGGTTACGGCGAGTTTGTAATGCGGGATCTCACTGATTATATAACCCCGGCGCTTGAGCACTATAAAAAGCTGGGGACAGAGTTTGACTGCATTTACAGCGGATTTTTAGCGTCCGGCGAGCAGATTGACCACTGCCTTGATTTTTTTGCAAGCTATCCTAATGCCCTCAAGGTGGTTGACCCGGTTATGGGGGACGGCGGAAAATGCTACGCCACCTACACTAAGGATATGTGCGACCGAATGAGCGAGCTGGCGGCGGTTGCAGATATTATAACCCCCAATCTTACAGAGGCGGCTATACTTCTGGGGGAGGAGTACCCTTCCGCTCCTATGCGCAGCAGCGAAGTGAAATCCTGGCTTGCAAGGCTTGCGGAGCTTGGTCCCGATACCGTTGTTATTACAAGCGTCCCCGTTGCCGAGGGCGGTATTGCCACGGTAGGCTATGACAAGCAAAAAAGCAGCTACTGGAAGATAATAAACGACTATGTCCCTATAAGCTATTCGGGAAGCGGAGATATGTTTGCAAGCGTGCTGGTGGGAGGAATCCTCAAAGGGGACAGCCTGCCTATCGCAATGAACAGGGCTACTTCCTTTACCCAGCTTGCAATAAAGACTACCTACAGCTACGGAACAAAATGGACCGACGGCATTATGCTTGAAACTCAGTTGCCCTGGCTTACGGGATATCAGGAGCTGTCGGATTTTACCGACCTGTAGACAAGCGAGGATGTGTAAAATGCATAAGCTCAATATTGTTCTGGTCGAACCGCAGATTCCGCAGAATACAGGGAACATTTCCAGAACCTGCGCAGTTACCGGCGCAGCCCTTCACCTTGTAAAACCCTACGGCTTTGAAATAACCGACAGGCATCTTAAGCGGGCAGGGCTTGATTATTGGGATAAGCTTGAGATTTATCAGTATAATAATATCAGCGAGTTTTTTGAGCATAATAGCGGTGAGTATTACTTTTTCACCACCAAAGGAAAAAAAGTTCACAGCGATGTGAGCTATCCCGAGGATAAAGCCGTGTATATAATCTTCGGCAGGGAGGATAAGGGGCTTCCCGAAAGACTGCTTGCTGAAAATTATGACAGGTGCGTAAGAATACCCATGAGAAACAATCTTAGAAGCCTTAATCTTTCAAATTCCGTGGCTATAGCCTGCTATGAGGTTTTAAGACAGTGGGATTATCCCGACCTCGGCAGAGAGGGGAAGTTGAGGGATTACAGTTTTGATAACATTTCTCCCGTTTGTGACGAGGGAAATTAAAACGTTATACAGGCAGGTGAAAGTCCTGTTACCGACAGCATGAAAGGAGGAACGCTCTCAGAAAGGAGAGCGTGCAAGGAAAATGGCGAAAATTAAACTGTTGACCGATTCTGCGTGTGACATCACAAAAGAACAGGAGGAAGCTCTGGACATTCAGGTCGTGCCTTTCAAGGTTGCAATGGGCGACAAAAGCTATGTAAGCCGGGTTGACTTTGACAACGAGAAGTTTTACAAAATGCTTGATGAGTTTGACGGACTTCCCACCACCTCGCAGATAACCGTTTTTGAGTACGAGGAGATATTTGAAAAGATTTTTGCAGATGGCTACACTGACATTATAAACGTAACGATAAACAGCGAGGGAAGCGCAACCTACTCTAACGCCGTTATGGCTGCCGATAATTTTTTCAAGTCCCACCCGGAGCTTGTAAACGAATGTCATATCTACAACATCGACAGTCAGGGCTATACCGGAGGATACGGTTATCCTCTGCTGCAGGCTGCCGCCAAAATCAAGCGGGGTTGCACCGCAAAGGAAGCGGTGGACTATATACAGGACTGGGTGGAAAACTGCGTGATTTTCTTTGCAACCTATTCGCTGAAGTACGCCAAAAAGTCGGGAAGAATACCTTCTGCTGCGGCTTTTGTGGGAGAGGTAATGGGTCTGCGTCCTGTTATGAGGATACATGACCACAAGATAGTCACCGAAAGCAAGGTGCGGGGCGACAAGGCTATCGTGCCTAAAATTGTGGAGCTTTGCGCAAATGAAATAATACCTCAGACGCCGTATTGTGTTGTATACGGCAGCGATCAAAGCGTTGGCGACGAGCTTGCCAAGGCGCTTACCAAAAAGCTTGGCTATCCTCCTGCCGAATATTTTCAGATTGGCGCCGCTATTGCAATTAATGCAGGTCCAAAGGTTACGGGAGTTATATTTAAAGGCAAAAACGAATAATGCTTATTCCTGCACAGCGGCAGGATGTTTTAAAGAGAAGTCAACAAAAAAGGCGCAGAGTTTTGCTCTACGCCTTTTTTGCATCAAACCGATTCGGTTGAGTGATAAATCACGTCTCATATATTTACTTTTCTTTACTTCGGTTCACTCTGTTGTAAATCACAACAAAAAGCGACCACACAATTTCTGCTGAGCAGACTATCATAATGACAATTCTTATGGGGCGGCTTTTTGCGCCGGTGGCAGGACTTTCGTCGGGAGATAAGTCGGGATTTTGCTTTGCTTCCTCGGTTGCGTTAAGTACGGTGTTTTCAACGTCCTGACCGTCTTGGGAATTATCTTCGTCCGTTTCCGAAGCTTGAGAAGCTTCTGTGTTGCTGTCGTCTGCTTCGGTTTTGCTGTCGTATGAAACGGAGTCGTCAGGGTAGTCCGCCACTACCGCTTGTATAGAGTCAACGGAAAATTCGGAATTTTCTTTAAGGTAGTAAAGCTGAATAAACACATCTCCCGAAACCAAATTTGGGTCGATATTGTCAGCAGTCCAGATGTCTGTCCCCGACCGATGAGTTACATTGCCCCACGATTGCCAGCCGCCGTCAATAAGCATGCCAATTCCGCCGTTTACACTGCCGCTTGTTAAAATTGTTACCTTGAGGTTATAGGGCTTTGAAAAGTCGGTTATATAATCCGATAGGCTGAATGAGCAGCTTACAGGTTGTTCGGAATTATAGGCGGTGTCCTGAGTTTGATATGTATAAAGCGGCTCGGTTTTTTTATCTTTCTCCATAGTCGCAGCAGTTGTATCCTCAGGCTTGGCAATTGCCCCGGAAGTTGTATTAGGCAGGCTTTCGCTCTGCTCCTTTGTCGTCGTCTCGGATGTTGTCTTAGCAGTGGTTGCCGATGCAGCAGTTTTTGTCGTAGTAGTTGTTTGTGAATCCGCATCGTTGGTGGATTTGGAAGTTGTGGTCGTGAAAGCGGATTTTGTCGTTGTTGTCGCAGTATCGTCATCAGCTTCGTCGGAACAGCTTACAGTAAGTGGGGCTTCCTCTGTGGGAGCGGAGTATGGGGAGTTCACATACCCCGAATCGCTTACCGAAACCATTGTTTCAACCTCCGTCCAGAAATTTATATCTCCGCTTGCTCCGCTTTTTACTGTAAATGCGGCAATGGCAAGGGAAGTGGCTGAGGTTATGTTTTCACTGGTAAGATTTGCGCCCACAATTCTGACAGTGCCCTCTGAGTAATCGTAGTCGGTTACAACCGAAAATTGACTCTCCGCTTTGTATTCCGAGTCCGTTTCCGATTGAGATGGTATGTAAACCTCTATCTTGTCGGGGTCGTAATGCAGATTAACGGTAATACCCGCCGCACCGGTTTCATCGGGGATAAATCCCATGGTTACGTTTATCCTTTCCCCCGGCTTTACCGCAGACTTGTCCGCAGTTAAAGTTATCTCGTTTGCCGCCGACGCCGAAGTAACCGTTGAAAGCAGCGAGGTTACAATAAGCGCCGCAGCTGCCAGTGAAAGAGCAATCTTATTTACCTTAAGCTTCATTTTACATCCTCCTGTCATTTTTAATCCTTGCTTGTAACTAAACGTTCACATGTTCTTAAGTGTACAAAAAATCGAACTTTAATTATAAAGCTCTCTTTTGTATCTGAATTATAACACAGCTTATGTTTGCCGGTCAACGGGTAAAATGTCGAAAAAACTGCGTATTTACGGAATATTTTGCGGCTTGTGATTTTTGATGTGAATCTATACTTTCAGTAATTCTGTTAGGGATAATATGCAGAACCTCTTTGTTGCTGACAGTATTAAAAGGGAGATTTTTTGTACTTTTTAATATCTTGTGAATGAAATGCGATCTTATGATAAATCTTTGAAAGGATGCTGTGGCTGTATGGCGGAGAATAAAAATACAATCCCGCAGATGTTGCGGAAAATATGTAGCCGCAGAGTGGTTTTCTGCGGCTTGGGAGTTATTTCATCATCATGTTGATTCCTTCCACCATGTCGCCGATTGCGTGCAGGGCACGGCCTGCATTTGACTTAAAGCGGCGTTTTTCCTTTGAGGTGGCATTTGCTACAGCGTAAGTTATTGCTCCTGCGGCAAGTCCTACGGAAACTCCCTTGGCAATTGAACCGACTTTCATTTTCAAGATACCTCCGTTCTGTGTCTGGTGATTAACGCAGCATATTCCCAATTGCTTTAAGCTTTGGTTGCTTCGCCGTTATTATTTTTTGAAGCTGCGCTTTATAAATTCAAGGATAGTTATGCTTGAATAAGGCTCAAAATAAAGGGAGTAAGTGAAAAGCTTAACTATGTAAGGATTATTTGCGGAATATATATGACGTATTTTGTAAAAAGTCGCGTGTCTCGAAGTCTGAGCGGTGCGGATAAACATTATTCATATTTAATATAACTTTTATGTGTTTACATATACTTATAAAGTGTGATATAATAATATTATCTAAACTGCCGTTTAAGCAATTTTTCAATCGGTTAAGTATTTCCGATTATATTTACGGCTTTAAAATAAAGAAGGGAGTAAAAATATATGGGTATGACAATGACGCAGAAGATTCTTGCCGCTCACGCCGGACTTGACGAGGTCAAAGCCGGACAGCTTATTATGGCAAATCTTGATCTTGTGCTGGGCAACGACGTTACTTCGCCGGTGGCTATCAACGAATTTAATAAGGCTGGGTTTCATTCGGTTTTCGACACCGATAAAATCACTATGGTAATGGACCACTTTACGCCCAACAAGGATATTAAGGCCGCAGGTCAGTGCAAGCAGTGTAGGGATTTTTGCAGCGAGTATAAGATAAAGAATTATTTCGACGTAGGCGATATGGGTATCGAGCACGCCCTTATTCCTGAAAAAGGTCTGGTAGCTCCGGGAGATTGCGTTATCGGCGCAGATTCCCATACCTGTACATATGGCGCGCTGGGTGCATTTTCCACGGGAATAGGTTCAACCGATATGTGCGCCGGTATGGCAAAGGGCAAGACCTGGTTCAAGGTGCCTTCCGCCATTAAGTTCAATATAACCGGCAAGCTGCCTAAATATTCGGCGGCAAAGGATGTTATTCTCCACATTATCGGAATGATTGGCGTTGACGGAGCGCTTTACAAATCAATGGAGTTTTCTGGCGAGGGTCTTAAAAACCTCACCATGGAGGACAGGCTTTGCATGGCTAACATGGCTATCGAGGCGGGTGCAAAGAACGGTATCTTTGCCGTTGATGAGGTAACTCTCGACTACATTAAGGATAAGGTGAACAGAGAATACAAAATCTATGAGGCAGACCCCGACGCCGAGTATGAGGCGGTTTATGACATCTGCCTTGACGACATCAAGCCTACCGTTGCATTTCCCCATCTTCCCGAGAACGCAAAGACTTTTGACCAGATAGGCGATATTAAGATAGACCAGGTTGTTATCGGCTCCTGCACCAACGGAAGAATCGAGGATATGAGATGCGCCGCCCAGATACTCAAGGGCAGAAAGGTAGCCCACAATGTAAGATGCATCGTTATTCCCGCTACCCAGAAGGTTTACCTTCAGGCTATGCAGGAGGGACTGCTTGAAATTTTCATTAATGCAGGATGTGCAGTTTCAACTCCTACCTGCGGACCATGTTTGGGAGGACATATGGGAATACTGGCGAAGGGTGAAAGAGCGGTTGCTACCACCAACAGAAACTTTGTGGGAAGAATGGGTCACCCCGAATCGGAGGTTTATTTGGCATCGCCCTATGTTGCCGCAGCTTCTGCAGTAACAGGCAAAATCTCACAGCCCTCAGAGCTGGAATAATCGGCTGACTTATAATTTGCAGCACAATAAAAATATTTATGAAAGGCAGGTTTTTGTGCAATGAAAGCGCATGGCAGAGTACATAAATACGGCGACAACGTTGACACGGACGTTATTATTCCGGCAAGGTATCTTAATACCACCGACCATAAGGAGCTGGCGGCTCACTGTATGGAAGATATAGATACCGAGTTTGTCAACAAGGTGAAAGACGGGGATATAATTGTGGCTGAGGCTAATTTCGGCTGCGGCTCTTCAAGAGAGCACGCTCCGATTGCTATAAAAGCCAGCGGCATTTCCTGCGTTATCGCCAAGACTTTTGCAAGAATCTTCTACAGAAATGCAATAAACATCGGACTTCCTATTATAGAATGTCCCGAGGCAGCTGAAAAAATCAGCGACGGCGACGAGGTTGAAATTGACTTTGAAAGCGGCGTAATTACCAATGTGACAAAGAATGAAACCTATCAGGGACAGGCTTTTCCCGAGTTTCTTATCAATATCATCAACAGCAACGGCTTGCTTAACTCGCTGAAATAACAAAACTCAAGGCAGCGCAAAAAAACGCTGCCTTTTTGTTTGACTGTGATGAAATCCAAGCTTGATTATTTTCCGTTTATGATATATAATAAAAAGTAACAATAAAAATCAAAGACATAGTTTCTTTCGCAGGACATTCAAAACCAAAGAGAGGGAGGTATCTCACCCGGGTGAGTGGTTGAATAAAAAATGGAGAATCAATTTAATCAGCAGAATACTATCAATTTAAATGAGCTTCCGAAAATACGTAACGGGGCAATGTGGTATGTGGCAATCCTTCCCCTGCTGGCGCTATACCTTGAAAACTATGCCGTAAATAAATGGCTTGGCATTCTGGTGTGGGCCTTTGTGCTGATAAGTTGCCCGATAATATGCTACAGAGATATGAAAGCTCTTGAAAAGCTGGAGCCGGACGCTAAAAGTCTTAAAACTGCGGCAATCGTCTGCCCCATTGTGTATATGTATAAAAGATGCAGGCTTTTGAAACAGAGCAGTATTATGGCGGTGTTTTTTACGATATTTTCGCTGTACGCCCTTTTACAGAACGGCTTTGCATTATCGCTCAGGGTGGACGATGATACGTTTATCAATCAGGTAAGGTACAACTACGTGGCAAACATTGAGGAACTTGCCGACATTGGTGGCGGGGAAAGCTTAAACATAATAGGCGAACAGATTGACGCTTTTATTAATGAAGAAGAAGCTGAATATACCGTTTTCGACGATAGAGATTTGCATTATATCACTGCTTCAGGTAGCTGTAATTACGGCGGAGTTTCGGGAGAACTGGAGATTATATTTGTAATCGACTATGACGGCTATGCCTTTAAAAGCCTGAACCTTGATTCGGTGCTGCTGTCGGGGCAGGAGCTTGACGATGAAGCAGAGCGGCAGCTGCTGGAGGAGATATTCTTAAATACCAACGCTGACGATTCCTCCGCCGACATTCAGCCGGAAGATAATTCGTCACTTTATGTGACGGCATAGTTTTAAAATAAGCAGGTTTTTGAGGGTATTGGCATGACACTTTGCTGATACCCTCCGATTGTTTTAATGGGGTGTGATTTAGCAGGATATTTTGAAATGAAATTTAAGAAATCGAGAGAAAACGAGAAAAACAGAGAGATTTTAAGCGTGAAAGGGATATAAATTAAAAATTCGGCATTTTGACTGTTGACTTTTGATTTTTTATATTGTATAATAGCTATTGTTGTGAGTTCCAAGGCAGGTTTGCGCCTGTGGAATAACAGAATTGAAATTTGAACGGAGGAAAAAATATGTCAACTTATATGCCTAAATCCGGCGATATTACTCGCAAGTGGTATATTTTAGACGCTGAGGGTCAGCCCCTCGGAAGAGTTGCCGCAAAGGCTGCTCACATTCTTCGCGGCAAGCATAAGCCCACCTATGCGCCTCATGCTGATTGCGGCGACCATGTAATCATCATCAACAGCGATAAGGCTGTGCTTACAGGAAAGAAGCTTGACCAGAAGTCCTACAAGTGGCACACCGGCTGGATTGGCGGTCTGAAGGAAATCAAGTATTCAAAGCTTATGGCTGAGCAGTCTGACAGAGCTATGACAATTGCTGTTGAGGGAATGCTTCCCAACAACACTCTTGGCAGAGCTGCTGCAAAAAGACTGAGAGTTTACAAGGGTGCAGAGCATAACAATGCCGCTCAGAAGCCTGAGAAATACGAACTTTAATGAGAGGAGCAATTAAGATGTACGAATCAAAAAAGCCGTTTTACTATGGCACAGGTAGAAGAAAGCATTCTGTTGCCCGCGTTCGTATTTACGAGGGAACAGGTAAAATTACAATCAACGGAAGAGATATTGACGATTACTTCGGTCTTGAAACTCTTAAGCTTATCGTTCGTCAGCCTTTCGGCGTAACTGATACAACTGATAAGTTTGATATTGTCTGCACTGTTAAGGGCGGCGGTGTAACCGGTCAGGCAGGTGCTATCAGACACGGTCTGTCAAGAGCTCTGCTTCAGTACAACGAAGAGCTTCGTCCTGCGCTGAAGAAGGAAGGTTTCCTTACCCGCGACCCGAGAATGAAGGAGAGAAAGAAGTACGGTCTCAAAGCCGCTCGTCGCGCTCCTCAGTTCTCAAAGAGATAAGTCCATATCTTATCATTACGAAAATTGCAAAAACAAAGCCCTCCCTGCTTTTGGCCGGGAGGGCTTTTACTACGTTATAATATGTAAATAACCGCTTATACAAAATATAAAAAGCTGCTCCGCTAAGGGAACAGCTTTTAAATATGTTCTTACAGATTATTTACCGTAGTTGCATTCGATAACGTTGCCGTCCTCATCTTCAAATACGATGTCGGCAATGTAGTAGTCAGCCTGGTTAGGAATGCTCCATTTCATGATGGAGAGGTACTGAGGATCTGTAGTGTCTACGAATACTGCAGCTTCCTTGATTCCGGGACGAAGGTTAAGCTCGTAGGATGCCCACTCGGAAGTCCACTCAGCCTCATTAAAAGTAAGCATTTCGTTCCATGAGTTGTTGCCGTCACCGGTTGAAGGCTGAGTAGCTACAACGCCCATGAAGTTACCGGGAACAAGCTTTTCGGTATTTGTAGATTCGTCAAAGAAGTTTCCTACAGCCTTTGTAACAACATCGATTCTGATGGTGAATATCTCAGGCAGCAGCTCTTCCTGACCTGCAAAAAGCTTGGACATATCAATCTGGATCTTAGGAACTGCATAGTTTGCGCCATCCTCAGTCATATCAAGAGTCTGAACACGAATCATAGGAATACCCTCAAGCTCTTCAATAGAAAGCTCGATGTGAGATTCGTCTGTGTTAGGAACATATGCGCCATTTCCCATATCCTCAGCAAACGGAGCAACAAAGTCGTTTACATCCATATCGGTTGAGAATGTAAGAGCGCCTTCTGTTTCATAGTTAGCGAGAGATGCAGGCATTTCGGAAATGTCTACAGGCTGAACCGCATCGGCTGAGCTTTCGGTTGACTCGGCAGACTCGTCTGTGGTAGATTCTGCAGCGGACTCCTCAGCAGCAGACTCAGCCTCAGATTCAGCTGCGCTTGACTCGTCAGCCTCAGAAGCAGCAGCGGCAGTTGAAGATGTATCCTCAGCAACGCTTGAAGATTCTTCGGTATCTCCGCAGGATGCCAGCAGTGAAGCTGTCATTAAAATTGCCAGAGTTGAAGCAAGTAATTTTTTCATCTTTAATACCTCCGATAAATTGTTTCTCCATATGAGAAACCTCACAAATTTTACTATTAAATTATAGCACAAAATCTAAGCTTAATCAATATAACATTTGCACAATAAATAACCCGATATTTCGTTAAAATACACAGAAAACGATTACTTAACAGTATGATTTGTACAAAAAAAGACTGCGAAAATCAATTCGCAGTCTTTAGTGATTTAAGTAACGACTAAGCTTCGTTAATTACTTCTTCTTAGCAACAACTACTGCTGCGCCTGCAAGAGCAAGACCTGTAAGTGCAAGACCTACTGTAGCGCCTGTGTTAGGAACGTAGTCACCGGAAGGCTGCTGATCATCAGCAGGAGTATCGTCAACTACAGGAGTGCTGTCATCAGCAGGTGTGTTATCGTCAGCAGGTGTGCTGTCATCAGCAGGAGTGCTATCGTCAGCAGGAGTGCTGTCGTCTACAGGAGTGCTGTCATCAGCAGGTGTGCTGTCGTCTACAGGAGTGGACTCGTCAGGTGTAGACTCGTCGGGAGTAGACTCATCAGGAGTGGACTCATCAGGAGTGGACTCGTCAGGAGTAGACTCATCAGGTGTTGAATCTTCGCCACCAGGAGTTGTTGTGCTTCCGCCCTCTGAGAAAGGCATATTGTAATCAATGCCATCCTGTGAGAACTCAACAGATGTTACCTTAACACCGTTGTTACCGATCTGAATTGTGATACCTTCAAATTCGTTAGGCTGGTTAGCAAGGTCGATCATTTTGTTAACCAGTTCAGCCTTCAATGTGATTGTGCATGATTTAAGAGACTGATCAGCAAACTGAATGAATCCCTGGCTCTCATAACGAATGGGAGCGTCCTGACCTGCATCTTCAAGTGAAGGAATATCATGTGTGATTAAACTTGCAGAATCAGGGTCAGTCAAAAGACCGGCCCAGCCGTCAGCCCAAGCTGGCTTCAGTGAGCAGTAACCCTGGGAAATACCCTTTTCAGTCCACTCAAAGTTGA
>CALXIQ010000013.1 GCA_944388405.1 uncultured Ruminococcus sp. | reverse complement strand
TCCAAACTCCTGCACCCGCTTATTATTGCAATAGTTTCTATATGAAAATCATCTCTGCATTTACAACTTCGTTGACACGTTCTCGAATATTATTCATCATGCGTACCCATTTCATTGGATTCTCCGCTTTCAGCTGTTCGGTGACACCCTCTCTCTCGGCGTATTGTTTTAGCAACCGAAGAAAGAGAGTTTGTGCTTCTTCCTCAACATCTGCAAGGTGTGATTGAAGCTTGCCGGAAGTGAGCAGATTGTAGTAGAGAATTTTATGATGTTGTTTTAAATAACGCAGGCGGCGCTGTGCCCACACGCCGATGGGGCGTTCTTCTTCGATGGGTAAAGTAAGATCAGGCAGGCAATAATCTCCCTGCACGGTGTATGTGCCACCCATTTGTTCAAATATCGTTTTATTCATAGTAAAACCTCCTTTGATACGCTCATTGTACCAAAGGAGGATTCGTTTTACGAATGTGCGATTTTGATTATCGCACGTTGTATATTGAAAATTTAATCAATTATAATTGACTAATTCGTAATTGACTAAACTGCGATTTGACAGACCTTTCAGTCTTTCAGGTAGCTTTCAAACGGTGCGTCATCGCTGCAAAAGGTATCGAAGATCATTTTTGCGCCGAGGCGGAAGCCAACGAGAAAGGAATCAAGACCGCTTTCGCCCATCAGTTCTCCGTATGCGTTGCAGAAATCGAGGAACAGCGCCTTGTCCTCGCCGCTCAAGCGCTCAGTCAGTTTTTCTTCCAGCTCGTTGATGTCTTTTGAAACCTCAAGAGTATGACTGCCCTTTCGGTATCCTCTTGCCTGCGGATCAATATTTCCGTAGTACAGCTCTTCTAAAAAATTTGTCATTACTCAGCACCTCCTTCGCTGTCTGCTGTGTGCAGGTCACGGATTTTCCGCCAGCTTGAAAAGCCTTGCAGGGTACGGATGTGCCACGGCGATTTGCGGGTGATGGTGCGAAAGTAAATGGAACAGAAGAATTCCACCAAATAGACCTTCGGAATGTGGTTGACGTTGTTTTTCCGGAAAGACTTGATGTGTCCCTGATTGCACCAGTTGTTGATTGAAGTTTTTCCGTAGCCGGTGATGTTGGAAACCGTTTGGGTGGTCAGCACATCGGGATAGCCGGAGAGCAGCTCGGTATAGTACAGCCGCAAATGCTCCTGCACGATTGGGGGAACCTGTTCCTCTATCTGGACGGTATAATCGCCTTTGTACCAGCCTGCCGGGGCGGAGTAGCTTTCGGGGAACACCTTGCGGTTTTCCAGATAGGCAATCACATCCTCCTTTTTGATTTTGTAGCAGCGGGTTTTCCTGCCCGTGTACTCGCAGGGGATTTTCCCGCTTTGGAGCAGGTACAGGGCGGTGGATTTGCTGATGTGGCAAATGCGATACAGCTGATCCTTTGTGATTACATCGGGAACGGCGTCCCAGTTGATTGCGTTTTCTTTCATGACAATACACCTCAATATCTTGATAATCTTTGTCGGCATTCGAACTGTCCGTGTAT
This sequence comes from uncultured Ruminococcus sp., assembly GCA_944388405.1. Taxonomy (GTDB): domain Bacteria; phylum Bacillota; class Clostridia; order Oscillospirales; family Ruminococcaceae; genus FB2012. The sequence continues at coordinate 31,001 of CALXIQ010000013.1, read as the reverse complement.
TGCCTATTGAGTTTTGTTCTTTCTGTTCTTTCCGCAGTTCTTTCCAAAAGCGGAAAAATCACTGATTGGAACCGATGGGCGTTTTCTCAGTGTTTGCGGGCGATTTTCTCGAAAAATCCAGATTTCATGCGGGTTTGCGGGCGTACAAGGCTGACTGAAACTGACAGGAGAAAACATGTAATTAACAGACGGCGATAAAACTCGAAATCGTTTGAACGGTAAAACGTTCCGTGGGTTCGAATCCCACCATCTCCGCCAGTCCTAGCCCGGACGGGGCAATATCGATCCGTTCGCTGACGCTCACTTCGTTTTGTGATGGCTATCGGTTCGTAACCGTCAAGGGCAGTTTGTCCGTGCATTGGTTTTTGTCCTAGCCCGGACGGGGCAATATCGATCCGCTCACTTTGTTCGCTTCGTTTTGTGGGGGCTATCGGTTCGTAACCGTCCAGGGCAGTTTGTCCGTGCATTGGTTTTTTAACTTCGTTACGGTCCTAGCCCGGACGGGGCAATATTGATCCGTTCGCTGACGCTCACTTCGTTTTGTGATGGCTATCGGTTCGTAGCCGTCCGGGGCAGTTTGTCCGGGCATCGTTTTTTTAACTATCCTAGCGCGGACGGCACAATATCGTTACGCTCACTGATGTTCGCTCCAATTTTGTGGCGGAACAGAGTTTGTCCCCGCTAGGTAAATCTGATAAGGTCGGAAGTTTGCTACAGAGTTTGTGCGGAACTATTTAGCCCATCATGGAAGTTTGATAAGGACACATCATGAAAGATATGCCATGTAGGGGACGATGCCTACACTGTTCTGCATTACATACATCCCCTGCACAGCTGTAGGGTATGGAACGGCGCTTCGACGTCCTGTTTTTATGGGTATTACTCACTCTGGATTGCCGCTCACTTTCGGGTTGGGTGAATTACTTATCGGTTTTAGGTGCACCTCACCTTCCCAATGTTTTAATTTAATATTTGGGCCTGTAGCTCAGCTGGGAGAGCGCCGCGTTCGCAATGCGGAGGCCAAGGGTTCGATCCCCTCCAGGTCCACCAAATCCTAACCCGGACGGGTCCTAGCGCAGACGGTACATCGATCCGCTCGCTGAGCTCGCTTTGTTTTAATTAGGCTATTAGTTCGTAACCGTCAAGGGAAGCGAGTACGCAAACAAGAAAATCCGTTACTGTTTGTGCAGTAACGGATTTTTTGTGCCTAAAAATGGGTCTATCCTCATCCCCTGCAATGTACGGTTATGACCTGAACAAACCTTGTATAAAACCAACGCCCCCACAAACTATGCAAAAAACCGATGCTCCGCCAAACCACCCTTGACGGTTACCAACCGATAGCCCCCACAAAACGAAGCGAGCGACCAGCGAGCGGATCGATATTAAAAAGAAAACTTTTGTTTGTCGTGAACGTTTATGTCCTTGCCAAGTTGTACTTCTATCATTTTCAGTTCGGTGATAGCCATAACGGTGTGGCGTTGACCGGCGAACATGGGGATTACATCCCCCGCTTTCACCTGACGTTCAACGCCGTCTACAACCGTCCTACCCTTGCCGGAGATTACAACCCAAATCTCGTCACGGTGCCTGTGACTATGGTAGTTCATGCTGTGGCCTTCGTTCAGAGTAACTTTAATTGTCATGGATTCAGTTTCTACATCAACTACCTTAAAGCTGCCCCAGCTCTTCTCTGCGAACATAACCTGCTGTTCAAATTTGTCTACAAAAGGCTTGATGTAACTGCTCTGCTCTTTGTCTGAAACCAATATCCCCTCGGGGGAGGCGGAAATCACTACATCGTGCAGACCCATCGCCAGCACCGGCACGTCAAGCTCGTTGATGATGTTTACGCCTGAGCAGTTTTCGTTCATCTCCCCTTTGCCGACAATCGGCTCTTCCATGGCTTCGGTAAGAGTGTTCCATGTGCCCAGGTCCTTCCATTGTCCCGCAAAACGCTGTACCTGAATTTTATCTTCCTTTTCCACAACTGCATAGTCAAAGGAAATTTTCGGCAAGGTATAATATTTTGAAAACAAATCTTGGTAATCGGTAAAATCAATCAGTCTGTGAGCAATGTCCATTACATATCCAAGCTTGAATGCAAATACGCCGCCGTTCCACAGCGCCCCCTGAGAGATGTATTCCTTTGCTACATCCGCCGCGGGCTTTTCCTTAAAGGTCTTTACCATTGATGTCTGACCGGTGGTTTCGGGTATGATGTAGCCGTATTTTTCACTGGGATAGGTGGGCTCAATTCCCATAAGTATCAGGTTTGCTTTCCCCTTATCAGCCTGCTTTGCAAGCCCTTTCAAAGCTTTAAAATAATCATCCTCAACATACGGGTCTACAGGACAGACTACTACAGATTCTCGGGGGTCAATGTGTTTTTCGTCAACCAGATACGCAACCGCCAGCGCAATTGCAGGAAAGGTATCCCTGCGGCAGGGCTCAACGCTAATGCCTACCTCCTCCCCCAGCTGATTGTGCAGCGCCGATACCTGCGACTTAGCAGTAGCGATTGTAACGGTAGCGTTCTTGTCCGCCTTTTTTATCTGCCGATAGACACGCTGCACCATTGATTCGTAACCGCCGTCATCGCTTCTGAATATCTTGATAAACTGTTTTGATCTGATGTCGTTTGAAAGAGGCCACAGACGTTTTCCCGAGCCCCCGGACAGTAAAATTATATTCATGCTATTTTCCCTTTATCAGCAAAAGGCCGTGAACGATGTGGACTCACGACCTTTTTTGTTTTTTATCGTTCAGCCCTCATGGGATTATTAAGAAAATCCTCATAGGACAGACGGATTCCGTCCTCAAGCTCGGTTTTGTATGTCCACCCCAGAGCGGCCGCCTTGCTTACGTCAAGCAGCTTACGTGGAGTGCCGTTGGGCTTGGTGGTGTCCCATTCTATCTTTCCCGTGTAGCCTACAACCTTTGCCACCAGCTCGGTAAGTTCCTTAATAGTCAGCTCCTTGCCGGTTCCGGCGTTTACCGTTTCGTTGCCGCTGTAGTTGTTCATAAGGAACACACAAAGATTTGCCAGGTCGTCAACATACAGAAACTCTCTCAGAGGAGAACCATCGCCCCAGCAGGTTACGCTGTCCTTACCCTCCACCTTAGCCTCATGAAAACGACGTATCAGCGCAGGAAGCACATGGCTGTGGGTGGGATGATAGTTGTCGTTTGGTCCGTAAAGATTTGTGGGCATAACGCTTATGTAGTCGGTGCCATACTGGCGGTTGAGAAATTCGCAGTACTTCAATCCCGAAATCTTCGCCAGAGCATAGGCCTCATTGGTTTTTTCCAGCTCACCCGTCAGCAGGCAGCTTTCTGTCATAGGCTGAGGAGCCATGCGGGGATAGATGCAGGACGAACCTAAAAACTCCAGCTTCTTGCAGCCATTCTGCCAAGCGGCGTGAATAACATTCATCTCAAGAATCATGTTATCGTACATAAAATCCGCCAGCGCCGACTCGTTGGCAACAATGCCGCCTACCTTTGCCGCCGCAAGGAACACATACTCCGGCTTTTCCTCCGCAAAGAACTTTTCAACCGCATCCTGACGGGTGAGGTCAAGCTCCTTGTGGGTTCTTGTGATGATGTTTGTATAACCCTGACGTTCCAGCCCACGCACGATAGCCGAGCCTACCATTCCTCGGTGTCCCGCCACGTAGATTTTTGCGTTTTTCTCCATCATATTCTTTCACCTGCTTCTTTCATTGCTCTCTCACGCTTGGCCAATGTTCTGTCATGCTTAGCCATAATTTCAACCAGCTGCTCGTAGCTGGTTTTCTGAGGATTCCAGCCCAGCACCGTCTTTGCCTTGGTAGGGTCGCCCCACAGGTTGTCAACATCGGTGGGTCTGAACCATGCAGGATTTACGCACACCAGCATTTTTCCCGTCTCGGCGTCATAGCCTTTTTCCTCAAGACCCGTGCCCTCCCAGCGGATTGTAATGCCGTTTGCGGCAAACGCTTTCTCGGTAAAGTCACGAACGGTATGCTGCACGCCGGTGGCGATAACAAAGTCCTCCGGCTTCTCCTGCTGCATAATCAGCCACATACATTCCACATAGTCTTTGGCGTAGCCCCAGTCACGCAGGCTGTCCATGTTGCCCAGTTCAAGATGGTCTTGCAGTCCCTCGGCAATGCGTCCTGCCGCCAGAGTGATTTTTCTGGTAACAAAATTTTCACCTCTCCGCTCCGACTCGTGATTGAAGAGGATTCCGTTTACCGCAAACATTCCGTAAGCTTCACGGTATTCCTTAGTAATCCAGAAACCGTACTGCTTTGCCACAGCGTAAGGGCTGTAGGGATGGAAGGGTGTGGTTTCCCTCTGCGGAACCTCTTCCACCTTGCCGTAAAGCTCGGAGGTGGAAGCCTGATAAATCTTTGTCTTTTTGGTCAGCCCCAGAATACGCACCGCTTCCAGAATACGCAGCACTCCCAGCGCATCCACGTCGCCGGAATATTCGGGCACATCAAAGCTTACCTGAACATGGCTCTGGGCTGCCAGGTTGTATATTTCATCGGGCTGCACAATGTTGATTATACGAATAAGGGAGGACGAATCGGAAAGATCTCCGTCATGGAGAGTGATTTTCCCCATCAGATGGTCGATTCTTGCGGTATTGGAGATGGAGGCTCGTCTTGTAATTCCGTGTACTTCATATCCCTTTTCCAGCAGAAATTCCGCCAGATAAGAACCGTCCTGCCCGGTAATTCCCGTAATAAGCGCAATTTTACTCATTTTAATTTACTCCTCTTTTTTATTTCGGCAGCGTTTAACCGTAAGTCTTAGCGCTGCCGCAACGTTTTCGGATACATACCTTAATTATTATATCACAAAAATTTTTTATTTTAATAGCAATTAGCCAAAAATTCTTGCACAATATTGGCTTTTGATTTTTTGCACCGTCTTATCATGCCGATTGTCAATTTAAGTTTATGAATTAAAACAAAAAAGCAACGGCGCTCGGACTGCTTCCGAACACCGTTGCCGTTTTGTTGTCGTCTTATAACATTTGTTTCCGATAATAATTACTTTCTTGATTCCGCCGCCTTATTGATGCAGGTAATGGCGTTAAGGCTGCGGGGATAGCCGATATAGGGCAGGCACTGAGACACCACTTTAATCAGAAACTCCTTGTCGTTGCCCAGGTTCATATTTCCGCCTGCGTGAGCAATAAGTTGCGGCTCGCAACCGCCCTGCGCCGCCAGAAAACAGAATGTAATCATCTCACGCTGAGCAAGATTAAGCCCGCTGCGAGTGTAGTAATCTCCAAAACAGTTTGCCGCCAGCCAACGGTTGATGTGACCGTTTTTCCACGCTTCGTTCATTCCGTCGCCGAAAATCTCTACCTGAGCCTTGATGCCTTTTTCCAGTCTGTTTTCCATGGTAGTGGTCGCCTGACCTTCCAGCGGGAGCTTTACCCCACGCTGAGTTAAAATGTCGTTGGCAGCGTCGACAAACGGCTTTACTCTGCCGATGCCCAGATAATCCACCGCCTGATAGATTATCTCTTTTGCCATAACCGGGGTAACACCTGCGTCAAGGGCACGGGGCAGCTCAAGAGTAAATTCATCAACTCCCTGACAGCCCAGCAGCGTGGCGATAATCGCCATATGACGGGTTATTTCATCAAGCTGCTGCCCTTCCTCATTTGGGACTTCCTCAAAAGCAAAGTGCTCAAAACGCTGAGCAAATTCGGGATCGGTTTCTCTGTAGTTCATATATTGTGCCTCCTTATGCCTTTTCGATTTTCTGGTTGCCTGTGGACCATACATGCTGCTGTTTTGCGGCTGAGGGAGTGTTCTGCGCCATAACTCCCACCAGCTTATGGGGAACATAGGGCTCTTCCAGGTATGCACATTCTTCAGGGGTCAGGGTAAGCTCTGTGGCTTTGGCTGCGCCCTCGATATGATTGATTTTTGTGGCTCCCGCAATAGGAGCGGTTACTTTGGTAAGCAGCCACGCCAAAGAAATTTCCGTCATGGAGACTCCCCGTTTCTCAGCCAGCTCCGCCACTCTGTTGATAATAACCGAATCCTGATCCGCTGTGGCGTCATACTTGAATTTAGCATAGCTGTCCTCCTCCAGCCGCTTGGAGGTTTCTCCGGGATGCTTTGAAAGACGTCCTCCCGCCAGAGCGCTGTATGGTGTCATTGCAATGTTGTCCTCGGCGCACAGCTTTGCCATTTCCCTTTCCTCCTCACGGAAGATGAGATTGTAATGTCCCTGAATTGACACGAATTTGGCAAAGCCCTCTTTTTCCGCCAGAGCGTTTGCTTTTACAAGCTGATAGGCAAAGCAGTTTGAGATTCCGATGTATCTTACCTTTCCCGCTTTTACCACCCGGTTAAGGCCGTCCATAATATCGTAAAGGGGCGTTTCATAGTCCCACATGTGATAGATATACAAATCAATATAATCCATGCCCAGATTTTTCAGACTGGTGTTTACCATCTGCTCGATGTGCTGCTGACCTGTAACGCCTGCTTCAATTTCAGCTACTGTTCGAGGAAGAAATTTAGTAGCTAACACTACATCCTCTCGTCTGGCGAAATCTTTCAGCGCCCGACCGAGATACTGCTCGCAGGTGCCGCTCTGGTAACCGATGGCGGTGTCAAAGAAATTAACTCCCAGCTCAAGCCCACGCTTGATTATCTCACGGGAATGCTCCTCGTCAAGGGTCCAGCTGTGCTGTCCGTTTTTAGCGTCGCCAAAGCCCATGCATCCCATACAGATGCGTGAAACCTTCAAATCCGAATTGCCAAGCTGTGTATACTGCATATAAAATCCTCCTTATTTCAACTTGTTTCCCAACTCATAAGCCTGCTGCGGATATTTTGAGCTTTTTGTCATTGAAGGGGTCCCGCAGCCTTTGCCAAGCACCATTCCCATATCCATAAGATTGAGATACCGCACCAGGGTTTTATAGTGAGCTTCCAGCGCTTCAAAGGTCCAGCTGTCGCTGTTCCACGCTACCGCCAGCAGTGCAGATTTCATTCTCTTACGCTGAATACTGCTGTTGAATGCGCAGAAACGGTCAATCAGTATCTTAAGCTGAGCGGACATTCCGTAATAGTAGAGAGGGGTTACAAAAACCATCATATCCGCCCCCAGTATCTTTGAACGAATCTGCTCCATATCGTCCTTCTGCACGCAGGGACCTTCGTATCCGCAATGAATACAGCCTGTGCAGGGATGAATATCGGCGTGGGCGGCGTCGATGATTTCCACCGTATGCCCCGCTTTTTCTGCGCCTTGCTTAAAGCTGTCCGCCAGCAGAGCGGAAGAGCCGTTTTTATTTGGACTGCCCTCCAGAACGACAATTCTCATTGTATTTGCCTCCTTATTTCATTTCCTTTTCCCAACCGCGTATAACGTTTAAAGGCGTTTCACTTGCCAGCCTCTCCATAGTTTCAATTTCCTCGTCAGTCAGCTTTAAAGCGGCGGCTTTGACTGCGTCCTCAACCTGATATACCTTAGTAACGCCGATTATTGGCAGAGTACCCTTTGCAATAGCCCATGCCACAGGCAGCTGAGCGATGGCAACACCATGCTTGTCAGCAATCTCTTTAAGTCCCGAATTCAGCTTCTCCAGCTGAGGAAGCATAGGATTATACACCGCTCCTCTGTCTGAATCTTCGGGGAAAGGATGCTTTGTATCGTACTTGCCTGATAATGCTCCCTGCTCAAGTACCATGTAAGAAAAGAATGTAATGTCGTTATCCTTGCAATAATCAAGAATGCCTGAGGTTTCCGATGAACGGTTCAGAAGGCTGTAGTGGTTCTGGACAGCCGAGATTTTAAGCCCCTCTTTTTCCAGAATTTCAGCAGCCTCTTTGAGTTCCGCCAAATTGTGATTGGAAAGTCCTATACGTCCGATTTTTCCGCTCTTAGCCAAAGGAATCAGCTTGCGGGTCCATTCGGGAGCGCCCACAGGATTATGAATCCAATAAATATCCATATAATCGGTGCCAAGTAGCTTTGCACTGGTTTCATACATCGCCGTTACTGCATTTTCCGCAGACGGATCTGCGCACTGAGGTGTAAACTTATCGGAAATCAAATAGCTGTCACGGGGTACCGTACGCAAAAAACTACCCAGTGTTTTCTCTGATGCGCCCATTCCGTAAACATAAGCGGTGTCCCACAGGTTCAGCCCTGCCTTCATAGCCGCATCGAACACAGGTCTGAGTTCCTCTGCGGTCAGTTTACCGCCGAAAGTTCCGTCATTTCCCCATGCCCATGCGCCAAGTGCGATTTTTGGAAGCTGTTTGTTTTGTGTCATATCTGTTCCTCCTGTTAATAATATAATCTATTTTTCTTTGTTATAAACTTATGTAGATTGCTTTATAATCTCCGGGTATATTTAACGGCTCGTCAGCTTCAATAACCCAGCCCGTTCACCCAGCTTTGAATATCAAACTGTGAGGAAGCGGCGTCCTCTTCATAGCAGTCAAAAATATTGTCTGAAATCACCGCCTGAGGTGATGCTTCGGTAATAAGCTCTACGCTATTTGCAAGACCGCCGGTGCCGTGAGAACAGAACAGGTAAACCTGCTTGTCGGAAAGGTCGTTCTGTTCAAGGAAGGTCAGCATAGCCATAGGAACTCCGTACCACCAGTTGGGATAGCCTAAAAACACCGTGTCATAATCATCAAGATTATCTACGTTTTCCACCAGCTCTGGACGGGCGTTGTCGCTGCGTTCCTGATTGGCTCTTGTCAGGCAATCGTCCCAGTCGCTGGGATAGGGGTCTGTTACTCTGATTGAGAACAAATCGCCGCCTGTTTCCTCCTGAACCCAGCCTGCCAGCTGCTGCACGTTTCCGGGCGGAATTACGCTGGGCGATGCCACTGCGTCCACATCATCAGCCAGCACTGCGTTGTCCGCCCAGGAAAAATAGGCTACCAGGATATTGCTTCCTTGCTCCTCACCGCTTTCCGATGATTGAGTGTCAGGCGTTTCGGCATTATCCCGGCTGTCCTCCGATGCTGTCTGCTCCGCTGTTGTTGTACTGCCTGCCGATACTGCCGACGAATCGGTGGTCTGAGCTTCCGACTCTCCGCAGGCTGCGAAGGTTACAGCCGTCACAATCGCCACAATCAACGAAAGTATTTTTTTCATTTTAGCTGCCTCCTGTCTCTACCGCTTTCGCAGCATTTCCTGCTGATTTAACGGCACGGGTTAAAAATCAACCCTTTTTATTTCTGTTTTTATTATAAATCAACTTTAATCCAATGTCCAATACCTATTTTTTATTCGTATCAATGCTTTTCACGCATTGCTTAGAATAAAAAATCGAGACTTCTCAAGGATAACAATCCCGGAAGTCCCGATGTGATAAGATTTATTTTTGGTTTACGGGTAAGAACACAATGCAAGGATTCTCCACCAGAAGTAATGGATTGCCTCTTCATAATCCAAGCAAATTAATTTATTTTCCTCTCCAGCTTTTGCGAAACTGTGTCGGGCTTACGCCTTCCACCTTCTTAAATAGCCGGCTTAAGTACGCCGACTCAATCTGAAGCTCTGCTGCCAGCGTCTCTACAGTCTTATCCGTAAAGCGGAGCTGCTGCTTGATCCATGTGACCCGTGCCTGATTCAGATAGGCGTTGATCGTCATGCCGTAGCGGTCTTTGAAAAGTTTAAGCAAGTAGTATTTGTTGATAAAAAAGCGTGCAGCAAGCCCGTCCAACGTGATCTTCTTCATAAAGTTTGCATCCAGATAATCCTTGACTGCCTGGATATCCAAGGTGTCCGGTGTGATCTGCATTTGCGTATCATCCCAGGCGTCCTCCATCAGGAGAATCAGCAGACTTGACAGCTTTTCGTGGATGCGCATGTCCCGGACATAGTCGGGGGAAGATGCGATGTTATACAGTTCGTTCAAGGTGTCGTGGTAGGCGTTTAGCTGGTTTGTCTGGAATACCGGCTTGCCGCCGCGCTCCTGATACTTGCGGTAGATAGCGCCCATGTTAGGGCCGTAGAAATGAACCCACTGAAGGGACCATAATTCATTCGTATACCTCGTTGTGTCCATCTGCTCCTGGCTTGTGCTATTCCCCGTCTCATGGCTATACGGTTTCTTACAGTCGATGAACGCACAGTCGCCGGAATGGAGGGCATAGATTTCCCCTTCATAGGTAAGTTGCCCTGATCCTCTTAAAACGGTAAAGAAGAGGCAGGAACTTAAGCTGCTTCGTTCGTTTTTATGGGGATAAGTTGCTTGCAATGTCCCCGTTTCCTGCAGATGGATGAGAGAGGAACGGGCGAAGGTGGATGGAGTGTAGATGATTCGGTTGGAGGAAACGGAATTGGTTGTAGCAGTAAATAATGAGTTTGATGTTTCCAATTTTGCTTCAACTCCTCTAATATAATTTCTCTGTAACCGTACCCATCATTTGTCTTGGGGATCTTTAAATGGACATACTTTTAAACACATATAACAACAAACACACCTATTCTCATCAATTTGTGGATATTAAAAACCCTCTTCATCCTCTACCATAGATATGGCATTTTTCGGACAGATAGAATAACAGGCTGTACATCCACAGCATTCTTCTTTTCTTTTGTATAAAACTGGTGGTTTCTTCACGTCAGTCACCCCGTAATTAAGATTTTTAAATATCCTTTTTCATTCTGTTTTCTCTTTAAACATAAATAACAGACCTAATTTTCATTAGTCGCTTTATACCCCCCAATAAATTTTGACACAGGTGTCTTTAAAAGCACATTTTTTATTGTCTTTTTAATCTTGCACTTTAAGGATACCGGTGTGGGAACCGCATACTTATTTTTTAGTTCTTTAAAACTCATTGCATCCATATCATCAAAGAAATAACTTCTTTCACTCGGTCGTTTGGCAGAACGATATTCTGCAGGATTTGCCATTATTCCGTCTTCATAAGACACCTTCTTAGAAACGATATCTGACTCAATACGATTAAACAGTTTTGACCCCTTATTAGTTCGCACAATTACAAGTGAAACACCTTTTCCATCATTCATTTCAGGAAGTATATTGTTGATTCCCCAGAAATCCGCTATTGTCAAATCAGAACGCTTATGTTGCTTGGCAACGCATTCATAACAGGAGGGGCGAAGGCAATAATCCCGGAGAAACATCATCATATAAGGATCTATATTTTTAGAAATAAACATCGCTTTATGGTTTGCATCTATTGTCTTTATTCCGAAATCTAACCAGCCTTTATCCTTACTTCTGAAGTTCACGTTTATAAGTTTTGCATTTGTTTCTGTTTCTATATATTGAACATACTCTTTCCAAAGTTTTGGCGAAGGAACACCATGACAGATTACGTCCACGCAGTATAAATTTTCATACTTTTTTCCTAAAAAACCTTTTAATCCATTTATCTGGCAGCCAGTGCCGGAAAAGAGCACTATTAAACCCGATTCAAGATCTGATCTCACTTGTCTGTAAGTATCGCCCATTTTAGCCTGAAGGTACTTTGATCCTTTGAGTTTTGAAAGCGCATCTTGTTTATCTACACGGACAAACTCGGCAGCTCTGCAATCCTGTGACATAGCAACGCCGTAAACTGCGCCCGCCTGATGTAATACTTGTTCTGCCAACAGAGAAAAAATGGCTCCCGAAGAACTTGATAATCTTAGCTTTTCATCTTTTGAGTAAGCTGCATATGTATTTATAATGATATTTTCATCCATTGCTTTACCCTTTCAATTTATAAAAATCTCTTTTCAAATTTAAATTTATTCTTTGTCATTTTATCTAATAATTGCAGACATTGTTTATACTCAGACCTTTTTCTATACACAATAATATAAATAACATTAGGAACCAAGCAGCAAATAACAAGCCGTATGATTAATGTAAGCCATATATTCAAATTAATTAATTGACATATGAAGTAACACGCAATGCAACTGAAAAATACTACGGCAACATATTCAAGCAGGGAACGCAAATATTCCGGAAATTGATTCCGATTAAATAGTGCAGTAAAAAGATTATACAACAGCCATGGCATTCCAACAAACAAAGTGGATAGTACGGTAGATAAAAGCACTCCGTATATGCCCCAGAACTGAACCATGATCAGGTTCATGACAAGGTTTGCAGCTGCCGTCACCAATGGCCGGAAACGGTCTTCATGCCAAATACCGGCAGCATCTTTATATGTATTCAACAACTGATTAATCTCATAAACGAAATAATAAACGCAAAAACAGATAACCGCAGCAAAACCAAGCATCAGATCTTTGCCGACCCAAAATTCCATAAAAGGCTGATAGAGACAAAGAAAACAGCAAGTGCAAAATCCTGCAATCCACACAATCAGGAAGGTAAATTTTTTTAAGTCGGCAAAATTCTTTTCTTCGGATTCTACGATTATGCTGTTGCCAATGCCAGCGGTGCATGACTGAAATATAATGGTAACAATTCCAATAACAGATGTAAGTATAAAGTAATAATTCTGATAAATCGCCAGTATCGTTAGCCCAAGAAAAGCAGAAATTACAACCGTATCTGCCGAATTAACGATAACACTACCGAGTTTTGAAGTAAACAAATCTCTAATTCTATGGTTAATCTCATCCATTTCTTTTTTCGGCAAATTACCAATGGGGTGGTAATCAGGATACATCTTTGTTGCCGCAATAGCAGTCACGACGTTCGTGAGAGCCTGGGTTGCAAGAGATACGATGATGTAAATATAGTAGTTCTTAATGGTGACTATTACAAGAAATTGTAAACCGTATTGTATAGTATTTGTTAACAAAGTGACTTTACTAGTCACATCGGTTCGCTGATGTGCTTGTAGCAAACTGTTTTTGTATGCAAACAGCCAATACGAAAGTACCGTTACTGCAAGGTTAAGCAGATAGAGTATGTACACATTCAGCTCTGATGGCAGATCACTGCCGATGAGTTTAGGAATAAATGGCGTGAGTAGCAAACCAACCACAGCAATGACCAAGCCAATCCCCCGGTAATACGTCCTGTACAATCGCATCAAGGCGCAAATCGTGATTTTGTCATCCTTCGCAATGGGTTTGTACATACTGTAAACCATCGCATTGCCAACGCCGAGTTCAGCGAGGTTTAATACCTGCAGGATGGAAGTAAACAAACTATTCAACCCTAGGTATTGCACTCCCATAAAGTAGATCATGGCAGTACGCATCAAGAAAGGAACCGCAATCTGATAAATTTTTAGCAGAATGCCAAAAAAAATATTGCGGCTTGCATTTTTTGTACGTTCTAATTTCATTCTGTTATTTCCTTCTAATTATTGTATGTTCATGGTAGCTTTAAGGTAATTCATGACTTTATGGCGTTCTTGGGTCAGTACTTCATATCCCTTTTGGTAGTCACATTCCAGAAGATTGTTGGGTATGCCACTATCGACATATTTCCGTTCAAGACAAAATGTTTCTAATAGTGTATCTATTCGTGACATCATTTTGTTTTGTTTTCCTTCCCTTGAATAAACTAAAAACGGCTTGCCAAAAAGAAATGAAAAAACACACGCATGGAATGAATCTGTCATAATGAGATTGGCATGATCAATCAAATAAAGAAATTCACTTGGTCCAGCCCTATATAATTCCGGTTGCAAGGTATCTAAAAGATTATAAATTGCAAAGTTATTTTCTTGGGAAAATACTTGCAAATCATTATTAATTTTCTCCGAACGACCACCAAGAAAATAAGTTAAAATGTAAGGTGTTTCTAACTCAATATTCTTTGGACATCTTGAAATTTTATTCCATGTCTCTCTATCCAACATAAGAGTTGGATCAATTGTAACAATTGCTTCTTGCCCTGTGAGTTCCTTAATTATCTTTGCGCCGGATTTTTCACGGACAGCAAGATGAGGAAATTCCACAAGATGTTTTGCAAACCAACTCTTCCATTCATTTGGCAACGCATCTATACCAAAACTAGGTGAGATACAAACTTTTTTAGATTGATCCGCAAATGTTAGCAAGAATAAATCCTTTTTTATATCGTCTTTACCATACCAAGATGGATTCCATACCTGATCCGACCCCACGACATAATAATCGCTATCTTTTATCTGATCAATTTTCTTAATATGTTGAGTGTGTATGTATTCTCTATTAAATTTGTCAAATGCCGAAACTTTATAAGGGAAACTTTTCCAATAAGATTCATTCTTAGTAAATTGATAGGAGGTCAAACGCATCAGATACGCTTTAAGTTTAGATTTTAACGGCAATACACTCTTTGCATAAGAAATGGTGACGGTTTCATAACCTAAGTTATCAAAAATACTCTGTACTGCATAATTTTGAAGTCTATTTCCATAGTTAGGTAATGGGTCGTAAATTGTAACAATCGTTATCTTCATCGTTTACTCCTTATTTGTAAAACACTCACCAATATCTTTAATATACGCTTAATTATTATCAATGTTATTTATGATTCATTGATAAATGCAACATAATCGAACTCTTTTTCCAGAAACCTATGTCCTGTAAAGCCACTATACTTTAATATCCTGGCATGCTCATTTTCATGGTCAATATAACACTTCAATGTCATTGCATCATTTATTCCTATTAGTTCTTGATGCATTAGACATTTCTTCTTATATTTGATTCTGTTCCAAGATTCACTATCAATTTTATTATTGTATAGTTCAAATATCACGAGAATTTTGTTTTGGATACGAAGTGAGCGTTCAATCCACTTTTTCGATGCTTCTTCAAATGTTTTATAGTGTTGAAAGTATATGTGTATATCACGATGTATAGAATCGCCCTTCAATATACCAACCGGAAATTTAAACTCGCCATGTTGGGTTGTATCCTCAATAAGTTCGGCCTTTTTATAAAATTCTAAATTTATTACATATTCAATAAAATCTCCATCTTTTAAATACAAATTAATAGTTGGAGAGTCAAACCTCAACCCTAAATCATGATAAATCACCCCCCCTATACAGTTATTTGTAAGTAACGTAAAGGGTTCTGAATGTAAGCGTTCACGATTTTTGCGGTTTATCTTCCCAGCAAAAAATTCATTTAATTTGCGTCTAAATTTGTCTATCAACTTTTCCATTTATATACTCCTCGTGTTGCTTTCACTTCTTTAGGACCAATATAGCTCCGTCATGTTATTATGTCAATATAAAAAACCGATTTTTAACATGCTGTAACAAATTATTTTAATATATATTTGAGCAAAAATATAATAATTGCCTATGTGTTATATTTATTTCCGATGATAAACCATTTAATCGCGATTATAATATTAAAGAAAAGTGACATATTCCATATTCTATTTGATCCAATGAATGCAAGACATATATATCTTTCATTGAATGTAGATTATATTTTTTAACTATAGTTGTGTTCCAGCCCAATATGGCATTATATATTTCATCGAAATCCTTTTCTAGATGATATCTTCACGTGAGATCATATGTATTTATAACATCTTGATCACCATACGCTTGGTGGTATCTACAACATCACCGATGCAATTAATAATATATTAAAAATGATCCATATTTGGCTCTATTACCATAATTACTGAATAAATTCGATCCATTCTGGAGCAAACATTTACTTGCCACAGAATCGGAAATATTCGTAAAAAAGATGATCTATATTTCTCTGTACTATAATTTAAATGATTTAAATAGAATAGCCCCCAATATGCACAATTAGTTATTGCTGTAACGAACACATGATAGCATAACAAATATTTTCATTAATATTTATTCTGCCTATATCAAGAACCCGTCAACTATTTTTATGCATATACACCTAAAAACAAAACTATTGTATTTTTTTGTTTATTGAGCAAATAAAATAAATGCAACTAATATTTAAATAATTTAAAAAAAATCGGAGAAATATTATAACATGCATATTTCACACGTTCTTTATAAGCTGCTACCATAATATTTTTGTATTTTTTATAATGTAATTTAAATCTATTATAATAAATATTAAATGTATCTTTATCACCATAAATCTGATATAATTGATAACAAGCATTTGCGTAAGTATATGTAAGCAAAGATAAACTTTTTTTGTAATATAACTCATAGCTTACATTGTAAAAAAAGTTTATCATTTCTTGCTGCGCATGTATTGCATCATCACGTCTTGCTAAAAATTTTTCTTTCGCCGGATGATTCATAATGCTATTTTTTCTCTGATAATAATGATATAAAAACTCATCAATGTAAGCGACTTTGTTTGCTCTTTCAAACAAACGATATGTAATATGGGCATCTTCTTGAACTCTTCCGATAGGATATTTCAGCCCTTTATGCAGTTCTTTTTTTACAAGCTTGCCCCATGGACATACATTTCTAGTATATTGAGAGCCAAAAAAATTATTCAAAGATTCGTAGCCCGAATATATTTGAGGAACTGTTTTTTCAATTTGATTAAATGCATCTCTTTCCTCATGCACAATTCTATAATTACAAACCGAAATATCCGAACCAGTCTGAATCACCACTTCATATAGTCGTTCAAGATAAGAAGGATGTACGTAGTCATCAGGATCTACAAACGCAATCCACTCACCACATGCATTATCGATGCCCGTGTTCCTTGCAACAGACACTCCTTGGTTTGCCTGATCAATTACCTTCACTCTGGAGTCTATTTTTTCATATTCTCTGCAAATGCTAAGGGACGAATCGGTCGAACCGTCATTCACTAAAATTAGTTCAAAATTCTTATATGTTTGTTGAAGTATTGAATCAATGCCTCTTCGAAGTTGCTGCTCCACATTATAAATTGGAAATATGACCGATATCACTTTCTTCCCTCCAATTATCGATTATATCTATATATTCCCATTATATATAGTCTACGCTTTATCAAATCTTTAAATTTGGATATTAATGTCATTTTAGCGTATTTCTTGGCTGCTTTAACAAGTCCTTGACTAATTAAAGTATCAAAATATTTATCTCTATTAGGATGTGGACTAATACTTTTTTCAACCATATTCCCATCCGCCTCAATAATTTCATCTAAATTTAATTCTGAAAATACAATATCATTTTTCATTCTTTCAAATAATTCTTTTCCCTTTTCACTATGAATCCATACTGAAGTATAGCCCTTATCATCATCTAACTTACCAGTTAATTTCTTATAACTCCAGCAATCAAATATGGTTATATCACTTTGTCTTTTTCTACTTTTAAACCTACATTCATGACAAGATGGTCTTAAACAGAGATTTTGAATAAAAGGACCCATCATAGCATTAAATTCGCCACTCGATAGTATATAATCACCATTTTCAAACTCAATCTTTGTAGTTGACATATGATAGCCATAATCTTTTGTCCTAAAGGACAAATTGACAATTTGTTTCCCATATTTTTTTTCATTAAGTTCAATATATTTCTTTAAAATAATTGGAGTTGCAACACCTTTGCATACAACATCGATACAGATCAAATTATCATAATCATTACAAAGAAATCCTCTTATTCCTGAAATTTGGCAAGGCGTTCCAGAAAAGCATACGACTTTGCCTTTATCTAATTGATACTTAATTTCTTCAAATATTGAACCTAAATCACTTTGAACATATTTCGACCCCCTAAACGGTTCCGCCTCTTTCATAGAATTTGCTAAAAAATGCTTTACTTCCATACTTTCTGTATATTTAACACCGGCAACAAGTCCATTAATACGAAAAATTGCTTTTGAAATTGCTGTAAATGTTCCTCCCGCTGCGCTGGATTCTAGCACTTTACTATCAATATTGCGCACTGCGTAAGCTATTCCCAAGTCTTGTCCCTCTGTCTTATTTTTTATCGGACAAACCCTTTCGCAAAGACCGCAATTAATGCAATTATCATAATCTACTATCGGATATCTAAATCCTTCTCTATCTATTTTCATGGTGATACAGTTCTTTGGACATATGGATTTACAAGCCGTACACCCACAGCAGTCTATAGGATTATTTATCTTTATCATTTATAAGCCCTCCCATAGTTAAGGCATCATCAAAATATTTTAACGACTCTTCTCTCCATTGAGATAATTTATTTTCGACAGAGTCCCAATCAATAATGCTATTTACAATGTCTAAATCTGCTTTATCAGTTGTCATTAGCTGTGATGTGATTCCTAATCGCTGCAACGCGGTAACTACCCTCGAATTTGCAGACTTTTTATCAGCATCACTATAACGATAAAAAGTAAAAAATGTTTTATGAAAATAGACAGAAAACATTGTTGCATGAAAAGAATCTGTAAATACAAATTCTGCATTTCTTATTAATGAAACAAACTGCTTTGGATCTGCATCATACACTTCGATATCTGCGTAACCAATATCTGATGGAGTATAGTGCTCAACATGAGGAATAGATACAATTTTAAAACCAATTGTTTTTGCGAATTTTTTTGCGTATTCACGATGTTCCTTATTTTCACCTAAAAAATAGCATAAAATATATTTATCGTTAATTATTTTATATGGTCGTGAATAATTTTTCCATTCTTGTGCTGTTAATAATGCCGTAGGATCACAAACAACCGGAACTCGCCTTTTCGTTAATTCGTAAACAATGCTGCTACCTGCATCCTCTCTTACAGAGATGTATTGAATTCTAGAAAGATATTTTTTAGTTTTTGTAATTTGTTTTTTCGGAATTTTTGAGACGCCAAAACTAGACGCATAAGTGATTTTCATCATATCTTCAGGTACAAATCCTAGCGTATAAAAATCTAAATGCAAATTAACAGGGTTCCAAACCTGATCACTTCCTAGGATAACTCCGTCATATATTTTTACTTTTTTCTTAATCTGTTTTCGTGATTTCGTTTCTGGTAAAAAGAACCCACAATTTTGTTTATACTTCTCAAAACAACTGTTTCGAATTGTTATTTTGTGTATATACCGCATATATGAACTATTTCCTGAATGCCTATTTATCTTCACAAAAATGCGTCTAATTACATCCTTATTTAACAATCTTGGTAATTTTCTCCAAGTGGTTGCATTATACCGAAACACATCACCGATAATATTATATCGTAGCATCACTTGATAGAGTGCATATGTCTGCAATTGACTTCCATAATTATTTAATGACGCAGCAATATAAGCAACTTTTTTCAACCCAACAACCTCTTTCAGTATTTATTCTAAGCACTTAGCTTTGAAATTTGAAGACAAAGTCTATAGCATTTTAATTTAAGCAAAAGTAATAATATGGCCTGTCTTTTTCCAAGTATTTTTTTATTAGACATTTCATTATAATATCTGATAAACAATTCGCTTTCTGATATTGTTTTTAAATATTTCTTTTTTTGTCTGAAATTTAAAGTACAACTTTGTAAATTCAACTGCATAATACAAGAATATACCTCATTAAAAAATCTTTTAATAAATTGATCTTTATAAGTTCCATAATACATTTGCCATTGCTTAACATAGTCCTCGAAATACCTATAAACCTTTTCAGCATCGGTAAAATGGTTTATTCTAAAAGTATGCATTATACTATTCTCATTAATTCTATACAAATATATGTGTTCATCTAAATAAAGTATGCTATTACTAAATGTTACTAGTGGTAGAGTTTGCAACAAATCTTCAGCGGTTTTTATACCAGCAACTTTAGATATATCTATTTCATCTATCGAGTTCATAAATATCTGCCTTTTGACTGCCTTTACACGAAGACTGCTTGGTATCTTATATGCAAGAATATCTTGATAAACAACTTCCTTATATTTGATTAAACGGGTATCATCAAAATCACTGCCGACTTTACTTGTAAAAAGATTATTTCCATCCCACTCATTATCTTTGAAAATGATCATATCAGGTGAGTTGTTATTTTTTATTGCAATATCAAGAATACTAAGACAATTATCTGACAATGCATCATCTGAATCAAGAAACAATAGGTAGTCGCCACTACTATTAATCACCCCATTTCGGCGCGCTATAAACGGTCCTGCATTCTTCTGATAAATATATTTTATTTTCCCCTCATTTTCTGACACTAAATTATGAATAATAGATGCAGTTGAATCTGTCGACCCGTCATCTACAATAATTATTTCAAAATTAGTATAAGATTGTAACAATACAGATTTTATACAGGATTCAATGTATTTGGCAGCATTATATGCTGCTATTATTATACTGTATTTTTTCACAGCTTTCTCCTTCTAACAAATCTTGGTATATGCAATATAGCTTTTGTGCAGTATCATAACGATCGTACCCCATACTACGAACTACTTTGGTATTATCAACTCTGACTATTGATTTTTTTGAAATAATTCTCTTAGCCCAATCCCGTGCAGAAATTTCCAAAGGAATAAACTCAATTAAATCTGTTACTTTTGCCTCTATTGGAACTTTGTTTGATACAACACAAGGAAGTCCAATTGCCTGTGCTTCTATATTTACTATGCCTAACCCTTCATAAACAGAAGGTAAAATAAAACAATCCATAGCAAGATAAAATTTTCTTGTATTTTTTGTTGCGCCAACAAAATGAATATAACTATCCAAGTGCTTTTCTTGCGCTGTCAGTTTTATTTTATCAAATAATGGACCATCTCCAACCCAAATAAAAGCAATATTTTTATCAAGTATTGTTAATTCTTTTATTATTTCTAATATAAAATATGGATTTTTTTGTGGTACAAAACGCCCTACAGCTCCAACCACATATTCTTTAGTCAGCCCCAAATCTTCTCTAGCGTTTTGACGTTCAGTGATATCGTAACTAAAATTATTTATTTTTATACCATTAAACAACACATAGCTTGGCTTATCAGTTATATATTTTTCTTTAAACATCCATTTTAATGAATTGTTGGAACATGCTAAATTTGCATCAGGCTTATTGCTAAATAAACATTTGCCCACTCTATGTAACACGTGTTTGAAAAACAAATGTGGAGGCTCTACATTATCAGCATGCGATTGCATTATCACTTTTGCGCTAGGACATCCTTTTTTCGCGGCATATGCATATAAGCAATCAATGCCAGTTCCCCCATTAACATGAATAATATCATACTTATGTTCTGAACAAAATTCTTTGATTTTAGCGTATCGTTGTTTTAGTCTACTCAAAATCCAACCCGAAACATTTTCCAGATGATATATATATCCGCCATTTTTCGTTACCGTCTCATTAAAAATTGAGTCCTCATCATATTTTTGCAAAATGAGTACATCAATTTTTACACCACTCATATTTTCAATATAATTACATATTAGCCGTTCAACGCCCCCTGATCCCCACGCAAACACAATTTGTAAAACCGTTATCATTGTTAAGTCCTTTCAACACCTAAATTTTCAGTCTCTGAAATAAGTAATACAAAAAACATAACTGAAAAAACATAC
This sequence comes from uncultured Ruminococcus sp., assembly GCA_944388405.1. Classification (GTDB taxonomy): domain Bacteria; phylum Bacillota; class Clostridia; order Oscillospirales; family Ruminococcaceae; genus FB2012. The sequence continues at coordinate 9,598 of CALXIQ010000013.1, read as the reverse complement.
TGTTGGTATGTATACATACCATTAAAAATTGCAACAGGAATAATAAATGCAACTAGCCACATCTTTTTTACTCTATTTTTTTTTGCAGGTCTTGTAATTAATTTTATTAAAAGTGATATATAATAAAAAAGCCCTAGCAGCCCCCCGCTAACTAAAATATGTATAAAATCATTGTGTGCCCATATCGATACCCCGTAATTAATTTTGTTGTAGTTATATAGATAATCAAATCCTCTTCCGAACAACTGTGTCCATATAGATCCATCAGCAAAAGCTCTTATATCTATCGCCCATATTTCAAATCTACCACTACTCATAGCTGCTGCTTCTGACTGCCCACTATATACGCCTTGTGATGTCGCAATACTAAAGCGTTGTATGATATACGAATCTGGTAAATATAAAACACCAATAATAATAGCTAATAAAAGAATCAGATACTTTATTTTAACTGCTTGCAACTTTAATTTATAATACATCAATGAAATAACTAGCGTTGGAATTAGATATGTTCTTGCTGCTCCCATTGATACAGAGATAAGAATTGGTGCTATCATTAATGCATCTCTTATACCTACCGGAGTATCTTTTAGTACATAAACAGTCAACACATATATAAACATTAAACAACTTAGAAATTGATGTGAACCTTGAGCAAATCCAACATAACCATAAGAATAGCATTGTGGCAATGCAAAACCTAAAGTGATTAAAAATAAATTCAAATAAAGTATTTTCTTAGCAAAACCAATATTTCGCTGTAGCGATTGTAAAAGCTTTTCTCTTGTTACATCAGTTATTAGCAAATAAAACAAGCATGATGTGGTTACTAAATAAATTACATGTTCTAAATTTAAGCTTATGTCTACGCAAACACAAAAAGAGATTGTGCAAACTACAATACAAATAAGTAATAAAGAAAGGATCGTTCTACTCATATTCTTAAAAAGGATGTAAAACGAGACAATCACTATCCCTACACCAATTACTCGATTTAGTGAGAAACCTTGCGGCAAAAGTGCTGTTGTCATATTTGATGTCATATAAAACAACAAAAGCCATATTAATGCACTATATATATTAATTCCACGAGATTTCAAATCAAGCTCTCCTTCCTCCAGTATTCTACAAAAAATTACTCTCTTTGTTTTCTGATAATCTCACCTTTAGAGCCACAAATAATACAATTTGCAGGGAAGCACCCTTTAACGACTGTCCCGGCACCAATTACGCAGTTATCTCCTATTTCTGTACCTCTTAATATTGTGACATTGGCTCCACACCAAACATTATTTCCTATATGAATTGGAGATGATACAAATTCAGAGTAGTTATTTTTAAAATTATGATCATGATCAACAATCACTAGATTATTTCCAAATTTACAGTAATCACCAATTTTTATTTCATTCATAGCTGTGACTGAACTGTTTATGTTAAAAAAGCAGTGGTTACCTAATTCTAATTTTCCACCATTAACGCCAATATATAACAACTCCCTATTTTGGTTGTAAGATCCTAATGTAACAGTCCCTTTATTAGTAATATCAAATCGAACTTTTTCAAAAGATTGAATTAGACCTATATCGCAACATTTTCCATATCTGATTTTTAGCGCAACGAAGCGAAATACATTTTTTAAATATATTAATGGATTTTTCATTTGACAACCTCGTTATATAAATTTGACAGGAGATAAATATGTCTATCTATGGAATAGGATTCTTTTACAATTTGATAACTTGCTTTTTCACATTTTTCCCTTAACTCCGCATCATCCAAAAGATAGGTAATTCTTGTAGCCATAATATCCGTATCACCTGGTTCGCAACAGTAACCATTCTCTCCATTTTGCACAATTTTAGGAATCCCACCCACATTAGTGCTTACTATTGGAAGCCCATACCCCATGGCATCAAGCACAGACATTGGCATCCCTTCATTGTATGACGGAAGAAAAAATAAATCTGAATCTCGAAGCAACCTATCCTTTTCATCTCCGCGAACCCACCCCGGAAATACCACATTCTCAGTAACACCATTCTCATCCACAAGTCGCTTTATAGCCGCTTCATCAGCTTCTGATCCAGCTCCAGCCAATATAAACTTTACAGTCGTAATTTCTTCTTTTACTTTCTTTATTACCCCTGGTATGTCATAGCAACCTTTACGTCTTCCCAATTCACCTAAAAAAAGCACTATATTGTTACATTGTCTTTTTAGCCTTTGCTTAAGTGCATCCTCATGAGGTATACTATAGTTTTCAATTATAGTAATTTTGCTCTCCGGCACAATCTGCGATAATCTCTGCTTCCATTCTTCAGATAGAGCTATTATCACAGAGCACTTACTATAAACCTTCTTTATCTTCTCTCTTTTCTTCTTAGATGCATTCACATAAAACTCATCAAAATCTGCACCATGGATATGGTTGATAATCGGTAAATTTGCCCATGACGCCATATAAATAAACGGCATCTTTCTATAGAATGAGGGTCCAAAAGAAGAATGTATATGTACAATATCGGGTCTGTCTATCAAGAGAACCTTAACAAAATGAAAATATCCACGTATTCCTTTTACCAATTTTGCAAGCTTATTTCCATCTCTATAGGACTCTACATATATTATTTTGTAGTCTTTTTCTAACTGCGATCCACGATATCCGTTGACTACTGCGGCAATCCCACCTTTCACCATTGGGTTGGGGACTATCATGCATACTTTCTTCTTCATTATTTACCCCTTATTACAGCATTCCAGATAAACTTCGTATTCGTGTGCCAGTACCTTCCAAACAGTCTCTTCGGGTCCTGCAAAAGCCTATACACCCATTCAAGATTAGTCTTTTGCATCCACATAGGAGCCCGACTGATATTTCCGGCAAAGTAATCAAACGCTGCGCCAACGCCAACCATAAATCCTTTAATCTTTCCCTGGTGTTCTGCCATCCAGCGTTCCTGTTTGGGTGCTCCTAATCCAATCCACACAAAATCAGGCTGAGTCTCATTGATCCGCTCCACCACCAGATGGTTTTCCTCTTCAGTCAACGGTCGGAACGGCGGGCTGTACATACCAGCGATTTGGATACCAGGATAATCGTGCTGAAGCGCCTGGTATAAATTCTCAAGTGTCTCTTCTGTGCTGCCATAAAAATAATGGCGGTATCCTTTCTGAGCAGATATTTTCAGGATTTCTCCCATGTAAGAAGGTCCTGTCGTGCGTTTCATATTTTTAAATCCACGCTTTTGACCCACCGTGCTCAAAGGTCCGCCATCCGGAATCGCCATAATACCGCCATTCTGAATATCGCAATAGGACTTGTCCTCGAATGAAGTTACTGTGGTATGCACATTAGACACACACATATAATCGCCAGACAATTCTTTAATGTGTTTATTCGTAAAATCCAGAAGCCATCCCATGTCAATTGCGGCAATGTTGACACCTAAAATGTTACAAACAGGGATAAGCGACTTATCGACTTTATGTATGTATTTCTCATCAGCTTTAATCATCGAAATAGTCCCCTCCTGTTTATAGACTGCATTTATGCCATATAAGCAATTAATATATTATAACCCTGATTATAATGTGCTCATTTCATGTACTAACACCAGTCACCGGAACCCGGTTTTTAAATCATTATCAAACGAATTACTAAAACGCTTGTAACTCAACAATTTACGACCGAAATTACTCCCCCTGCAGCCCGAACACGGCGCCTGCTGTCTTGAACAAAACCTTTATATCGGTCCATAAGCTACGCTCTTCTATGTATTTAAGGTCTAGCTCCAGCCACTCGTCAAAGGATAAACTGTTGCGTTTCGGCTGAATCTGCCAGTAGCAAGTAAGCCCGGGTGTTACCGCTAGCCTCTGACGCTGACGGTCTGTGTACATCGCTACCTCTCTGGGAAGAGGCGGTCTCGGTCCTACAAGGCTCATGTCGCCCTTTAATACGTTGATAAGCTGAGGCAGCTCGTCAATGCTGGTCTTTCTTATAAATCGCCCGATTCGTGTGATTCTCGGGTCGTCCTTCATTTTGAATGCAGGTCCTTCCATTTCATTCTGCTCCAGAAGGTCGTCCAGCAGCTTTTCCGCATTGGGCACCATTGACCTGAATTTGTAAAACTTGAAAACCCGTCCGTTCTTTCCTACACGCTCCTGCACGAAAATCGACGAAGCACCGGGACTGTCTATGGCAATAATTAAAGCTATAATCAAAAACGGCACAAGAAGTATCGCCAGCCCTACAAATGAGCAAACAAAGTCAAAACTGCGCTTTACAAAAGAATATACAGGCTTTGATTTAATATGTACCACAGGCATACTACGCTCTGCACTCTGAACTGCTGTGTCCTCAGACATCGGAACCGCTAAAACACCATCTTTTACATCCATAACTATACAACTCCCCGTATCGAAAGCCGCAATAAACCTTTATTCGACCTTCGGCGTATAAAATAAATCAATTACAATTTCCCAAATCGAAGCTTCATCAGGGTAAAACTCTATAAACTCGTCTCCCAACTGCGTTTCACCCTCAATATCCCTTATACCTAAAAACTCATACTCATCAAACTTTTCTGCCAGTTCCTTCAGTCTGAAATCCGAAATATCATAGGTAGCATAGTCGTCCATTGTGTCAACCAGCGTAATTACAAACTCGTCGTCCTCAGCAATACAGGACATTGTCTTATCGTACAATGCGTTTATGTATTGCTGCTGACGCTCCATTCTCGTGCTGTTGGTGCTGTCCTCAAGTCCGTAACGTGTGCGCACATAGCGAAGCGCCTGCTCGCCTTTCAGTGTGACAGTTTCACCTTCAACAAGAGTATCGTCAATTCCCGTAAAATCATCCAGCACCGTTACCTCTACGCCGCCCACAAGGTCGTTCATTACGGCAACAGAGTCCATCGTTAAAGTGATATAGTGCTGAACCGGAATGCCCATCAGCAAATCCTCAACCGAATCGGCAACATTTCTGCTGCTCTTTTTTGCACTATCTGCATAAATATAGTTATATGCAAGCGCAATCTGCTCCACGGTTGTGTCAATTTTATTGCCGCCCACATCAAGCCTGTTTACATTTGCCATTGTATCACGGTTAATTTGGATGGCCGTACACTGCTGCGTGTTGTCGTCAAACACAAACAGCATCAGAAAGTCCGCCTGATTACCGTTGTTCTGGGAATCTGTGCCTTCATACTTATCAAGACCCAGCACCAGAAAGGTTTCGATGTTGTCTTTTAGGACATAGTCTTGTCCCTCATAGGCAACAACGCCGCTTTCCAGAGCCGACTCGGGAAATCTTCCGCGCCTGTTTTCCCAGATTTCGATAATCATCAGAGCGGCAGTTATGAGAAAAGCGACAGCAAGCCCGATAACAATGTATTTTAAATATCTGTTCCTTGTTCTGCTTTTTCTCATAACTCTCCCTCTTTTCGTTTACTATTTAACTTTCTGCTTTCTGCTCTTGACTGCGATAAATACTATTGCCGCACCCAGAACTACCATAGCTCCGGCGTAAACGAAAATCATAGTATTTTCACCTGTGTCGGGAACCCCGCCGTCGTCAACAACGCTGTCGGTAACCGAGCTGTCATCTACAGGCTGTGAGCTTGAATCGTCGCCCGGCTCAACGGCTGTGCCATCGCTTGTGTCAACAACAATCGCAAAAGGCGACAGTGAATCAACAGAGAATCTCAATTGCTCATTGTTTACAACCTCAGCATCGCTAACCAGTTCCCAAACGCCGTCATCTACCATGTGAAGCAAGCCTACAAAGCGGTCAAGCGTCTCTGCTCCAAGAGTGATCTCGAAGCCTACGTCTGTATCCAAATCGCCTTCAACATGAATGTCAAACAGATCGCTTACAGCCAGATCGGTACCGGCAATACCCATCTCCTCAGCAAGCTGTGCAAGATCAGCATTCAGTGTTGTCAGATCATCACATTCAACGATTTGATTGTATGCCGTTTCAAACGACGCACGTAGATCCTCAGGCATATCATCTCTTTCAGAGTAAGCTGACACTACAAGCTGACCGGTAAAATCCTCACTGCTCGCAGTAAAAGATTCCAGCGTGGGTGCCGGATTCTGGGATGGGCTGGATACAAATCCGCCGGCAGACGCAAAAGCGCTGATGCTCATAGTTGCTGCCGTTACCATCGCCAGACAAGTTGCCATTATTTTTTTCATTTTGAATAACCACCTTTCAAAACAACAATATACTTTATTTATGTTCAAGCATGGAATAACCGTACTCGTTCATCTGTGTTATAAAATCGCCGCCAAGCTTTTTTTGAATATACTCAAAAGCCTGTCCGATTCTGGGGGGTCTTGACGTCACATTATGACAATCGGAACCCACAAAATGTATCCTGCCCTGCTTCAGAAGGGATAACGCTTTTCGCCTTGAAGCAAAGGCTATAAAGAAGCTGGCGTTTACCTGATTCAAAAAACCGCTTTCATAAAGCCTGTCCCATGTATCTTCGTTTTGCAGGTCCAGATACCGCTCGATATGCGCCAGAATTATTGTCAAACCGCTTATGGAAGCAAGCTCCTCAAGCTCTCTCAGCATATATTCCGTCCACCTGAGCATAGGCATTTCAAGAAGAAGCAATCTGCTTCCCTCAATTCTCAGGCTCTTTAATCCTGCCAGTCTGCTTATACCCTGATAATACAGAACCTCCGCCCCCGTTTTTATCTGAGGGCAATCCTCCGGCAGCTGAGATTTCAAAAGCTCAAACGCCTTTTCCCGCCTTTCCAGAAAGGACTCCACCGATTCATCGTCAGCGTAAAAGTGAGGGGTCGCTATCACCGTGCCCACTCCCTGAGCCTTCTGCATATTAATCAGATAAATGCTTTCCGCAACACTGCGGCTTCCGTCGTCCAGCTCAGGCAGAATGTGACTGTGCCAGTCTATCATGATTTTTGCCCTTTGGGAGCGCTCCGATAATACTTATACTTTTTATATTTACCATACGCCCCGCCGCCGGATTTAGCTTCGTTCAGAACGCAGCCAAGAACATTTACATTAGAAAGCTTAAGCTGTCTGAAGCATCGCTCCAGTTCCTTTTTCTCGGTGTATTCCTCACGAATCACCACAATCATGCCTGAAATAAGGCTTGAAATTGAAATGGCGTCGGATACAATATTTACAGGCGGAAGGTCGATTATGATATAATCAAGCATTTCTCTCAATGCGCTGAGGACGTTTTTCATCCTGTTGGAACCCAGCAGCTCCGACGGATTCGGAGGCACATCGCCCGAGGGGAGAATGTACCAGTTTTTAAAGATGTACGACTGAAACTCAGACAACTGCGCTCCCTTACCTCTTAAAAGGTCTGCAAGCCCGGGAGAGCTTTCTATCTGCATTTTCTTTGCAATTGAAGGGATTCTCAAGTCGCCGTCAATCAGCAGAACTCTGCTTCCCTTTTCCGCAAATGCGTAGGATAAATTAATCGCCGTTGTGGATTTACCCTCGCCCCGCATTGCGCTTGTTACTCCTATTACCGGGCATTTTTCATTTTCCGGCAGAGTGAAATCAAGGTTTGCGCGTATCAGCTTATACTGCTCTGCCGCAGTAAAGTCAAGGTTCTGATGAAGAGTTTTCCTTTCGTCTATATTTTCCTTCAGGAAATGCTTGCTTGTGTTTTTATTGTGAAACAGCTCCATAGTCTGTACCAGCCTCCGTTATTCTCTTATCCGATAATTGTTCTGCGAATAATACCTGTATGATTTACTGCCTGTATTCAAGAGGTTTGGCACCTTTCCCAGTATCGGATAATCATAAGTGCGAATAATGTAATCTTCATCGTGGATAGTATCGTCAAGAATCGCCAGTATCGCAATAAGCACAACCGACAGTAAAATTCCGATAGCAAGTCCCATTCCCGTATATCGTGACACGCTTGGGGCAATCTTATCAAGGTCGGGAATAGCCGAATCAACAACCTCCATAGTTGCGCCGTCAATAATCTCGGCAATACGCACAGGCAACACCTCAGCTATGGTATTGGCAATCTCGCTTGCCTCATAAGGGTCCTCGCCGGTAACGGTAACACGCATTATCTCAGTTTCATTTGAAGCTTCGTAGGTAATCATTGCAGCCAGCTGTTTCCAGCTATAATCAAGGTCTGCTCTGTCGATTATACGTTCCAGAGTACTTCGGCTCTCCAGAATATCGCCGTAGGTTCTGATAAGGCTCTGGGCTGCTGTCAGCTCCGACTGGCTTATACTAAAGCTTGTATTACCCAGCGAAATGGAGCTGTTATTAACATACAGCTTGATATACGACGAATAAGTAGGGGCAATCATAAACGCCGAATAGATGAATCCGATTGCCGCAGCAACCAATCCGCATAATGCTATAAACCACCCATGCTTCCACAGCATTTTTACAATGTGAAGCAAGTCAATTGTATAGTAATCTTCATTATTTCTCTGTTGTTTTTCCATTAAATATTTTCGCTCCTTAAATTACGCCAAGCACATATGGCTATGCAACCTCTATTAAAATGTATCACTATACCTATATAGTAATTTCAACTTGTAATTTATCACAGTACAATCTTTGAATTTTACTTATCAATATAATCAAATACTTACAAATATTATATAATTGCTTACTAATCAAGTCAAGTACTTACAAATATTATATCATTGCTCACTAATCAAGTCAAGTGCTTGTATGTAAAAATTAAAAGGGAAATCGACATCCAATTTTACACATTGCTTATTAATATAGGCATTATCACTCTTATAATATATATTGCTTACTATTAAAGTCAAATGCTTACCAATAAATGCTGAAAAAATGCGAAAAAAATAGTATAATAAAAATACAGTAATTTGAAAGGTACATAAACATGAGCAAAGAAGTTTCGTTTAAAAACCGTGATCGCTTTATACAGTTGGGTATATCAATTGCTGCTTTAAGAAAATTGCTGGGAATGTCTCAGGAAAAACTAGCAGAAAAAGCAGGAATCAGCCGTTCCCTTGTCAGCTCCATCGAAGCACCGGGGCTTGCCAACGGCTTTTCCCTTGAAGTGTTCTTTGATATTGCAGATGCATTAAATGTTGATCCAGCTGATTTAATCAACGCATCGATTTTCCCGGATCAGCTCATCAGCAGAAAAAAATAATAAGCACAGACTATATGCGGCGCCATCCTTTTGGGATGGCGCTTTTTGTTTTCACAAACAAATAACCGGAAGGCAAAATGCCTTTCGGTTACATACTACCCATATTGAACTTATAGCTCATCACAAAACGAAGTGAGTTTACGAGCGGCACGAAACTGCATCGTCCGCGCTAATACAAAAAAATCCGTTACCACAACGTGATAACGGATACTGCACAAACAACTGCTCACTAACTACGATTTGCGGCAACAAACTTGCCGTTTTATCAAACGAAGTGAGCGTTAGCGAACGGATCGCGAATTGCGCCGTCCGCGCTTAGGACTGGCTCCCCAAGTTGGACTCGAACCAACGACCCTGCGGTTAACAGCCGCATGCTCTACCGACTGAGCTATTGAGGAATATGATGAATAGAGAAAGCGAAAAACACTTTCTCTATTCTTTAATTTATG
>CALXIQ010000012.1 GCA_944388405.1 uncultured Ruminococcus sp. | reverse complement strand
GTAAGCCGTCTGCAAATTTTCATTTCTCCGTCGCCTCCGGCTCCTACAAAATGAAAATTTGCGATATTCTACTTATCACTATATTTTTTTGAGAGTATGTGTCAACTATCATTGACTACTGAACAGTGTTTAGCCTAATTATTTATCTTCGCTATTGAAAAAAAGGCTTGAATATGTTATAATATAATGGAATGTAATTTATCAGTTAGGATTTGTTGTAATGAAAAGATGGAAAGTTAGAAAATGTGATGAAAAGCTTGCTGCCGATTTCGCAAGAAGATGCGATTTAAGCCTGCTTACCTTAAAGGTGCTTGTGTCAAGAGGCTATACTGACTTTCAGCAAATAGCTGATTTTTTCAGCGAAACAGAGCTTTCTGACCCTTTTATGCTGAAAGATATGCAAGCGGCAGTTGACGCTATAAACAGCGCCGTTGACAACTATGAACTTATCTGCGTTTACGGAGATTACGACTGTGACGGCGTTACTGCAACCGCCGTCCTTTATAATTATCTTGAAAGCATGGGCGCAAATGTTATGTATTATATTCCTGAGCGTGAAGCAGGTTACGGAATGAATCCTCATGCCATAAGAGAGCTTGCCGAAAAAGGCGTATCACTTATAGTCACTGTGGATAACGGCATATCGGCTCATGCTGAATCAGAGCTTATAGCAGAGCTTGGTATGAAGCTGGTTATAACCGACCATCACCAGCCTTCTGAGAAGCTGCCTAAGGCTGTCGCTGTAGTTAATCCTCATAGAATAGATTGTCCATCGATATATAAGGAGCTTGCCGGAGTGGGTGTTGCGTTAAAGCTTTGTGCAGCGCTTGACGGCGGTAACTACGAAATGGTAGTGGAGCAGTATTCCGACATCTGCGCAATAGGCACCGTTGCGGATATTGTACCTCTGACCGGCGAAAACAGGACGATTGTTAAAAAAGGTCTGCTGTACATTAAAAACACTGAAAACCCCGGCTTGAATTTTCTTATAGACAAGTCAGGAGTAAAGAGAGATCACCTTACCGCAGGTTCTATTGCGTTTCAACTGTCACCGAGAATAAATGCGGCAGGCAGATTCGGTTCGCCCCTTACTGCCGTAAAGGCACTGCTCAGCGAAGACGAAGAGGATGCCGAAAACTATGTCGATACACTTATGACGCTGAATAATCAGCGCAAGGAAGCAGAAGAAAAAATCCTGACCGAAATTCTTAAATACATTGATGAAAATCCCGATATACTTAATAATCGTGTGCTTGTTTTAGCAGGAAAGAACTGGCACCACGGCGTTATCGGAATCGTTTCGTCAAGAATTCTTGAAATGTATTCAAAGCCCAATATTATCATCTCTATAGATAATGACGGTTTGGCGAGAGGTTCTGCCCGAAGTGTGAAAGGCTTTAGCATTTTCAAATGCCTGAGAGAGGTTTCAGACCTGCTGGAGCAGTTCGGAGGTCACGAGTGCGCAGGCGGACTTACAATAAAGGAAGCAAACATTCTCGAATTTACCCGAAGAATTTGCGAATACGCAGATTCGCTTGAAAGTGTGCCGTCTGTTTCAGTTGAATGTGATTTGCTCATAAGACCACAGGAAATAACCGTTGAAAATGTAAAAGGGCTTGCCGCCTTAGAGCCGTTCGGCGCAGGAAATTCTCAGCCGGTATTTGCTATGTCAGGCGTGCGTATAGACAGGATAATATCGCTTTCACAGGGTAAGCATACAAAGCTTGATATAACATACGGAAGTATGCGTTTGCAGGCGCTGATTTTCGGCAAAGGTCCCGATAAACTTTCATTTACTACGGGCGATGCAGCGGATTTGGCGGTGCATCTTGAGATTAACTCCTATAATGGAACTGAAAGTGTGTGCGTTAAGGTAGTTGATTTTCGCCCCCACGGAATCAGTCAGGAAAAATACTTTGCCGCCAAGGATTGTTATGAAAAGTACAGTCGAGGCGAAACACTGCCGGAGGCTTATCTTCGCAAAATAAATCCAGACAGGCAAGAGCTTGTGTTTGTATATAAATTTCTGAAAAACTTTAACGAAATATCCGCCGATGATTTGTATTTAAAGCTTAACAGTTCGAGCTTCAATTTCTGCAAGCTGAGAATTTGTATCGACGCCTTTGTTGAGACAGGGCTTGCCGCTTATACTCCATCGACTCAGAATATAAAACTGCTTCCGGTAAAAAATAAAGTTGATCTGGAAAATGCTCCTGTACTTAAAGAGCTGAAAAATAAAATCTGCAAAGGAGGACGCTGATATGCAAGATATTAACAGCAAAGATTATCTTTCCAATACAAAAACAGAATACACAATCGACGCTTTGATTCAGAAAATTCTTGACGGTGAAAAGCAGTACGACCTTTCAAAAATAGTGTCTGCATATGAGCTGGCGGATAAATATCATGCAGGTCAGAAGCGTGAGTCGGGGGAGCCTTATATAACACATCCTCTTGCTGTGGCATACATTCTGTTGGAGCTGGGAATGGATACCGATACTATCTGCGCCGCACTGCTTCATGACGTAGTCGAGGATACCGACTGCACGCTTGAAGATCTTCAGAAACAGTTTGGCAACGATGTGGCTATGCTGGTAAACGGCGTAACAAAGCTGAAAAAAGTCGAAATATTCACCAAGGATGAGCAGAAGGCTGAAAACATCAGAAAGATTCTGCTGGCGATGAGCGAGGATATAAGAGTTATTATAATCAAGCTTGCCGACCGTCTTCATAATATGCGAACCCTCAATTTCTGTCGTGAAGAGAAGCGAAGGATAATCGCTCATGAAACCATGAACATCTACGCTCCCATAGCTCACCGTTTGGGTATACGCTCAATTAAGGACGAGCTTGAGGATCTGTCGTTTTATTACCTTGACCCCTTTGCCTATGAGGAAATAGATAGGCAGATGAATATGCGCAAGGAGGGTCGTGACCAGCTTGTTGAGGACATAAAAACACGTATAAGAGAACGGCTTTCACAGGATTTTGACCCTGTTCCACAGATTGAGGGCAGGGTTAAAAGCAACTACGGAATATACAAAAAGGTTTACCGTGACGGAAAGGAAATCGATCAGATATATGACAGATATGCGGTAAGAATAATTGTCAACACGGTTACGGAATGTTACAATGTGCTTGGCATAATTCACGATATGTTCAAGCCTATTCCCAATAGATTCAAGGATTATATCTCTACTCCCAAGCCTAATATGTATCAGTCGCTTCACACCACCGTAATAGGCAGGCAGGGCATACCCTTCGAGGTTCAGATACGCACCTGGGAAATGCACCGCACTGCGGAATATGGTATTGCAGCTCACTGGAAATATAAAGAGGGAGTCAAAAGCAGTACAAAAGACGACAACCGACTTGCCTGGATAAGACAGATTATCGAATCACAGCAGGAATCAAACGATGTTGAGGAAATTGTAAGGGCAATTAAAAACGATCTTGCTCCCGAGGACGTTTTCGCTTTTACTCCCAAAGGGGATATGATAACTCTTCCGATGGGTTCTACCGTCATAGACTTCGCTTATGCAATTCATACCCAGGTAGGACATCGTATGTGCGGAGCCAAGGCGGATAAGAAGATGGTTTCATACGACTATCAGATTAAAACCGGCGAAATAATAGAGATACTTACCACAAATGTGGAGGGTCACGGTCCCAGCCGTTCATGGCTTAACATCTGTAAAACCAACGAAGCCAAATCCAAAATACGCTCATGGTTTAAAAAAGAGCGGCGTGAAGAAAACATTTTTGAAGGCAAAAACGCTCTTGAACGTGAATTCCGCAGAAATATGATAAAAGTCCCCGAAGACGAGCTTGAGGACTTTTTAAAGCTTGATATGCGCAGGCACAATTGCGAAACGCTGGACGACTTTTTTGCGGCTATTGGCTATGGCGGAGTGCAGCTTTCAAAGGTTATACAGCGGCTTAAAGCCGAGTACAACAAAAAATACGGCGAGAAGATACCCGCCGAAATAACCGAGGATATAAAGCCTCAGCGGTCAAAGAACTCATCAGGGGTAATTGTGGACGGCATCGACGACTGCGTTATAAAATTTGCTCAATGCTGCAACCCTCTGCCCGGAGATGAAATTGTGGGTTTTGTAACCAGAGGACATGGCGTTTCTATTCACAAGTGCGACTGTGTTAATTATCAGTCCCAGAAGGACAAGGCGGATATGGCTCCAAGGTGGCTTCCTGCAAAATGGGCGACTACAGAGGATAACAAGGGTTATTTCAAGACTACTCTTGACATTATAGCTGTTGACCGAATTGGTCTGCTTGCAGATGTGTCTTCTGCTCTTGCTATGATCAACATTTACATTCACGAATCTACGTCGAGGGAGCTGAAAAATGGCAATGCTATTCTGTCAGTTACCTTAAGTGTTGCAGGTATGGAGCAACTTAACAGCGTTATGGCAAAAATAAAAAAGATAAAAAATGTTATCTCCGTTGAAAGAAGCGGCAAATAGTCTTAAATCTTTGATCTATTAAATATGAGAGGAGGTATGCCCCGTTTTCGGGGCATAGTTGTAAATGAAAATAATTAAGCTGAAACCGCTGAGTGTGTGTGATACAAATAGCTATATAGTTGCAAGTAAGGAAAATAACTGTGTGCTTATCGATGCTCCCGACGATGCGGATTACATTCTTGAGCAGATTAATTCGCATGGTCTTAAACTGAAAAAGATTTTTTTAACCCACGGACATTTCGACCACGTGGGTGCAGTTGCGGATTTGTATGATAAAACGGGGTGCGAAGTGTATATCCATAAAAATGACATAGGCAAGCTTACCGACGATTCGGGGCTGCTTGTTAACTTTTTCGGCATTGGAGGAGTGAGAAAGTTTGACAAGGCAATTGCTTTTGACAGCGACGATGTGCTTACTCTGGACGAGCTTGAATTTAAAGTGCTTCACACTCCGGGGCATACCAGCGGTTCGGTGTGCTTTATATGCCAGAATGTAATGTTTTCTGGCGATACCCTGTTTGCCCGTTCGGTGGGCAGAACCGATATGCCCGACGGCAATACTGCGCAGCTTATAAAATCTCTGCAAAAGATTACTCAGCTGAGCGGAAATCCAAACATCTATCCAGGTCATATGGCATCTACAACCCTTGAGGACGAAAAAAAGTACAACCCTTATTTAAGGGGCGGCTTTGGAGAATATTGATATGACGCTAATTTTCAGTGGAAACGCTTTCAAATACGAGCTGGAGGGAGTAATGAAGCTTTTTATTCCCGCACAGCTTTTTAATCATATTTATACCGACGGTACTGCCAAGTGCAGTGGCGACTATGCTTTCATCAGGCGGAGAATCAGCAAGAAGCAGGCCTTATTATATGTGTATTGCAGTGTTGATGGTAAAACAGCAAGGTGTGCACAAAGGATACCCTCCGATACAAAGGATTTTGACAATCAATGCGAGCTGATACTTTCACGGCTGCTTTTTAAAGCAATGAGCAAGCTGTCGGATACAGAAGCCAAATGGGGAATAATCACGGGAGTGCGCCCTGTAAAGCGGGTGAATGCGATGATTTCACAAGGCAAAAGCAAAAGCGAGATTTACGACATTTTGCAAAGCCAATACCTTGTAAGCCCCGAAAAATGCGACATTGCTTATATGACGGCAATGACACAGGAAAAGATAATCAAAAATCTTTCGGACAAAACCTTCAGCCTTTACATATCCATACCATTTTGTCCTACAAGATGTTCTTATTGCTCCTTTGTTTCCCAATCTATTGAAAGCTGTGGAAATCTCATTCCGGAATATGTTGACAATCTTTGCAGGGAGATAAGCTATACTGCATCGCTGGTAAACGGACTGGGGCTTGTGCTTGATACCGTTTACTTTGGAGGAGGAACTCCCACAACCTTATCGGCACAGCAGCTGGCGACAATTATGGACGTAATTTCATCGTCTTTTGATATGTCAAAGGTGCGTGAATACACCGTGGAGGCCGGCAGACCCGACACTATAACCGCTGAGAAGCTTGCAACGATCAAAAGCAAGGGCTGCACCAGGTTATCAGTTAATCCGCAGACTTTAAGCGACAGCGTGCTTGAAGCTATAGGCAGGAAGCATACTACACAGCAGTTTTTTGACAGTTACCGTATTGCTCAAAAAACAGGATTTGACAGTGTAAACACCGATATAATTGCAGGACTGCCCACAGATACATTTGATAGTTTTAAGAATACTGTGGACGGGCTTATACAGCTTGCTCCTGAAAATATAACCGTGCACACTCTTTCCATAAAAAGAGCGGCACGGCTCAATCACTCGGAGGAAAAACAGAGCGTTCTGAAAAACGCCGCCGGTGAAATGGTGGAGTACGCCTCAAAGCGGCTGCTTGAAAGCGGCTACAGACCATATTATCTTTACCGACAGAAAAATATGCTTGAAAATCTTGAAAACATCGGCTGGGCAAAGCCGGGATTTGAAAGCTTGTATAATATTTATATCATGGAGGAAATCCAGACGATAATCGCTCTGGGTGCTGGTGGCTCAACTAAGCTGGTGGATTTAAAGAACGGTCGGCTTGAAAGGGTGTTTAACTATAAATTCCCTTTGGAATACAACAAGCATTTTGATTTGATGCTTGAAAAAAAGAACGAAATAGGGGAGTTCTATGCTGAAAAAGAATGAAATTGTAACGCTTGAAATAACGGGCATAACAAACGAGGGCAACGGTGTGGGCAGGTATGAGCAGATTGCGGTCTTTGTGCCCTTGACGGCGGTGGGGGATGTAATTTCCTGCAAAATTGTAAAGGTGTGCAAAAGCTACTGTTACGGAATAATTGCAGACTTTATTGTAAAATCCAGAGTGCGTATTCAGCCTGACTGCGAAGTTTTTGGCAAGTGCGGAGGCTGCTCTTTCAGGCATTTTTCATATGAGGAGGAGCTGAGAGTAAAGCAGGGCTTTGTTGAGGATTCCTTTCATCGAATCGGAAAGCTTGACCCTGAATTTGAGCCTATTCTGGGCTGTGACCACATTGACGGGTACCGCAACAAGGCGCAGTACCCGGTTGCAGAGATAAATGGAAAGGTTGTGGCGGGGTTTTATTCAAAGCGTTCCCACAGGGTCATTGAGTTTACCGACTGTAAGCTTCAACCTGAGATTTTTTCTGAAGTAGTAAAGTTCATTCTGGATTTTTGCAATGCTCAGGGAATAAGTGCTTACAGTGAGGAAACTCATCGAGGACTGTTGCGGCACATTTATCTGAGGAGGGGAGAGCACAGCGGCGAGATAATGGTGTGCCTTGTGGTGACCGATTTTGGCAAATGCGAAAGGCTTCACCAGTTGGCTGCAATGCTTTCGCAGAAGTTTGCCGACATAAAAAGTATTGTGATAAACGAAAACAGCAAGAACACAAACGTAATATTGGGAGATAAAATAAAAACAATATATGGCAGCGATACAATAACCGACACAATGTGCGGCAGGAAAATAGCTTTTTCTCCGCTGTCATTCTATCAGGTAAACACTTTGCAGGCGGAGAAACTTTACGGAATTGCAAGGGAGTACGCCGGACTGACCGACAATGAAATTTTGCTGGATTTATACTGCGGAGCGGGAACTATCGGGCTTTCTATGGCAGACAGCGTTAAAAAGCTGGTAGGAGTTGAAATTATCCCATCAGCCATTGAAAATGCCAAACGAAACGCTGAGCTCAACGGAATTTCCAATGTCGAGTTTATTTGCGCCGATGCAGGCAAGGCGGCTGAAATGCTTTTTAAAAGGGGAGAACGTCCCGATGTAATAATTGCCGACCCTGCCCGAAAAGGCTGCACGCCCGAAACCCTTGAATACATGGCAAAGATGTCCCACGACCGCATAGTAATGGTTTCCTGCAACCATGCCACCGCCGCAAGAGATTGCGCGGTATTGAGAGAATTTGGATACCAAACGGTCAAGTGCAGGGCAGTGGATATGTTCCCGAGGACGGGGCACGTCGAGACAATAGTGTTGCTACAAAGAGAAACCTTGTAGAAATCCTTAGATTTAGGCACTTTTCCCGCCATGTGGTGTTTGACGCAGAGGGTGATAAATTCCGCAATAAGCGTATTGAGGACT
>CALXIQ010000011.1 GCA_944388405.1 uncultured Ruminococcus sp. | reverse complement strand
GCCACACCAGTGTCGGCTTATTGGGATCCTTGACAAAACCCTCCTGATTCTCGCTTCCGACAGTATTCACACTGCTTGTGTTTTCCGCTATGGAGGAACTATCACTGTTTTTCTGTTCCTCATCATTACACCCGGCAAGGCTAAGCATCATTAATGCTGCCGTTATAAAGCTAATTATTTTCTTCATAATACACCTCAAGCTGTCGGTTGGCTTCGTCTAAAACTTCCTGAAGTCCGGCATCGTAAAGCTGCTGATTGAACTCCTCCAGATATTCTGCCATATCTCCGACAGGGGAAGGATTAAACTTCATGATTTGATTCATAACACTCAGATATTCCTCCTGTATTTCAGAAACGTCAAAATAAAATCCTACACCGTCAAAAGGTTCAGCTGTTTCATACAAGCTGACATCAAAAGGCTCGGTTGAGTTATTGATATCTTTATTAAACATCACATTAAACAAAGCATCAACCGCTGAATCTTTATTCTTTGATTCTGAATAAACACCGTGAGCGCTGCCGGGACTGCAGATGTTATTGTTTACTTCATTGTATATATACGTCATGCCGGAGTTCTCGTCAACTACTATTTCCCCTTTTGTGCCTGTAGCTGCAACATTATCTCCGATTTCTTCCACTTCCAGTTCTCCCGTTTCCGGTGACGGAACGGGATTTACTGCTATATATTCGTTTTCTGCAAATTCTTGCATGGTGGAATAGTAATCAATTACTTCCGGCAGTTCAAACACATTAACTGCTTGATTTCCGGAAACGGCAATGCCGAAAGTTAAATAAGCAGCCGGGAAAATTGCATCAGTATCGAAAGCCAGACTAAAAATTACGCTTCCTCCGGTCTTGTCATACAATTCTTTATATGCTTCACCCGATTCCACAAACGGCTTGTTAAACTCCTCCGGGTCTATCCCGCTTTCGCTGAGAGCGTCGCTGTTTATTGCTATTCCGTAATCGGAATACATTGAAGAATAGCTGTTGTCAACCCCGTATAAAACCCCTTGATATTTATACGAATCCCAGTATTCCTGAGGCAGGGAATTATAGTATTCGGAATACTTTTCATCGGTGATATACTCATCCAACGGTTCAAATACGCCCATATCCGCCATATAATAATAGCCATTTGTAACTGCGTCCTGCCCTAAAAAAGGTCCGACGCTGCTAACAATGTCAAAATCTTCGCCGCTGTTTAAAGTCTCTTCAAAGCATTCAATATATGTGCTGCCGGATGCTGATCCATCCAGTACATCGAAGCAAATTACATAATCATATCCGTTTTCATAGAGGTATTCGTTCAATTCCGGCTCGCGGAATACCTCTGATGGCGTTAACCATGTCAATATGGTTTTATCGGGATAATTTTCCTGACAATAAGCATACTTATCTTCATATGACCACAGAAAATACTGCAGTTCCTCATCATCTTCCGAATCGTCATTATCGGAACCGCCATTCTGTAAGGTTCCCCCTTGTGTGCCGACAGACTCGTCAGCACTGTTTTCATCGCTCTGAGAACAACCGCTCAGAAGTAACAGAAATGCTATTAATGCTGCAATTTTTTTCATGATATCACCTCTTGATATGGTTTTTTGCATCTACTGGATATACAACATACCCTTGCAAATTTGCAAGGGTATGTTGTATGTTTGTTTTGCCGTCTCTTTTTTGCTAAAAGAAAAGTTTAATTTCTATATTAATCCTCTGTTTTTCCAAGTTGCGTCATTAATCGTTATGGTTGAAGATGTAACACCATGCGTAGTTGTTATTGCATCCCATGTGGCACCTGATGGTTTAGAAACAGATGTCTGGCAACCTCCGGGTCCACCGTAGCCATTGCCAACTGGAACGTAAGCACCATTCAGCTTGTATGTTGCAGAAACAGAAACCGTAGTAGCCACATTTTTAGTTGCTGTGGAGGTATAGACATATATTGTTTTACCAGTATTCTCTGCACTGCACCGTACATCGTATCCACGTATAGTTTTTTCAATGGTTATTTTCACTGCGCTCGCACTGATAACCATAGTTCCCATCATCATAACTGCAGCACCCATTGCTGCGATTCTCTTCAAAATTTTAGACATAACAACTCCTCCGTCTTTTAAAATTCCTTGCCTCAGGCAATTACTTCTTGGCCGTTATTTTTAAACTTACTCCTGCATTGGACTCACCTTACCCGTATAATCCAAAGTTGGTTGCTGATATATAAAAGGATTATGCTTGTATAAATAAAAATAACATTCACAGTTCTAATATCAATTACAATTCAGTTTAATATTATTACAAATTATAATACTCTGCCCAAATAGTAATAATGCGTAATTGAAACCATAATGAGTTTTTCTATATTTTTATTATACACCTATTCAAAAATTTTTCAAGCATTTTTATGCAGTTTTCTTGCCATTTTATAAACTTCTGCCTATTGCACAATATATCTTGCTAAAATTTGTGCATTATTCTGGCTTGTGGTATTGGGGTTATCTTTTCTCTCTGTTCAGGCTCGTCAAAGCGGTAAACTCAGCATAGCAGGATTGCCACGGGTTATAGAAAAGGCGTCCCGGACAGATAAAGTTAATGTGATAATAAGGTATTGAAATTCCACATAGCACACCAAAAACCTCCTTTGATACTTTTAGCGTATCAAAGGAGGTTTTTAACTGTTCCTGAAAAACGTTTTATGCTTCAAGAATCGGATTTTAAATTGTTCTGAATTTTGTAAAGCAGGTAGTCAAGACAGTCGATTTGCTTTTCATTTTTATGAAGCTTTTCCAGCAAACATTTTCTGTGAGCGGAAAGAAGTCTTATTTGCTGTTCCTTATCGCCGCCGTCCTGAAGCGACATAAATTTTTCAACCGTTTCATCCGTGCATCCTGCGTCCTTTAAATTTTGCAGCACGTTATAACCGTAAGGATTGACAGAATTTCCGTTTGATTTATTGTTTTTGCTCATTTCTGTTCACCGCCGATAAAAATTTCACGCTCTCATCAAAAAGACGACCGGTTTTCAAATGTCCCTGCTTATAGTGTACAATTTAATCGGCAAAATAGCAAATACTTATATTTTATTGATTTGTATAATTGACTTTTATAGAATTTTCAGCTATACTGAATTACGGGAGGCGATTTGAATGGAGTTGCGTGTACTGGAATATTTTTTAGCGGTAGCAAGAGAGCAGAACATTACTGCGGCGGCAGAATTTCTGCACATCTCTCAGCCTGCGCTGTCCACTCAGCTGAAAAACCTGGAGGATGAGCTTGGTAAAAAGCTTTTGATTCGTGGGGTGAAAGGCTCACGCAAGGTGCTGCTGACGGAAGAGGGAATGATACTGCGCAAGCGTGCGGAGGAGATTATCTCACTTGTCAACCGCACCGAAAGCGAGATAACTCGTTCGGACGAAACGATTGCGGGAGATGTTTTTATCGGCGCAGGCGAAACCGAAACAGTGCGCTTGTTCGCCATGATCGCCAAAAAGCTGCAAAAGCAGTATCCTCTTATCAGATACCACATCTCAAGCGGCAATGCGGAGCATGTATTAGAATATCTTGACAAGGGGCTAATTGATTTCGGACTGCTTTTTATTGAGATCGACCCACAGAAATACGAGGCTATTCCCCTGCCCCTCAAGGACTCCTGGGGGGTGCTGATGCGAAATGATTCTCCGCTGGCGCAAAAGCAGGAAATTGCTCCCGAGGATTTGTGGGACAAACCCCTTATTGTATCCCATCAGAAGGGAGATCATCACTATCTTGAGCGCTGGCTAAGAAAAAAAGAATCGGAGCTTAACATTGTAGCTACTTACAACCTTATTTTCAACGCTTCTCTGCTGGTGGATGAAGGACTTGGCTATGCGCTGTGTTATGACAAGCTCATCAACACCCGGGGCGGCAATCTTTGCTTCAGACCCTTTTCCCCGCCGCTTGAAGCTAACAGCTTTATCGTCTGGAAAAAGTATCAGGTATTTTCCAAAGCCGCAAATTTATTTTTGCAATATCTGAAGGAGATGATTAAAGAGGAAAACTAAAAGCGTCGGAAACTGCAAATAGCAGCCCGACGCTTTTAGCCTGAAAACACAAGTCAAGATTCC
The DNA here is from genome assembly GCA_944388405.1 of uncultured Ruminococcus sp. GTDB lineage: Bacteria > Bacillota > Clostridia > Oscillospirales > Ruminococcaceae > FB2012. The sequence continues at coordinate 10,982 of CALXIQ010000011.1, read as the reverse complement.
TAAGACTTGGAAATACGCAATATCAGCTCACAAAGCTAAAGGCCTTTGTGAGTTTTTTGTTTTGATAAATTCAGCTACTCAAACTGGCTGTAGTAAAGAGCGGCGTATGCGCCCTTCTTTGCCAGCAATTGCTTGTGATTGCCCTGCTCGATAATATTGCCGTGTTCCATAAACAAAATCGTATCCGCATCACGAATTGTGGACAGACGATGTGCGATGACAAAGCTTGTTCTACCTTTCATCAGCTTGCTCATCGCTTTCCCAATCTCCGCTTCCGTGCGGGTGTCTACGCTGGAGGTTGCCTCGTCCAGAATAATAATCGGTGGGTTGCAGAGGAATACTCTTGCTATAGTCAGCAGCTGACGCTGTCCCGCAGACAGATTGGCAGCTTCGTTGTCTATCATGGTATCATAGCCTTGAGGCATGGTACGTATAAAATAGTCCGCCTTAGCCGCTTTAGCTGCTGCAATGATTTCTTCCCGAGTGGCATCCGGCTTGCCGTAGGCGATGTTTTCTGCCGCCGTGCCGCCGAAAAGCCATGTATCCTGCAATACCATTCCAAAGTTTCTACGTAAGCCGCCTCGGGTCATTTCAGCGGCGTTTACTCCGTCTATGGTGATTTTTCCGCTGTTTACTTCATAAAAACGCATCAGCAGGTTGACCAGCGTGGTTTTTCCTGCGCCTGTGCTGCCAACCACCGCAATTTTCTGACCCGGTTTGGCTTCAAAGCTGATGTCCTTCATAAGCAGCTTATCGGGGTCGTAGCCAAAGCTTATGTTCTCAAAAGCAATATTGCCCCGAGCTCGGTCTAAAACCACCGGGTAAATCGGGTCGGGGATTTCCTCCTCGCTGTCAAGCAGCTCAAACGTCCGCTTTGCAGACGCCAACGCCGATTGGAGGGAGTTAATCATAAACGACGCCTCCGTCAAAGGCTCTGCAGTCTGGTTAACATACTGGAAAAACGCCTGTACCACACCTACCGTCATAGCGCCGTCAAGCATAGATTTGCCTGCGATAATAGCAATGACCACATTGGACAGACGAGTCAGCAGCCTGATAAGGGGATTGACACAGTTTGTCAAAAAGTCCGCCTTCTTGTTTGCCACACGGTTTTTCTCCGCTGCAATCTCAATCTGCTTTACGCTTTCCTTTTCGTGATTGTACGCCTTGATTACGTTACGACCGTTATAATATTCCTCCGCAATGCCCGTAAGTTCCCCTATGGTTTCCTGACGCAAGACAGCGCAGCGCAAGTTCCTTTTTGCAACGCTCCGTGTGATTGCCATGCTGATAAGCATGAAAATCAGAAAAATGCACGTCAGCAAAACGCTGTAGTAGAACATTACAATCAATGAACCGATAATCGTTCCTACGGCAACAATCAGTTTTAACAAACCTGTTTGCAGCACTTCGGCGATTTTATCTAAGTCGCTGGTAACACGGCTGAGAATTTCACCCGGCTTGTTGCGGTCGAAAAACCTCAACGGCAAATGATTCAGCTTGCTGGCAATTTGATTACGCAGCTCAAGATTCAGACTTTCAGCCACACTTGCCATCAGGTAAGATTGCAGGTAGTAGAAAATCCAAGTAAAGAAATATTGAACCGTCAGCTGCGTAAGTTCACGCCCCATATTTGTCCAGGTAACAGAGAAGGGTGTGCCGTCCCTCCATGCCGCCTGAATGCTCTGCCACAAATGGTCGATTACCAGCGCACTGTACATAGGATTGTAAATGCTCAGCCCGATATAGATTACAATTGAAATAGCAACAACCGTTAGGCGGATATGCTGGCCTTTCAGCTGACTGAACAATCGTACAACGACGCTTTTGCTGTTTTGAGTTTTCAAAGTTCCCATTACGCCTCCTGCGCCTCCTTAGTCTGTGATTCATAAATTTCCCGATAAACCGAGCAGCTTTTTAGCAGTTCATCATGGGTGCCTATTCCCGCCATTTTGCCTTCATGCAGCACAACAATCTGATTCGCATTGCGAATGGTGCTGACTCGCTGAGCTATAATCAAGACAGCGGAATCCTTCGTTTCTTCTGCCAGAGCTTTTCGCAACGCCGCATCGGTTTTGAAGTCCAATGCCGAAAAGCTGTCGTCAAAGATATAAAGCTCAGGCTTTTTCACCAGGGCTCTTGCAATTGAAAGCCGCTGCTTCTGACCACCCGAGAAATTAGTTCCTCCCTGCGCCACATAAGAATCAAGCCCCCTGGGTAGAGATCTAATAAAATCCCCTGCCTGAGCTACGTCGGCGGCGTGCATAAGCTGCTCATATGTAGCATTTTGGTTGCTGTAACGAAGATTGCTTGCCACAGTGCCGGAAAACAACCACGCCTTTTGCTGAACATACGCCAGGTGGTCGCGAAGATACCGCTGGGTCATCTGCCTGATATCGACGCCGTTTAAGCACACTGCTCCGTCGGTAACATCATGAAAACGCAGAATCAGCGAGGCAACGGTTGACTTGCCGCTGCCCGTGCCGCCGATAATGGCGGTAGTTTCGCCCCTTTTGCAGACAAAATTCAAATTGCTTAAAGTATCTTTCTCTGCATCTGCATAGCGGAAAGAAACATTCCTGAAAGAGAGAACCTCATCCCTTTCTTCATACGATATAGTCGGATCTTCACAAACCATATCACAGATTTCAGGTGAATGTTCCAGAACCGCCCTGATACGCTCGCAGCACTCCAGTGCACGGGGCATTGTCATAATAACCATCTGCGCCATCATTAGAAAGAAAAGCACCATCATTGCATAGCCGATAACAGCTGTAATATCACCTATCTGCATATGTCCGGCGCTTATTCTTCCTCCGCTGAGCCAATAGACCACTATTACAAAAAAATTTATGAACAAAAAGGACAAACCGTCCAGATTTGCAAACTTGCGATTGGCTTTGATCGACGTTTGGGCGTAGTCTGAAAAAGCGGCGGACATACGTCCCTCTTCACGAGCTTCATTGTTAAATGCTCTTACCACCCTAACTCCAGTAACATTTTCAAGCAAAACTGCGCTCATGCGGTCTAATAGCTTTTGAAGCTTTTTAAACTGCAGCGCAGCGCTTTTCATAATAAGCAGCGCCAAGACAAAAACCACCGCCACAACCGCCAGCAAAATAAAGCCCATCTCTGTATCAAGTCTGAAAGCCAGCACCAGGGCAACCACGAAAATCACCGGCACGGGCAGCACCATTTGTATAAAGCTTGTCAATGCAAACTGAATGGTAGTAACGTCAGATACCGTTCTTGTGGTTATTGACGCAGTGCCAAATTGCCTGAAATCGTAAATGGACAGCTTCAGTGATTTTTTATAAACAGCCAATCTCATATCTTTGCCTATTTTTGCGGAAAGACAAGCGCAGGCGTATCCGCCCAGAATTGCGCAAACGCTTGAAATAACCGAAGCCGCAGCCATCTTTATGCCTGTGTTCAACAGCGTTTCAAATGTCGCTCCCGCAGTGCCCAGGTTCAGCATTTCCGCCGCCAAGGTGGATATTATTAACGCACCTGTAACATCTACAATCAAAAGCAACACCGTTGCCAGAAACAATGTACGGTGCGGCTTGATGAATTGAAAAATCAGTTTCACAATATATCAAATCCTTTCTGAAAAATATAAAAATGTCCGGTTATAAAACCAAAATAATCGGGCTCACCCGACATCTTCCTCGACCTTCTGCTGAGAAAACCCTCAGTCGACCATTACGGTGGCCGGTCCTCCGATGACATGGTATTTTATCAAATTTCTCACTGCAACGGCGGCGACCTTCCCAGACGAGGCAGACAAGCCGCTGCTCTGCATTTTTTCCTGCAGCAGAAAATATACCCTTTGAATATTGAACCCATGCCACTCCGCTCGCCAACAGCATTGAGCAAAAATACGACAAGCATATCAATATTTACAATATACATATTTCCTCCAAACAAAAAAATGCCCGGTTACCTTGCAATAACCGAGCGCACTCGACATCTTCTCCGGCTATGCGACTGCGGCCGCAAACCTCCGATGAACATGACTAATTGTCTGATTTTGAAGTATTAAGCTGGTTTAATATCAGCTTAGTAAATTTTTGTGTCAATTCTATAAGCGCAGCATGCTCCTCTTTGCTCATGCCACGCCATGCTTTTTCTTCTATTTTGTGCATTTGAAGCACATTCTTTTTTACAAATTCTTTTCCCGATTCCGTTAAAAAAGCCTGCTTTGAACGCTGATTATCTTCATAGGGCTGTAATTTCACCAATCCTTTTTTTCGCAATTGCTTAAAAGCGGAATTAAGCGTCTGACGACTGAAATAAAGTTGTTCGCTGATCTGACTTTGCGTAACAAAACCTTCATAGATAAGCAGCAACGACCAATATTCGGGTTCCGACAACTCGCAGGATTTTGGAAACAAAGCGTATATGCTGTCAAGTTCTCTTGTCGCTTCTCGAAAAGCTGCCAATGTTTTTGCGTTATCGCTATTGCACATTATTTTACCACCTTAATAATCTGGATTCGGATTATATGAAATCGGATAATCAGCAGTATAACATATCAGATTTATTTTGTCAAGGATTTTTTGATTTTTTATAAGCTGTATTGAGAAAAGATGAATTTTAAATAAGCAAACCGACGGTCTTAAAGTCAACCTAACAGCGATTTTGACCCTCATCTGACCCACACATTTAGTGTTTTCCTCACGATTTTAACGTAATTTAGCGAACGGAAAATATAAAAAGAAAAAGCCTTAAAGCCCCGAAAATACGGAGTTTTAAGGTTTTTTCTGGTCGAGGTGACGGGATAGTTGAACAAGCTTGCCTTAAAGATAGGTTTGGGTTATGGCTTTTGTGAAGGGCAAGCTAAAGAAAAACCTATCAAATTTTCGGTTCTGCGTTATCATACCAAGCAAAAGACTTCAATTAATAAAATGCTGATTTCAGGGCTTTCAGCTTCATAAATTAGTTTGAGAAAAGGCACAAATAATCATCATAAAGGAGAACAAAATGTCGTTTTTTTCAGTATCTGAAAATTTAATAAGTCATAATACTAAAATCAAAGAATATCCTGACGGCAGTTACAAAATGACGGTTGCAAGCAAGCCTGTGTTTAAGGAAAAAGGCTTTGAACTTGTCGAACGCTTTGAAAAGAAGCCAAAGCCAAAGGACATGAATAACGCCACCCGGGACGATAGTTTAAGGCGTGCTAAGGACAAAGTTTTTGATATAGCAAAGCTTAATGACTTTTCATACTTTGTAACCCTTACTTTGGACGGTCAGAAGATAGACCGTTCAGACGTTAAAGGGATTATTGAGAAGCTTCGTCCCTTTCTTTCAAACCTTGTCCAGCGGCACAATTTAAGCTATCTGCTTATTCCCGAATATCACAAAGAGGACAAAGCGGTACATTTTCACGGTTTGTTCAGCGGTGATATTAAGCTGGTGGACAGTGGGACTGTTAAGGCTCAGGGACATAAAAAGCCGATTAAAATTGAAACCGCCAAGCTGTACGGTATCTCCTTGCAGGACTGCAAGACTGTGTACAACCTTCCCCAGTGGACTTTTGGCTTTTCTACAGCCTTTAAAATTGACGATAACCGTAATGCAATATCTTCTTACATGACTAAGTATATGACTAAAGACGTGCAGAAGATTTTCGGCAAGTTCTATCTTGCAGGCGGCAAATGTTTAAAACGAGATGCACAATGCTCTTATACAGATACTGATTACTTTGGATTTGAGGGCGATAACGAAGTTTATTGCCCTGTTATAGATACAAGCTTCAAATACTTTGACAGCGAGAAAAGGGGGTATGCTGATGATATTCAAGGACTGGTTTAAGGACTATTTCAATGCATATTGCGTTGATGTCATAACCTATGTCAAACAGCAGGACTATATGTACATTTACAAAAAACATTATTACCCCATTGCAGATATGGAGCTTGCGGAGATTAAGCCTATTGACATACAAAGATGTATCAAGACCACAAAAGGCTACTGTTCCCAGCGTCAGAGGGACACTTTCTTTCTTTTACGCCGTGTTCTTCAAGAAGCCCTTTACAATGGTTACATAGACAAAAACCCTGCCGAGTACATCAAGCCCCCAAAGCGTGAAAAGAAGTTTGCTGACACTTTCGACAAACAGCAGATAGAGTGGCTTTTTGACAGCGACACAAGCCTGTCAAGAATGTTTCTGCTTGAACTGTGGACAGGACTTCGCCGAGGTGAGTTGCTGGCTCTTACATGGGACAACATAGACATTGACCGTAAAACAATCAGGGTGTGTCAGACGCTCGTTCGCACAGCAAACGGAGATGAGATAATCAACACCACTAAATCACGCTGTGAACGCCTTGTACCGCTTTCTGATAACGCCCTTGAGATACTGAGCCGCATAAGAGCCAACGACAGCACAGAGGGCTTCCTGTTCGCCAAAGATGGCAAGCCTATCAGTCTACGCAACTACAACAGACTGTATCACAAGTATTTCAAGCAACAGCAGGACAAGCACCCTGACTTAAAATACCTTTCCCCTCACAAGCTTCGGCACTCTTTTGCAACATATATGCTTTACTGCGGTGCGGATATTGAAACACTCCGTGCTTTGCTGGGTCACGCCGACATATCCACTACTCAGAGATACATTCACTCAAACTTCCAGCAAATGCAGTCAGCTGTTCAAAAGCTTCATTTTGTATAGTCCCCTTTTTTCTGAATAAAGAGAAAATCAAAGCACTCTGCCAAAAGACAAAGTGCTTTTTTCTGCGCAAATACGCCCTTTTGTACTTTTGGTCGAGGTGACGGGACTTGAACCCACGGCCCCTACGTCCCGAACGTAGTGCTCTACCAAACTGAGCTACACCTCGACAACACTGCTATAATATTTTAGCACTTAAAGCCCGGGCTGTCAAGAGATTTGTAATTGAGTTCATGAATTGTTTGTGCGCTGGTCAACATTATGTCATAATAACGTTGCAGTAACAAAACCGCAAATTTATGTGGATTTGCTGCGAAATGCAAATGACAATCGCCTATAAGCTTTTTTGCCTTATCGCCGAAAACCCCGGTTTGCAATTCCAAACCGGGGTTAATTGTTGCTTAAACCTTCGCAGAGGCTTTATATGCACAGTTGGCAGCCGCACAGAGTATAAAAAATACACAAAGTACAGCCCTTTGTGTAAATAAACCTTCTGCGTCGTAATTTTCTTTAATTATTGTATCATGCAAAATTCACAATAGCAAGTGATTTACATGCGTTTTACACCATATACAAAAAATATTTACAAAAAGAATGGTTTGCAAATGTTTTCTGAATAATACATGGTTAAAAGGGCTTATATTTGCTATCTTATATTTATCGGGACTATTCCGAAAAAAACAATAAGGAGCTAAAAATATGACGACAACAGTTTGTGCGGTAAGAAAACAAAAAAAGTGCAAGATACTCAAAAATTGCATCGATAAGCCTGGATGCAAAGAAACAATCGGGCGTCGAAGAGCAGAGTTAAGTATCGTTGAGAAAGTAAAAAAACGACGCCGCTTTTTTACAGCGAAACAAGCGGCTGAAGCAAAATCATCAGAGGAAATGATGTTTGAGGATGTTTGTATGATGTGGCTGGAATCAAAAAGGCTGTCCGTTAAGGAGTCCACCTATGCGCGTTACAGGACTGTGATAAAAAAACATTTTTGCACTTATTTTTCGGGATTATACATTTCACAAATTACAGAACAGTCGGCGCAAAGCTTTATTGAATCGTTGGTAAGCAATCATAAGCCAAAAACAGTAAAGGATATAGCTTCTGTTCTGAAGCAGATTATATCATATGCGAATATACAGGTTTTGAGCCTACCTGTGACCGTTAATATAAGACTGCCGAAAGAGTCAAAAAGCAAAACCGAGGTTTTTTCGTCCTCGGAATATCGTAAGCTGCTTCAAGCGCTACAAAGGAACCCTGACTTAGACCATCTTGGAATATTAATATGTCTTCAAACAGGCGTCCGTCTGGGAGAAATCTGCGGACTGCGGTTCGGAGATATAAATTTTCAAAGAAAAACTGTCAGTATTCAAAGAACGATACAGCGCATTCAGGACGGTAACGGGGGAACAAGATTTCTTATCGACACCCCCAAAACCGAAAATTCTGTTCGGGAAATACCTCTTTCCTCTATGCTGATGAAGCATCTTGAGCCATACCGCCTGTATCCGAAAAACAACTATTTGCTGACCGGCTCGGATAGTTTTATGCAGCCGAGAACGTATCAGAACCGATTTAAAAAGTTTTTATGCAACAACGGACTTCCTCAGGTCAATTTTCACGTCCTCAGACATACCTTTGCAAGCCGTGCGGTAGAGCTCGGGTTTGACATAAAGTCATTAAGTGAAATACTTGGACACGCCAGTGTCCAGATTACGCTGAACCGATATGTTCACCCATCCATGGAACAGCAGCGAAAGCAGATGGAGCTGTTTTCCACAGTATAAATAATGCAGGGTTGATAACATGGGAACTTTTATTCAGATGCCTGGCAATTTTGAATTTTAAGGAAAAATACACAAAGGGCTGTACTTTGTGTAAAAGTGATAAAAATTAGGGCAGATATTTCTACTATTATTAATATACATAGGAACGAAGTGAAAATTATGCTGAAAATCAGTCCGAAAGCAAAAAAAGTTCTGGAAATAACGGGAAATTTTATCTTTTCATTTGTCACCGCGCTGGTGGTTATTGTTGCGATTGCTTTTGTGGCGGTCAAGCTTCTTGGATGGAATCTGTTTTCTATCGACAGCGGAAGTATGGAACCGCTGTACCCTGTAGACACATTAGTGGTCGTTCAGGACGTTAAGCCGGAAGAGATAGATGTCGGAGACGTTGTTACTTACGTGCTGAACGAGGACGGAGTGCTGGTTACTCACCGTGTTGTTGCAATCAACCCTTTTGACCGCACCTTTACTACAAAGGGGGACGCTAATAATTCTGAGGACGCTCCCGTGCTGTGGGACAATGTGGTCGGAAAGGTGCTGCTGGGTGTGCCGTTTTTAGGCAAGCCTATGAGATATCTTACCAATCCTGACAACCGCCCTGTGATAATAGGAATTATTATCGGATTGTTTGCAATTTCTTTTGTCTGGGATTTTGCAGTACGCAGAAAGAAAAAACACCTCAGCGAAACTGCGCCGCAGGATAGCGGGGATAACACCGAAGATAAGCCTGAACCGACGACGGAATCGGAAAACGCGGCGGATAACGATACGGTATCAGCCGAAGCATCGGTTGAAGATACCGTGCGGCAATAATTTTATGCGACTGTTTTATGCGGTGAAGTCGCCGCTGATTCACCGTGTTAAAGCAATAAATTATAGGAAAGGAGGAACAGTATGAGAAAAAGCCAGAAATTGATGCTCATATGTCTGATGCTCACTTTGATTACGGTCGTGACCGTTGTGCCGACATATTCGTGGCTTTCTTCAACAAGCCAGCCGGTAGTCAACACCTTTGCGGGCGGAGCAATTTCCATCAAGCTGGACGAAGCTCTGGTGGATACAAACGGACAGGCTATCGAGGGTGAGGGAGCGCAGCGTGTGAACAGCAACTCCTACAAATACGTTGCGGGGGCAGTGCTTGAGAAAGACCCCACCCCTACCGTGCTGAAGGGCAGTGAGGAATGTTATGTGTTCATTTGCGTGGAAAACGGTCTTAACAAGCTGTTTACCATCAATTACGACACACAGTCATGGCTTAAGGTAGCGGAGGCTGACGGCAAAGCGGTTTATGTCTACAGCACAAAGGTTGACGCTTCCCAATCGGAAACGGATATTGTGCTGAATCCGATCTTTACGACAGTTACTGTTTCTAATGAGCTGACTGCCGAGGATATTGAGACGCTTGGAGAAAAAACTCTCTCCGCTACGGCGTACGCTGTACAGACCAAGGCGATCACCCCTGAAGCCGCCATCGATCTTGCGGTAGCTCAATTCCTGCCTGACGGCACAACCGTCACATATCCCGAAATAGGTTAATGCGCTTGTAAATTCTGAAAGAAGGAGGTATTTTCATGAAAAAAAGCAGGAATAATCTTTTAGCCTGCAGGCGGTTCTTTCTGTTTACGCTGTGTATTTGTCTGGCGTTGGCGCTGACATCACAGCCTATGAAAGGTTCTGCATCTTATATTACCTCGCTTTCGGCTCCCTGCGTAAATACCTTTACAGGCGTTGAAACATCCGAGCCGGATGACTCATCTGTACCCGACGAATCGTCAACACCTGATGAATCGTCAACACCCGATGAATCATCTACACCTGACGACTCATATGAACCGGGAGGAACAGACAGCCCGTCTACAGGAAGCGGCGACTATATGGGCTTGTATTTAGTTGGTGTATGCATCAGCCTTGCGGGACTTGTGCTGACAAGAAAGGCGGGCGGTAAAAACAAAAAAGAAACCCATTAGCAATGGTGAGATGTGATTTCGCCGCGGAAATTAAACTTCGGCGGAGCGCAATGCATTGCAAAACTCAATTAAAATGCGTGAAATGGCAAGATAGTTTACCATTTCTTATGCATAAATAAAAGCGAAAGGATGAAATTAAATGGCACAAAGTAAAAAATCGAGACTTTTAACCACAGGCTTAGCCGTAACATTAGCGGCGGCAGTGCTGGTAGGCGGCGGAACGTTTTCCTACCTGCAGGACGAAACCGACGACGTAGTCAACGAGTTTAACGCCAATCAGGTTACGGTTGACCTTGATGAAACCACAGGAAATGATTATGAAATCATACCCGGCACTGAGGAGGCAAAAGACCCTAAGGTTACTGTTAATGCAACTGTAGATTCTTACGTGTTCGTTAAAGTAAACGACGCAACCTATGGACTGGTTGATTACACAATCGCCGATGGCTGGACGCTGCTTGACGGTTACGACAATGTTTACTACCGTGAGGTAGCAGCAGATGCTGAAATCAAAGAGTTCCCTGTTCTTGCTGACAACAAGGTTTCCTACG
>CALXIQ010000010.1 GCA_944388405.1 uncultured Ruminococcus sp. | reverse complement strand
AATGATGAGGAACAGAAAAACAGTGATAGTTCCTCCATAGCGGAAAACACAAGCAGTGTGAATACTGTCGGAAGCGAGAATCAGGAGGGTTTTGTCAAGGATCCCAATAAGCCGACACTGGTGTGGCTTACCTACATGCAGATGACATATGAGGACGACCTCAATGAGTATCTTGACGAAGCGGGATATGACTTCTATATCTCGTTTCAATCCGTAGACGGAGGGGATAATATTGACGAGGAAGGAGCGGCACAAACGGCGAAGAGCGCCGGGGCTGATATTATCGACACCCACAGTATGTTTGAAAATTCATACCCCGCCTTTGCACAGTCGGGACTTTTTGAACCGCTGGACAATTATCTTGCAGACACAGAGTCCGGCAAAGAACTTTATGAATTTATGCCGGAAAGCTACTGGGAGAATTTAAGGTATGAAGGTGAGATATACGGCGTTGACAGCTGGCTTACCTGTCTGCAGTCGGATATCGAGTTTGAGCTTAATAATCCTATTTGTGAGGAACTTGATATAGGGGCTTCGGATTTTGAGGGAGATTATCTGGCGGCTCTTGACATGGTGGCGGAAATCTGTGCCGAAAACGACCTGGTTTTTGGAATTCACTCCCTTGAAACGCTGTCAAGCTGGATTGACAGAGAATTTATCAACGGCTTCATTTATATCGATGAAAACGGAAACGCTGCAAATATTTATGAAAGTGAAGCAGCACTGCAGCTGTTTGAAAAAATTGCGGAGCATTACGACAGCGGATATTTTTCAAATGGTAATGAAATTGGTGAGAAATCCATAGCCGAGGTTTTAGGCTACACAAGAAGCACTACTGCCGCAGAGGGGAGAAACGGCTTTGTTTCATCTGATGATGAAGGCATTGACACAACATCCGGTGTTGCATCGTTGAGCGTTTGCAACAACCGTCACAGCAGCCTGGGCACCAGCTACAATGCAACGGGAATTTACAGCGGTTCGGATAACAAAGACCTTGCCTTTGAAGCAGTATGCGCATTGATGACCGATGAGGAATTTATAAACATTCTCAATTACGGAAAAGTCCCTGTTATAAATAACGGCTGTGCAAGCAAAGACGAGTACGGCGGAATGCCTATGGGAAATGCGGCGCTTATGCTCTCGGTTGAAGGACGGGCTCCGGCTGACAGAGGAGAAAAGATGTATAACGAACTTGCTCTGCGACAGGCAGGGGAATATTCGGGGTTCTATTTTGATACGGAAAATGTAGACGCTCAGATTGAGGAAATAAATAATATGCTCTTCGAAATAAACGACGAATTTATTCCGCTGCGTGAAGATGAGAACGGAAATCCCATCGAAGGACTTGAAATAAACGCACAGGAATACCTTGCCGACCTGAACGCCCGTCTTTACGATGCTGGAATGCAGGATATTCTTGATGAAGCCAACCGACAGCTGGAGGAGTTTTATAGCCCCGACAATTAAAATTGTCACTGCCAAATTATGCACAAATTTTTGAAATTCCAGTTGTGCACCCTGCCGAAATTATAAATTATAAATAAAATATATAAAAATCTATTGACTTTTTCTATAAATAATGTATAATGGAATTATAGGAAAGGAAAAGTTTAAAAAATTGACTATCCTTTGCGAAAACACGTTAATTTCAGCATTGCTGAGAAAGGGCCGGGTGATTCCAATGTGGAGGTAAAAAAGTGTAATGATGTAAGTAAAAAATTTATAAAATTGAACGGAGGTTCGTATTATGAGAAAACTTTTCAAAAGAATCGTAGCTATGACCGGGGCAATAATTATGATGGCTTCAGTAGCAAGTATGGGTGTTGGAGCAGAAAGCGTAGTTTTTGACAATGTAGGCGGATTTAGAACCACTTGTAGTGCATCACAGACTTCTATTAACCGTATAAGGATATCTACCAGTGTATCGGGTGATGCTAGCGTAAACGTTGCTGGCACTGCAACATATAGTTATAATGGCAAAACATACACTACTGGAAACGGTTATGGCGGCTTTAGAGGGACAAGCGCAACAATAACCAAGGATGGTGGCTCGTGGAGAACCCTTAATACAACACATGGTGTAAATTCTGATTCTGCAAAGGTTTCATCTTCTACCTGGAAAGACCTTGGAGTTATATAACACATTCTGATTAACTGCATTAAAAATAGTACATTAAATTTTTAGTAATAATGAAAGCCTGAGTTATTATCACAGCTTTTAATAACATTTTGTGATAATAGCAAGGGCTTTTAATATTTAGGAGATGCTCTTATGAAACACAGAATTATGGCTTTAGCATGTTTGGCGGCATTAATATTTGTTGGATGCTCGCAAGCAACTGAGGATAGCATATATGAAAGTAGCAGAGTTGAAATTGTAAATATGGGGACTGATTCACTTTCGTTTGAAGAAAAATACGATGAATGCTCACAAAAATATCCCGGAAAAACAATACTTGTGTGGCTTACTGAGTGGCAGCCAAAATATGAACAGCAGTTAAATGATTATCTTTACAGCAATGAATATGATTATGTCGTCTGCTTCAAAAACATTTTGGATTACGAAAACGGTGACAGCTATTATCAAATTGCTTCAGACATGATAAATAATGGCGAGCAAATAGACTTAATTGATAGCTTCGGGGTGATGTTTGGTCAGGAAGCTATTTCTAATAATTACTACTATTACTCGGAGCATGGAATGTTTGAGGCGCTTGATGTGTATTTGAGTGATAATAAATATTCAGAGTATTTTAACATGATGCCGCAAAAATACTGGGATTCATACAAATATAAAGGCCGTATTTACGGTATTGATAACAGTTTTTCTTCACTTTATGCAGATAACGGCTATGCTATCAGCAATAAAGTGTTTGAAGAAACTGATTTTACACCGGAGGATTTTCAAAAACCGCCTTTTGAATTAACCCAGCAGTTTAAATTATGCCATCAAATTTTGAATAGAAAAACTGAACTTGGTTCGCATTTTTTTACCTCCAATTTTTATTATGCAAATTACATTGATGAGGGCATTGCAATAGTTGAAAATAAAGCAGTAAATGTATATAATACCGATGAGGCATTAGACTTTTATAAAAATCTTAATACAATGCAGAATGAAGAATATGTGATATTAGATCCATCAGCACTGTCAGAATCTGAAATGCCAATAATAAATAGTATTTCTTCAGCCGCATCATTTACAACAACAGTAGTTAATGATTATTTTGACATTACAAAAGTATTTTACCAAAGCAATAATTATATAAAAAATCCTACTAGGGCAATAGGCATTTCTTCAAAATCTCAAAACAAAGCTATGGCGTTTGACTTCCTTATTAATGTTACGTTTAATAGCGAAATGAATAATGTTATTACATACGGTATGGAGGAAGTCAATTACATGATTGATGAAAACGGTTATGTTCAAATGCTTGCTGATAAAACAAATGTGGAATATTCACCTGATATTATATACAACAATCCCATGGTTTCGCTATCATGTTTAACTGCACCCGATGAGATATACAGCAGAGATTTCTATTCAGCATACGAAACCGCCGAGTATTTAGACGGCTTTGGATTTTTGTTTGACGGCACAGCAATAAAGGATACATATGTAAATGTTGTCGATACAATTATGGATTTTAATCCATCAAGTGATAATATTGAAGCATATCTAAATGAGTTTAACCAAAAGCTTTACAACGCCGGCTTACAGGACATTATAGACGAAGCCAACCGACAACTGGAGGTGTATAATAATGAAAAGAATAATTAGCTTTATAGCGGCGGTAGCGCTGACCTTTACTCTTGTCTCCTGCGGCAACGAGGAGGTAAATACGGAGGATTGGCGTATTGTATCGTCGTTTTGCCTGAACGAGTCGGAGAAAAACGGCGCATTTAAGCTTGATACATACAGCTCCCTTAACTTTGTGGATTTTTCCACAATGGAGCAGGCTCCCGTCTGCGACGATCCTACCTGCAAGCATGAAGCCGATGACTGCAATTCATATGGAAAGAGCAACCATCCATTTTTGTATAACGACAAGCTTTATTACATCAAGCAAACTGATATTTATCAGGAGAACAATGAAATGCTGGTTGATACTCAGCTGTGGCAAAGCGACATAAACGGCGCAAATGAAAAGCAGATTGCCGAAATTAAAGGGCTTGTATATTACGATTACGATAGGATGCTTGTGTATAACGGCACTGCATATATGTGCATGAACATTTATAATTACGATGAAAACAACAATGAGATAGAAGGCGGCGTTCAGGTTTTATCCTGCAATCTTGAAAGCGGCGAGGTAACCAACTACGGCGAGGTGTTAAGCGGCTACAACATCGGTGCGTGGGTGTATGGACTTTGGGATAATAAGATGATTTTCAGCATCTCACGACCTGCGGAGAATCTTCCGTACATGGAAAGGTTAGCGAAATATGCAGAAGAAAACAATCTGACCGAAGATGAGGCGTTTGCCACCTATGATGGAGATTTTGTCTTTGAATATTATCAGTTTGACATTGACACGGGAGAGATTTCAGAGTGCGAATATCCGGAACCGCAGGCGATTTCACCCCGCTGCTATTACTATCTTAACGGCGACAAGCTTATGTACCTTGACTCAGAAGGAGAGGAGCATGAAATTGAAGGGCTTGAGGGTGAACTCAGAAATATTACCCCGTTAAACGACTATACGGTAATTGATGTTGAAGACACCACCTATCTTTTCAACGAGCCTGAGCAGGAGCTTACAAAGCTGGATGGTTCCTACTACATTGATGGAATATATGAGGATAACGTAATTCTTGATATCATTGACAACGACACAGGCACATCTTCATATGAGAAAAAACCAATCTCAGAACTGGAGGCATAACCATGACCCTTACAGTAACAAACCTTACCAAACAATACGGCAATTTTACCGCCCTCAATAACTTTAACTACGACTTCACGCCGGGAGTGTACGGACTTTTAGGCCCAAACGGCGCAGGAAAATCCACCCTGATGAATATCATCACAGATAATCTCAAAGCTACAAGCGGCGAGGTTACCTTCGACGGCAAGCCTACCGGCGAAATGGGTGCGGAGTTCAGACGGCTGCTGGGATTTATGCCCCAGCAGCAGGGAATATATCCAAACTTCACCCTTGAAAGATTCCTCTATTACATGGCAGCTCTGAAAGGTATGAAAAAGGAGGAGGCCAAAGAGGATATAAACCGCCTGCTTAAACTGGTGAATTTAAGCGACAGCGGTTCAAAGCGATTAGGCGGCTTTTCGGGAGGAATGAAGCAGCGTGCTCTGGTGGCTCAGGCAATGCTTGGCAACCCAAAGATAATAATCCTCGACGAGCCTACCGCAGGACTTGACCCCAAGGAGCGTATCAGAATAAGAAACCTTGTGGCGGAAATCGCCTTTGAGAAAATCGTAATAATCGCCACCCATGTGGTTTCGGATATTGAGTTTATCGCAAAGGAGGTTCTGCTGCTTAAACAGGGTGAGATAATCGGCTCAGGTCAGCCCCACCGCCTTTGCGAGAAAATCACCGATAAGGTGTTTGAAATAACGGCAGATGAAAATCAGCTGTCGGAAATCTCAGGCAAATTTAAAGTGGGAAACATCTCAAGGGACGAAAAAAATATCTATGTGCGGGTAATTTCGGACAATCCGCCCACGGATTATGACTACAAGCCCTGCAAACCCGAACTGGAGGATCTCTACCTCTATTACTTCGATTAGGGGGGCGGTGTAATGAGAATTTACATAAACGAGCTGATAAAAGCCTTTTGCAAGAAAACCACTGTAGGAATATTTGTCGCCCTTACAGTGTTAAACGGCGTCCTGATGTGGATAGATTACAGCCGTAACGAAGAGACTTTATTCTATACAGCCGACCAGTATAAGGCGGTTTATGCCGACCTGGAGGGTCTGACCGCACAGCAGGCGTACGAGCAGTTGACCCTGCAGACACAAAAGCTGTTTCTTATCGATATGCTTTCCTACGGCGAGGATATTTCCGAGATGCTAAGCCGGTACCCGGAAATCGACGGTGACGAGCTTATGAGGGAGTATCAGAATCAAAGCTACCTTAAGTACACAAGCAATAGCTATTCGGAAAGAGAGCTTTTAAACGCTGTGCTTGCCGAGGTTGAAGCCTGCGCAAGATATGATGACTATCTTGCGGAAATAGACCTGACCGCCCAGCGAATGACCGGCATATCCCTCTTTGCCGACCCCGATTCATTCAGCTACAAAAACATAGCCAAAACCCCCGACGACTTTGCTCACCTGAAAGGCTCGCAGCTGGAGCCGGGACCCTCAAAGGGAATTTCAATGGCGACAGGCTTCTTAGCCACCGACCTTATCGGTCTGCTGATGATTATGACGGTGGTGGTAACAATAGTTACCCGTGAAAAGGAGCTGAGCCAGATTGTCCTTACCAGAACCACCTTCAAAGGCAGGGCAAGTCTTGGAATAGCAAAGCTTTTTACCTGCTTTACCGCAGCAATAATTGCGGAAATCCTCCTTTATGCCGTAAACTTTTCAATTGCGTATTTCACCTACGGCTTCGGGGATTTGTCAAGGCAGATACAGTCGGTCTATGATTTTAACGGAAGCAGCCTTAAAATTTCGGTGCTTGAGTATTTCCTGCTGTTTCTGTTTGCAAAGCTTGTGGTTTACTGCGTGTTCGCAGGGCTTATCTATCTTGTGACGGTAATTTCAAACACCGCAGTAAAGGTGTACGGAATACTGGTTCTGACAATTGCGGTGGAAGCGGTGCTTTACTACACAATACCCAGCGCCAGTTACCTCTGTCCGCTGAAATACATAAACATTCTTGCCTATGCAAACACAAGGGATTTGTTTGCAAGCTATCTTAATCTCAATCTGCTGGGGTATCCGGTAAACTATTTGCTGGTGTTTGCAATTTCAATTGCGGCGCTGTTGATAGCGTTTTCGGTAATCTCGGTAATGATATTCTCAAAACAGCGGGTGATGAAAAGCCGCACAAAGAAATTCAGCCTGGCAAGGTTTAGCATCTTCAAGGGCAGAACCACCAGCCTGTTTTTGCAGGAGTGCTACAAGATACTGATAGGCGGAAAGGCGCTGTTTATTCTCATAGCCTTTGCTGTGGTGACGTTTGTCACCTACGAGCCAATACGTGAAAGCTTCCGCTCGGCGGACGAGATTTATTACAAGCAGTATATGCTTGAGTATGAGGGCGAGTACAATGCCGAAAAGCAGGCGATGATAGACGCAGAGGACCAGATGTTCACAGACATTCAGAACAGCATGAACGAGGAGATAGCCTCAATGGGCGGCAGCAGCATATTTGTAATAATGAGGTATCAGGAAATTCTTGCTCCTCAGCGAGCCTTTGAGGAGGTAAAGGCGCACGCCGAGTATCTAAAGACAACCGACGGCGGCGAGTTTGTTTACGACAGCGGCTACAAGCTTTTAACAGGCGACGAAACTGCCGGCAACAAGGATCTGACGCTGGGTCTTACCGCAATGGCTATGGTAATATGCTGTCTTGTTTACGTTTACGGAGCAGAGTACCAGACGGGTGCTAACGTGCTTTTAAAGACCTCCGCCAACGGCAGGGGAAGGACTTTTCTGTGCAAGTTCGGCATAGGTCTTGGAATTGTCACGGTGATTTTTGTACTCACCTACGCTCCCTACTTTTACAATGTGCTTTCCACCTACGGCACGAGAGGGATTGATGCGCCCCTTTGCTCGCTGGAGGCATTTGAGGGCTGGGGAATAAGCATAAGAGGCTACCTTATTTTACTGAGCATAGGCAGATACTTTACTTTTGTATGTGCAATGCTGATAATATATTTCCTTGCCAGCAAACTTAAGAGCATAATTTCCACCTTCCTTGCCAGCACGGCGGTGCTGGTGCTTCCCATTCTGCTGTCGCTGCTGGGTATAGGGTTCTTTGATTATGTGCTGCTGAATCCGGGGGTGATTGGGAATTTGTGAACTCATATTGAAATGAGGGATTAATATGTATATGATAAAAAATCTGTCCTTTGCGGCTGCGGCGCTTTTGTGCCTGTTGGTTACTTGCATTGTGGGTGCATTGTCCTATACTATCGCTTTGATTATGGCGTGTATCTTAATTGCGGCGGTTGCGGCGGAGAATATAGTGTTTAAGACTGTCAAGCGAAAAACTTACCTGACGGCTGTTGCGGTAGCAGTCATTACAGTCTGGCACATGGCAGTTGCAAAGACAAATATAATGGATATGTCCGATATGCTGATAGGTATGTTTGTGCTCTTTCTGAATATTATTATAGCGGTTTCCTATTTTAAAGATCACACGTTAGGAAATTCGCCTATATTTCACGATGCGGTGTTCGGCAAACAAGCCGGAGAAATTGCCGCCTGTATTCAGGGAGCGTTGACACTTATGATTAT
>CALXIQ010000009.1 GCA_944388405.1 uncultured Ruminococcus sp. | reverse complement strand
ATCACAGGTAACTCCACCAACCCCACAAGATTCCAGCATCCTGTTGCCGGCACATACAAGAAAGAGCGTCTTGAAGCTGGCAAGAAGTATTTCTCTGTTGCTTCAGGCGGCGGTACAGGACGTACTCTCCACCCTGACAACATGGCTGCAGGTCCTGCTTCCTACGGTATGACCGACACAATGGGAAGAATGCACAGCGACGCTCAGTTCGCAGGTTCTTCTTCAGTTCCCGCTCACGTTGAGATGATGGGACTCATCGGCATGGGCAACAACCCGATGGTTGGCGCTACCGTTGCCTG
Organism: uncultured Ruminococcus sp.; assembly: GCA_944388405.1. Lineage (GTDB taxonomy): Bacteria > Bacillota > Clostridia > Oscillospirales > Ruminococcaceae > FB2012. Next base: position 38,617 of record CALXIQ010000009.1, on the reverse strand, counting down.
CGCAGTTGCGGTTGAGGAAGCTATGAAATAACGGGCTTTAAGCATTCATGGCTTAAAAAATATTTGATAAATCAAGTTAGACACATTATTCCGGGGTTTACCGTGATGATGTGTCTAATTTTTTGGGGAGATATATACCGAAATATTGAAAAATGCTGTTTTAATCCACTTGAAATGCAAAACTAAATATGTTATAATATAGTAGGCAAAGTAGAAAGCTTTACCGAGCATCCTACTAAAACACTGTGAGAAATGCGTCCAAAGGCAAAATAATACAAATTTTTAAAAGAGGTATTGAATTATGGGAAGCAGAACGATTACTGAATTAAGCAAACTCAACGGCAGAGTGTATGTATATCTGGCAAACGATGAAATCGGTAATAAATTCATGCAGCAGGCAGAACACGAAGGGTTTACATTTGGTGACGCCGCAAAACCTACCGAACGTAATTATGCAGAAATTATGGCGGTAAATCACGATACCACTATAAACTTTGTAGGTGCAAATGGAAGAATTGCTTTTGGTTCGGGCACACAGAAAATTGGAAATGAGGCGCTTATCAGAGTTGATTTTGAAAAGTACATCAATGGCGAGGATGATTATTATTACAAAGCACGCCGCTGATACGTGAAAATAAAAGTGAGCAATGTGCAAATAATCACAAAGGAGGTGTAATTTATGCCGTTTTTAATTCTGTTGGGTGCTCTTTCTATCTGGGGAATAGCAAGTGCGAAAAATACCATTGACAAAACAACTTCAAAATCCAAAGCTTTTACGCCGGAAGAATTGGACAGAATGCTTGGTCAGATGATTGGTACATCAAAGCGTGAGGCCAGGCAGATAGTAAAGAGCTATAGGAAAAGATAAGTTTTCGCATATCAAAAAATCTCTGAGAATGTGGCAAGTCAGAGTAAATGGCTTGCCCTTCCACCCCAAAAAATCAATTTTTATGACGCTTAAACATAAAGTAAAATCCGCCCGAGCCGTAAGCTCAGACGGATTTTACTTTTAATATGGAGTAGAAGATGTTGTTATTCTGCGTTAAATGCTTCAATTCTGGCGTTAAGATCGGCAATTTCCGAATCAATTGTTGCGGAATATTCCTCACGTACCGACGCCCAAGTAGGCTGACTTCCCGTTTCATCAAGGGTGGAAGACGCCGAATAGAGATAATCTACCAGACACTGGTTACCATCAAACTGCTTTCTGTCACCCAGTGTGGAAGAAACGCCGAATGCATAATCGAAAATCATCAAGTAGTCATCTGAAACAACGTCCATTTTTACGTCATACATTTCATCTGTCCAGTTAGGGTTGTTCTCAAAGAACTTGGCTCTCTTGGTTTCCTCATACTCAGGGTCGGTGTTGGCTACACGGCAGCATTCAAACCATGTCTTTACAGCGTCGCTCTTTTCAGAGCCAATAACCCACATATATGCGGTCATATCGGAAGTAGTTATCTTCTGGGGATTTGAATCGTATGCAGGAATAGGAACAACCTCCCAGTTTTCTCCCTCTTCCGGACCTAAGCTTCCGGTATAAGCCCAATCGCCCATCGCATAGAACAAGCAATTGCTATTGAAGCAGTCACGAGCCGAACCAATCCAGCCGCCAAGAATATAGCCCTCTTTCATCAGGTCGTAAAGGAATACCTGACCTGCTTCGATGTCGGGATCCATAAGGTTGCTTTCAAACAATCCCGTTTCCGCATTGTAATTTACCAAAGTCTTACCCGTCTGCTGAACAAGGTGGTTTTTGAAAAATCCGTTTACTCCGTAACGCTCGGTATCTGCGGGAGCGTTGTTGATATAACCCGTCATTATATCCTTCCATGCGGACCAGGTCCATTCGCCGTTCATGTACAAATCATAAGGAACTTCAAGTCCCTCGGCGTCGATCATATCACGGTCATAGCAAAGCATAGCCGATGCGCTGTATCCCAGAGGAGCCACATAATGCTCTCCGCCCAGCATGAACTGATCGGCGGTTTCCTTGGCGGAACTCCACAAATCAGAATTGAAATCAACTATCGAATCTATAGGCTGATACATTTCACGCACTACCTGTGACGGAAATGACAGCCACTCATATTTGAATATATCAGGAACATCAGCGTTTGACGCAATAGCCGCCGCTAAATTGTCAAATCTGTCCTCGTTGCTTGTCTGATGAAATTCAATTTTACCGCCCTTCTGCTCAAACAATGTAAGCTCGGTGCTCTTTTCGGGAGCAGCATCCGTAGGATTAAGATCGCCCTCACCAAGATAAATGATTGTTCCGTCGCTTCCCTCGGGAATTTCACTGATCTTGTCGGTATCCTCAACCTCCACGTTATTGGTCTCCGCTACGCTGTCGCTGCTACCGCCGCTGCTTGACGATTCATCGCTATCGCCACAGGCTGTAATGCCCAGAGTCATTCCCAGTGCAACAACACCTGCCAGCAGTCTCTTATAGTTTTTCACAATAAAGCCCTCCTTAATCAAGTTTCATTTTTTTATATTGCATTACTATATTCACATCGCTTGACTGCACAAATCAACAGCCGCCGCAAACTAACAAGCCAAATAATCACATTGTGTTATTTTAATATCAATGAAAAATTGATAATTATGCAATTTTTAATACATAAAATATTATAATCGCTTTTGTAAACGTTGTCAATTGGCAAATTAAACATAACTACCGCTGAAAATTTGTGCATTATCCCGGTTAAACGTTTAAGTGTTTCATATATTCCGAATCCAACCGTGGTTTTTCGAATATATTTAAACAGTCAAAAATATACACATATACCCGCTCAAAAAATTTTATGCTGATTTTATTGATTTTCTGCAATAACTGTGTTATAATTAAAGTTAGCAAAGGTTAACTTTTGACTTTGTAAAAATGCATACCTTCTGAAAGGAAATGTTTTAATGAAAGAATATACACTTAACGATCTTTCGGTTGGAGAGCAGGCAGTTGTTACAGACATAAAATGTCAGGGTGCTATGAAGCGCAGACTTATTGATATGGGCATTACGCCCGGCGTAAAAGTCAAGCTTCACAAAATTGCCCCCCTTGGCGATCCTCTTGAGATAAAGCTGAGAGGATACATGCTGTCCATAAGACGATCGGAAGCTAAAAATATAACAGTAAGTAAGGAGACCCAAGCATGATATATGTAGCTCTTGCAGGAAACCCGAACTGCGGAAAAACAACTTTATTCAACGCTCTCACCGGGTCTAACCAATATGTCGGAAACTGGGCGGGAGTAACCGTTGAGAAAAAGACGGGACAGACCAAAGACGGAAAATTTGAAATTGTAGACCTGCCGGGAATATATTCCCTTTCCCCTTACTCCATGGAGGAAATCGTCAGCCGTGACTATATTATAAAAGAAAAACCTCAGGCAATAATCAACATAATCGACGGTACAAACATAGAAAGAAACCTGTACCTTACCGTTCAGCTGGTTGAGCTGGGAATACCCATGATTCTTGTAATCAACATGATGGACGACGTAACGGCTCAGGGAGGTTCTATCGATACCTGTTACCTATCAAAGCTTATGGGAATGCCGATAGTCCCAATTTCCGCAAGGCGGGGCGACAACATCGACGAGGTAATGCGGCAGGTTTCATATGTAGTTGAAAACAATATCATTCCTCCCGAGATAAACTTTGACAACAAGACTCAGAACGCTCTTAACGCAATCTTCGCCGAAATATACGACGAATCAAAAACTTTGCCTTATTCATTTTACGCCTCAAAAATACTTGAAGGCGACCAGCAGGTTATAAAGGAGCTGGGACTAAGCGATGACAAGCTACAAGCGCTTGAGAAAATCGCAAAAGACTATGAAAGTTCAGGCAGATACGGCGACCGTGAAACGATGCTTGCCGACGCAAGGTACAGATTTATTGAGGATGTAACACGCAAATGCGTGGTAAAAGGAAAAAGCGACGACAAGCTAACCTTGTCAGACAAAATAGACCTTGTAGTAACAAATCGTTTTCTTGCTCTTCCTATTTTCATTCTGATAATGGGATGTATTTTTGCCCTTACATTCGGACCGGTCGGCACATTTTTGTCAGACATGATAGAAAAGCTGCTTAACGACATTTTGTCCCCTGCCGTAACCGATTTTATGGCAAATGCTCACGCTCCACAATGGACCGTATCACTTATTACCGACGGTATAATAGGCGGTGTGGGAGGAGTAATTACCTTCCTGCCTCAGATAAGCATACTGTTTCTGTGTCTTTCAGTGCTTGAGGACAGCGGATATATGGCTCGAGCCGCCTTTATCACCGATAGATTTCTGCGTAAGCTGGGACTTTCGGGCAAAAGCTTCATACCGATGCTTATGGGCTTTGGATGTACAACCCCCGCCGTAATGGCTACAAGAACTCAGGAAAACATCAACGAACGGCGTGCGACAATCATGCTTATTCCCTTTATGTCCTGCGGTGCGAAGCTTCCCGTGTATGCGCTGTTTGCCGGAGTATTCTTTTCGGCATATCAAGGGCTTGTGGTTTTTTCGATGTACATAATCGGATTTATACTTGCCATACTTGTAGGTCTTATTCTGAAAAAGACGGTTTTCAAAACCAACAAAGCGCCTTTTATTATGGAACTTCCCACATACCGACTGCCTATGCTGTCCTCGGTGCTTAAAAACACCTGGGAAAAATGCAGGGGCTTTCTTGTAAAGGCTGGTACCATTATCTTCGCTATGTCCATAGTTATCTGGGTTTTGCAGTCCTTTACTCCGACCTTCCAATACACTCAGGACAGTGCGGTAAGTATTTTCGGCAGAATTGGTTCCTTCCTGGCGCCGGTATTTGCACCATTAGGCTTTGGCAGCTGGCAGGCGGGAGTATCGCTGCTTTCGGGACTTGTCGCCAAGGAAGCTGTGGTAAGCACAATGCTGGTGCTGTACTCCGCCCCAAGCGAAGCGGCATTATCGGGAGCAATATCCTCGGTATTCACTCCCCTTTCGGCTTTCAGCTTTATGGTTTTCTGCCTTTTGTATATGCCCTGCATTTCGGCATTTGTTACAATCAAGAAGGAAACCGGAAGCCTGAAGTGGGCTTTATCAAGCGCAGCCCTTCAATGCGCAGTGGCTTATGTTGCAGCTCTGGCGGTTTATCAGATAGGCTCAATTTTTATAGGGTGATTTTATGAAATATATTATCATAGCGTTTTGCTTGTTGCTTATAGCCTTGGCGGTTGTAATACTTATACGTTTTCTTCGCAGCAGTTTTAAAGGCAACTGCTGCGGCGATTGCTGCAACTGTTTCAATCGTCGGTGCGGACAGAATAACAACTGCGCAAATCGGACGGATGTAAAGCGCCGTGCATAACGACCACCTGTGACGTATTCACAATAAATTTACAAACACTGCAATATACATATTGACATAATGGGTCGATTGCTGTATAATAATATTGTTATAATTTTATACCTTATCAAGAGTGGCGGAGGAACAGGTCCTGTGAAGCCCGGCAACCTAGTATAAAGCTAAGGTGCTAATTCCTGCGGTGTATTCCGAGAGATGAGGAATTTTGAAGAAAATTCGGCGCTTCGGAATGAAGCGCCTTTTTTATGCACTGATTTTCTTGAGAGGTTTCCTTAAATGCATAGTATAAAATGAAAGAGGTAATGCAAATGTCAAGACATCTATTTACATCAGAGTCGGTAACTGAAGGACATCCCGACAAAATCTGCGACCAGATTTCCGATGCGGTGCTGGACGCAATGCTGGCTCAGGACCCTATGTCAAGGGTTGCCTGTGAAACGGTTACCACCACCGGCTTCGTTATGTGCATGGGCGAGATAACCACCAAGGCGGTTGTGGATATTCCTCAGATTGTGAGAGATACGGTTGTGGAAATAGGCTACGACCGTGCGAAATACGGCTTTGACGGCTACACCTGCTCGGTGTTCACCTCAATAGACAAGCAGTCCCCCGATATTGCCATGGGCGTTGACAATGCACTTGAGGGACGTGAGGAAAATGCGTTCGACATCGGCGCAGGCGACCAGGGAATTATGTTCGGATATGCCTGCGATGAAACTCCCGAGCTTATGCCTATGCCAATTTCCCTTGCCCATAAGCTGGCGCTTAAGCTGACTGAGGTGAGAAAAAACGGCACTCTCAGCTATCTCAGACCCGATGGAAAAACTCAAGTAACCGTTGAGTACGACGGCTCAAAGCCGGTAAGAGTTGACGCAGTTGTTGTGTCCTCTCAGCATGACGAGGCGGTTTCGCTGGAGCAGATAAGAAAGGATATTATCGAATATGTAATCAAGGCGGTTATCCCTGCCGAGCTGCTTGATGAGAATACCACCTACTATGTAAACCCCACCGGACGTTTTGTAGTCGGCGGACCTCAGGGTGACAGCGGACTTACCGGCAGAAAAATTATCGTTGACACCTACGGCGGATACGCTCGTCACGGCGGCGGAGCATTTTCCGGCAAAGACCCCACAAAGGTAGACCGTTCCGCAACCTACGCCGCAAGATACGTGGCAAAGAACATTGTTGCCGCAGGACTTGCCAGCCGGTGCGAGGTTGAGCTTGCATATGCTATAGGAGTTGCTAATCCTGTATCGGTGATGATAGACACCTACGGCACAGGCAAATACTCCGACGAACAGCTTGCCGAGGCGGTAAAGAAAGTATTCGACCTTCGTCCGTCGGCAATTATCAGGGATCTTGACCTGAGAAAGCCCCAGTACAAAAAGCTTGCCGCATACGGACACATCGGACGTGAAGATCTGGGCGTTGCATGGGAAAAAACCGACAGAGTTCAGGCTCTGCTTGACGCATTAAAGTAATTTTGGCGGCATATTTCAAAATAAAACGGGCAAACACCGTAATTCTTTAAAGATAACGGCGTTCGCCCGATTTTTATTTGCTATTTGTTTTTGTTGTAAATGATACGGAGTCCTTTAAGCAGCAGTTCGTCATCGATAATAATTTTGTGCTTGCAGAAGGGGATAATTGTCTTTGCAATTCCGCCTGTTGAGATAACAGTGCACTTTTCCCCCAGCTCTTCCTCTATGCGGTCGATAACGCCGTCTATGCTGGCGGCGGTGCTGTTGATTATACCGCTGCGCATACAGTCGATTGTGTTTGTGCCTATCACCTTTTTAGGCGGCACGAGGCTGATATTGGGAAGCTGAGAGGTTCTGACGGTCAGAGAATCAAGGGAAGTTATAAGTCCCGGAGTGATAAGACCGCCAAGGAAATTCTTTTGACTGTCGATAACGGAAATTGTAGTTGCAGTGCCCATATCTATCATAATACAAGGAACCGGATAGAGATTTATCGCCGCTACAGCGTCGGCTACCCTGTCGCTGCCCAACTGAGCGGGATTGTCAAGCATTATTTTAAGCCCAGTCTTGATTCCGGGACCTACTATCATTACCTTTTTGCAGGTAAGACGCTCCATTGCATTTCTGACCGTGAACGTTACCGACGGAACAACGGAGGATATAATTCCACCCTGAAAATCCATATGGTTTATTCCGTTAAGCTCTAAAATATTTTTAAGCATAATGGTATATTCAAGAGCCGTTGCCGCTCTGTTTGTAGACAGGCGTTCGATAAAAAGTATCTTATCGTTCTCGAAACAACCCATAACTATATTTGAATTTCCTATATCAACTGCCAGAACCATTTAAACGTCCTCCGAAAATAATTTTAATCAAGAAGCGGCAGACTTAACCGCCGGGGGAATAAGCCTTGCCTTATATAATGCGCTTCCCACCGCTCCGGTTATAAGGGTTGAAGCCGCCATTTCGCAAACCGCATTTATTCCCACAAATGTGCAGATAAACAGTATTACGTTCATGCCGCCCATAAGCTCACGAACATAGTCTGTGTTTCCGTAAAGCAAAACCAGAGCCGCCATGAAAAAAGCCGTATTGAGAAACGCCGAGCAAAATCCCGTAACGGCGCAGGAAAGGTAAATATTTGAAGCCTTTCTTACTCCCTTAAAAATAAATCCCAGCAGGAAGCCGTCCAGAACTCTGGGGACAAATCTCTGTACAAACGCAAAAATCGGATTTATCTCAAAGAGAATAACTCCCATTGCGCTGGTGCCTCCCACGCCTATACACTGCAGAAAGCTGGTAAGTCCGAACACCGCTCCTGCAACTGCTCCTCCTACCGGGCCAAGCACAATCGCCGCCAACGCCACCGGAATAACGTTAAAGGATATTGCCAGAGGTCCGATGTTAAGGTATCCAAGAGGAGTATACGCCATAACCAGCAAAATTGCGGTAAGCAGACCCAGCATTACAAGCTGTTTTGTTTTGAGTGTTGTTTTCATATAAATACCTCCATGTTATTATTCCTCCTAATCGAGGATACAATACAAAGCAGAGCAAAGGTGTGCCAAAGCAAGCGCGTCAGATTTCCGTTACTTAGAATATCTGCGGACAGGGCGAAACGTGAAGCCGCTTGCAGGCAAGCCTTAAACTGCCGCTTATATTATAGCATACTTTTTTCAGAAAATCTATATCTTTTTCAGTCTTTTTGTGTTATAATATTAAAAATACTTTATTATCGCACAGGAGATGTATATATGCTGAAAGGAAAAACCGTTGTTTTAGGAGTAACAGGCAGTATCGCCGCATATAAAATCGCAAATCTTGCAAGAATGCTTACAAAACTTCACTGCGACGTTCAGGTGCTGATGACTCAAAACGCCACCCAGTTTATAAATCCCATAACCTTTGAAACCATAACTCAGAACAAATGCCTTATAGACACCTTTGACCGTAATTTTCAGTACAGCGTTGAGCACGTCGCCCTGGCAAAAAAGGCGGACGTTGTTATGATTGCTCCCTCTTCGGCAAACGTCATCGGGAAAATAGCCAACGGCATCGCCGACGATATGCTTACCACCACGGTTATGGCTTGCCCCTGTAAGAAAATTATATCTCCAGCCATGAACCACAATATGCTTCACAATCCCATTGTGCAGCACAACATTGAAAAGTTAAGACATTTCGGATATGAAATAATAGAGCCCGTAAACGGTATGCTGGCAAACAGAGATATAGGCGACGGAAAGCTGCCCGACGAGCAGACTTTGCTTGAATATATTATAAGAGAGATAGCTTATGAAAAAGACCTGTCAGGTAAAAAAGTTCTGGTGACCGCCGGAGCTACCAGAGAAAAAATCGACCCGGTGCGGTTTATTACCAATCATTCCAGCGGCAAAATGGGCTGCGCTTTAGCAAAAGCCGCAATGCTGAGAGGAGCCGAGGTAACCCTTGTATGTGCTCATATGGATATTAAGCCGCCTATGTTTGTCAAAACTGTACACGTAACCTCCGCCGAGGATATGTTTAACGCAGTAACTGCTCTGGCAGATGAGCAGGATATTATAATAAAAGCGGCTGCAGTTTCAGACTACACACCTGCCGTCACCTACGACAGCAAGGTAAAAAAATCCGACGATGATATGAAAATAGAGCTTAAACGGACGCAGGATATTCTTAAATATCTGGGTGAGCACAAACTCCCCGGTCAGATTCTGTGCGGATTTTCTATGGAAACGGACAACGTTCTTGAAAACTCTGCAAAAAAGCTTGAATCAAAGCACTGCGATATGATTTGCGCCAACTCCCTCAGCGCAGAGGGCTCAGGTTTCGGAGGGGACACCAATATCATAACCATGATAACAAAAGGCGGCTGCGAGCAGCTTGATATTATGTCAAAGGACGACGCCGCTCACAAAATTATCGACAAACTTAAAACCTTATAATCCACGTAGACAAAATATAAATGAAAGGCATGATATTATGAAAATGATAGAGCTTTGCGAAAACGGAATACACTTTGCGCTGGAGATAAACGACGACAACGAAGCCAAGCTGCTTCACTTCTCCGCCCTGCCCTTTGACCGGAAGAACATTACCTCACGCAACGGAACTTTTGGTTTCAGACTGGTAGAACTGAATATTTCCGGACTTGACAGACCCCACGAGCGTCACGGCAACAAGTATATTGTCACCGCTCCGGGATACAGAATGAAATTCAAGGATTTCAATGATACCGCCAATCAGCTGGGCAGAAAGCTGGAGATTACCACCTTTGACGAAGAAACCGGAATAGAGGCGGTTTCACATTTTCAGTTTTATAACGGCATTTCCGTGGCAAGGACGTGGACGACCGTGACTAACCGGGGCAGCGAAGCTCAGACTCTTGAGTATGTATCATCCTTCAACATTAACGGAATCGAAAAGGAAGGCCTGCTTTCGCAGGATAAAAAGCTGGAGCTTTCGGTATGTCACAACTCGTGGCAGAGGGAGCTGCAATGGACAAAATACACCCTCCCTCAGCTGGGGGTTGAACTTTGTCAACCTACGGATTATCAACATTCCTCCAAGGTTATCGGCTTTACCAATGTGGGAAACTGGTCGGCTAAGGAATACATACCTATGGGTTTTCTTGAAAACACCGAAACCGGCTCGGCAATTTTCTGGCAGATTGAGCACAACGGCTCGTGGCACTGGGAAATTTCCGACCAAGAGGGACATCTGTATCTCCAGCTTTCAGGACCTTCTGAGATTGAATCTCACTGGTGCAAAGTGCTTAATCCGGGAGACCGCTTTGAATCTGTTCCCTGCGGCGTAGGCGTGTGCAAAGGCAGCAGCGATAACGGCTTTAACTGCTTTGATGCCGCTATGGGTGAGCTTACCAGATACCGCCGTAAAATACGCCGCCGCAATGCCGACAACGAAAGACTTGCGGTAATCTTCAACGACTACATGAACTGCCTGTGGGCTGACCCCACAACCGAAAAGGAACTGCCCCTTATAGACGCCGCCGCTGAGGCAGGGTGCGAATATTACTGCATCGACGCCGGATGGTATGCCGATGGCTTCTGGTGGGACTGGGTAGGCGAGTGGCAGGAAAGCCGCAAACGATTCCCCAACGGGCTTAAAGAAGTTACTGACTATATCCGCTCTAAGGGAATGATTCCCGGCGTCTGGCTGGAAATTGAGGTTATGGGAATAAAATGTCCAATGGCGGAAACCGTGTGCGACGACAGCTGGTTCTTTACCCGTCACGGAAAGCGGGTTTTCGACCGCTCAAGATATCAGCTTGATTTCAGAAATCCCAAAGTTATCGCTCATGCAAACAAAGTAATAGACAGGCTTGTTTCGGAATACGGAGTAGGCTATATAAAGATGGACTACAACATCGAACCGGGCATTGGCACCGAGCAAAGCTGCGACAGCGTGGGCGACGGACTTTTGCAGCATGAGAAAGCATATCTGGCATGGCTTGATGGCATTTTTAAAAAATATCCCAAGCTTATTATCGAAAACTGCTCCTCCGGCGGACTGAGAATGGATTACGCCATGCTTTCACGCTATTCTATCCAGTCCACCTCCGACCAGGACGATTACAAAAAATACTGCACCATAGCGGCAAACTCACCCTCTGCCCTCTGTCCCGAACAGTCGGCAGTGTGGAGCTATCCCATGACCTCTGGCGACAAGGAGGAGGTTGTATTCAATATGGTAAACGCCATGTTGCTGCGTGTTCATCAGAGCGGGCATCTGGGCTATATCGAAGAGGAAAGAAAGGCGCTGGTAAAGGAAGCCTTGTCGGTTTACAGAAAAATAAGGGGCGACATCAAAAACGCCGTGCCCTTCTGGAGTCTTGGAACCTCAAGCTTTTCGGACGAGTGGGTTTCCCTGGGTCTGAGGGTGGAAAACACCGCATATCTTGCCGTCTGGAGGCGTGAAGGAAGCGATGATACCTGTCAGCTTCCCGTGGCTTTTCTCGGCGGCAGGGACGCTGAAATAAGCTGCATTTACCCCGCCTTCAACGAGGAGAAATTTGCTTATAATAAGGAGTCATCCTCCGTTTCGGTACAGCTGAGAAAGCCTTATACCGCACGGTTATTCAGACTTGATTTTTGAGTTCGTGGAGCAGATAAAAAAGCGTATGGCAAGATAAAGCACGCAAAGGGATATATATAATCCGTCCCCCATTACGGTGTAGATGCTTTTTTCATCAAGCAGCTTAATGCTGTCGGAAATCACTCCCCGTTCAGAGCTTTTGATTGCCGACGATTCTTCACCCCAGGGGGTTATTACCGCAGAGATTCCGCAGTTGCCCGAGCGGAGGGTATAACGCTGATTTTCAACCGCTCTCAGTATGCTGTGGCGGTAATGGGCATATCTGGCGAAGCTTTTGCCAAACCAGGAATCGTTTGTGGGAATAATAAAAAATTCGCCACCCTGCTCCGCCTGCTCTCTGAATATTGACGGATAAATGCTTTCTATGCAAATTCCGCAGCCTATTTCATAATCATCGGTTTGTATAGGCTGAGTATATTCCTCGTCGTCGCAGCAGGAAAGTGTTGAAACGCCCAGTATCCCCGCAAAGGGAATGCTTTCCCCGAAGGGAACAAGAATCTGCTTGTAATAAGGTCTTTCCCCTGCGCCGTCGGGAGTTATAATATATAGTGCATTGTATGTCTTTTGGGAGTCCTCGCAAAACGCCCCGGAGCAGATGACTACGTTTTTTTCACGGGCAAGCTTTATTACAGCTGAAAACTCCTCCGCCTGCTCATCAAAGCTTCTGGGAATCGCCGTTTCGGGAAGCAGAATAAAATCTGTATTGTCTTTAAAGTTTTCATCTATCAGCGAAAGGTAACGCTCGACAGCCTCTATTCCTTTCAACTTTGATTTCTCATTACCCTCAACATCGTCCTGGGCTATCATAACATTAAGATTTTCACCGCTTTCAGCCGTCAGGTTTTTAAGATAAAGTATGTGGTTTGCACCGTAAAAAACCGTTATGGCAACCACCGATACTGCGACGATTACGCAGGAAAGCCGCATTCGTATGTTTTTTTTGCTGAGTGCGTAGGCGATAAGTCCGTTTACAGCAAGAATAATAAAAGACGTAAACTTTCCTCCCAAAAGAGCGGAGGACTGTATCAGTTCCTGCCACGAAACTGCCGACAGGGAAACGGTTGACCATGGGAAAGACAGGGCAAAGACATTTTCGCACAGCCATTCTCCGATAGTGTATAAAACGCAGAATCCAAATATGTCCCATACTTTTCCGCATCTTATCTTTTCAAGAAAGCTTATGGGTATTGAGGTCAGCAGCGTAAGCCAAATCGACAGTACAAGCGCTGCCACGGCCGCAATTAATATTCCCACAAGCTTCGGCAGGGGCATAAGCTTGTAAATGGTCACAAGAAACGAGCATGAGGCAAGCTGCATGAAAAATATAAATATGTGCCAGCTTTTAAGCCGGGAGAATCTTCCCACTGTTATTGTCTTATTGTAAATTACGCTGTAAAACATAGGTACGTAAATTATCAGCGACAGCGGAGGAATATTTACGCAGGTCTGAATAATTCCGGCGGCTGTTCCGCAGATTATTAAAATAAGCTTTATTGCCAGAGTTCACACCTGCCTTATACGCTGAGATTTTTACCTTGAAGTATAATTAATATTCCCCAAAAAACTTGTGTTTATAAATATGACGCATCATTCTGCCACAGCAAAATATGCAGAATTTTTAGGAAAGGAGAGGATTTCAATGGAAATAAATGTGCCTGATTTTGCAGTTACGGCAATCAGATTGCTTGAGCAAGGCGGTTATGAAGCTTACTGTGTAGGCGGCTGCGTTCGTGACAGCCTTATAGGCAAAAAGCCGTACGACTGGGACATCTGCACCAATGCTCTCCCCTCTCAGCTTAAGCAGGTGTTTTGCGATTACTATACTATAGAAACAGGGCTTAAGCATGGCACGCTTACCGTTATAATAGACAAAAACCCCGTTGAAATCACAACCTTCCGCAGCGACGGCAGCTATGCCGACCACCGACGCCCCGACAAGGTGGAGTTTATCAGCGATTTAAAAGGCGACCTTGAGCGAAGAGATTTTACAATAAATGCCGTGTGCTACAATCCAAAGAGGGGGCTTATCGACATTTTCGGCGGAGAGGCTGACTTAAAAAACAAAATCATCAGATGCGTAGGAAATCCCGCCGCACGATTTGAGGAGGACGCTTTAAGGATACTGCGAGCGATACGCTTTTCATCGGTGCTGGGCTTTGGTCTGGAAGGCGACACAAAGCGGGCAGTTTTTTCTCAAAAGGAGCTTTTGCGATATATTTCGCCGGAAAGGATATTTTCCGAGCTGAAAAAGCTGGTGTGCGGCAAAAATGCAGATGAGGTTCTTTTGGAATATGGTGAAATTATCGCAGTGTTTATACCTGAAATAATCCCATGCTTTAAATTTCCCCAGAACAATCCTCATCACTGCCTTGATGTGTGGGAGCATATCTGCAAAAGCGTGGGTTTGTGCCGTCCACAGGCAGAGATAAGACTGGCAATGCTGCTTCACGACATCGGAAAGCCTATGATGGCAACCACCGATGAAAACGGTATAAATCACTTTAAAAAGCATCAGTATGCAGGCGCAGAAATGGCAGTGGAAATACTCCGCCGACTGCGCTGCGACAACGATACGATAAAGTATGTTCACGACCTTATCTGCGAGCATGACAACCGCATTCCCGTGGAAAGAACGGCAGTAAAGCGATTTATATCAAGGTACGACTACGACTTTTTTATGGATTACCTTGAAGTGCGGCGTGCTGACACCTACGCTCAGTCGGACTACAAGCGCGAGGAGAAGTTAAAGGCTCTTGACCAACTGGCAATTATCGCTATTGAGCTTGAGGAACAAAACGCCTGTCTGAAAATATCCGACTTAAAGGCAGACGGAAACGACATGATGGCTTTGGGGCTTAGCGGCAAGGAAATAGGTGATGCACTTAAGCGTGTTCTTGAGGCGGTTATTTCCGAGGAAATAAACAACGACAAAGACGAAATACTTGAATATGTAAGGAACGAAATTTTATGATAGGGAAAAGACAGCTGATATTTTTTATACTCACGCTGATATGGTGCGGCGTTATTTTTATGTTTTCGTCGCAAAATTCCGAAGCTTCAAGCCAGACCAGTGGCTCAGTTATCGAGACAGTGTACGAATTTATTGTGCCCGAATTCAGTGAATTTACACCGCAGCAACAAGAAACCCATGTAGAGTCGCTGCAATTTTTTGCTCGAAAAGCGGCGCATTTCACTGCCTATTTTATATTAGGCGTGCTGGCGTTCAATTCGGTAAATTCAAAGAAAAAGGCGTTAAGATTTTTTATTCCGGTGATTTTCGGATTTTTATACGCCTGCTCTGACGAGCTTCATCAGTATTTCATCCCCGGGAGAAGCTGCGAATTTCGGGATGTTTGCATAGACACCCTTGGAGCGGCGGCAGGAGCAGCTGCGGCTCTGGCGGTATCGGCAATTGTCTCTAAAAAGCGTACAAAAACAAAAAAAGACCTTATATCCGACTGAACCGTCGAATAAAGGTCTTTATTAAATCTTACGCATATAGCTTTAAAGCTATCGATATATATGTAAATATATATTTTACACTATAACAGTTATGATGTATAATATTATTCAGAAAGCAGAATCTGATTGATATCTTTGATTATAGCTTTTAAAATATTCTATTATCATATCTCTGCACCGTCTAACAGAGGGTGTCATATATTTAGACTCGTCCCATGACAGTATGATGCATCTGTACATCGGTAAATCTACTACAGGCTTAAATACCAATGAATCGTGATAAAAGCTTTCCCAGGTATACTGGGGTATAAATGCTATTCCTAAATTGATCCTGAGCAGATCTCTCATAACATTAGGTGAATCAACATAGGTGGAGATATTGGGACTGAAATTATATTTCTTACAGTAGAATGAAATGATATTGTAAAGATCGTGCCCGATACTGAGGCTTATAAAATGCTCCGCTGAAAGATCGCTGAAGGTAATAATTTCTTTATCGGAAAGGCGATGGTTCTTGGGCAGAACAATGCCTAAAGGCTCTTTCATGAGCATAATGCTGTCGGGCTCCGGAGTGAATGTATGATCAGACGATATTTTCAAATCCATATCAATATTGTCCATATCAGGATGCTGAAAAAGCTGAAGCTGTATGTCAGGATATGCTGATTGTACCTCTCCGATTATTTCCGGGATAAGCAGCGATGCACACTGAATACAGATTCCAACAGTTGTCAGTTTATCCTCCTTATAAGTCTGCAACTCACGCTGGGCATTTTCCAGTGACTGAAAAACGGCATTTACGTGCTTGAGAAAAATCTCGCCTGCATGATTCAAAACTATTTGTTTGCCGATCCTATCAAACAAAGGCATACCGATCTCATTTTCCAAACGCTTTAACGTCTGACTTAACGAAGGCTGGGCAATATACAGCTGCTTGGCGGCTGCGGAAATATTCTGGGTGCAAGCGATGACCTGAAAATACTTTAATTGCTGAAGTTCCATGGCTATCATTCCTTTGCTGTGAAATATAGGTCAGAAACGACAAAAGATATGTTGAGCATAAATATTAAGCAATATTTTGCCTGCTTATATATTATAACAAATATGCTTTAGCATTTCAAGACATAAAACGGAGGTCATACAATGAATACAACCGAATACGAAGAACTTGACCAAACTCAGGTTGATAAGCTGAGGAAAATCAAAAACTACCGATTAAAGAATCAGTCAGTCCTGCCGGGACAGATAGTCTGCGCCGGGTCATCGCTTATGGAAATGTTTCCGATAGAAAAATTCATAGCTGAATCAGGCAGCAACAAAATCGTCTACAACCGTGGTATCGGCGGATTTGTTACGCAGGAGCTTAAAAATGCGCTGGACGTATGCGTACTGGATTTAAAACCGTCAAGAGTGTTTATAAACATAGGCACAAACGACTTAAGCGATTCAAGCATAGCAATAAGCACAATAATGAATAATTACGATGAAATATTAACTGAAATCGAACAAGCCGTTCCCGGAGTGGAAATATATCTTATGGCGTACTATCCGGTGAATTTTGAAGCGGCATCAGATGAGATGAAGGAGTGCTTGAAAATACGCACCAACGAAAAAATCAACGCCGCAAATGCTGAGGTTGAAAAGCTTGCCAAAAAGCATAATCAACGCTATATAGACATAAACCGCAACCTTAAAGATGATTGCGGCAGGCTTAAAGCAGAATATACCATTGAAGGTATGCATATTAACGAGGACGGTTACAGGGCAATTTTTGATGACTTTATGAAATACGTAAACGAGCCGTAATTCAACAAAAAATCGGGCGACCTCTGCCGCCCGATTGACGTTTTGATTCAGTCTGAGTTTGCCGATTGTTTTTCAGAAATTTTATGCTTTTTTACTCTTTCCAAAATAAAATTCAGCAGCTTGTTCATGCCAACCGCAATCAGCGTTCCAAATAAAATTCCCGCTATAACGTCCGACGGGAAATGCACGTAAAAATAAAGCCTTGAAAACGCTATAAGCGATGCTAAAATATACGCAGGTATTCCCAGCTTTTTGCTATGCATAAATATGGCGGTGGCAACGGCAAAAGAGGAAGCAGAATGTCCCGAAGGGAAGGAATAGCCGCTTGGCTGATGTATTATAAGGTCAATGCCGCTGTTCTGTATAAACGGACGCTCCCTTGCTATTATTTCTTTCAGTATCCAGTCGTTGAGAATCCACTCAACCAGCAGCGTAACTGCCGCAAATAAACCTATCTTGCGGGTTTTTGGTATGCATATTAGCAGCAAGCAAACTGCAATCCATATATATCCGTTATTTCCCGACAGGGTAAGCGCCTCCATAATAAAATCAAGCACCCTGTTGTGCAGCTTCTGGATAAGGTCAAGTATTGCAAAATCTATATTTGTGACAACCTCAATCATAAATTACCCCTCCGTTCAAATCAAACCTAATTGCTTACGGATTTCATACAATACGCCTTGCATTCTTGAGCGATTGATATAGTATACCACAAAATTAACAAAATTGCAATATAGATATTACCACAAGCTATAATTTTATGGTATACTAACTTTATGTCTGAAAAAATATTTATGCCATTGCCTGACAAAACGCCGTATTTCCCAATCAAGCAACTCATATGCAGCTAAATCAGGCAACGCAAGTTAAAAGAGGAGAATCATTTTGTTAAAGCTTTTTAAGTATCTTAAAAACTATAAGCTTCAAAGCATAGTGGGACCGCTTTTCAAGCTTATTGAAGCCTGCTTTGAGCTGGCGGTTCCTTTAGTTATGGCAAATATCATCGACGTGGGAATTTCCGATGCCGACAGAGGGTATATAATCAACATGGGTATTATACTGGTACTGTTGGGAGTGCTGGGACTGGCATGCTCTCTTACCGCACAGTATTTTGCCGCAAAAGCCGCCCTGGGATTCGGAACCGAGCTTAGACGTGACCTTTATCGGCACATCAACACCCTTTCCCACTCAGAGATTGATAAAATAGGAAGCGCAACGCTGGTGACACGAATGACCGTTGACATAAATCAGGCGCAGACAGGCGTAAATATGCTGCTAAGACTTTTTCTCAGGTCGCCTTTTATTGTTATCGGTTCTATTATAATGGCTTTTACCATTTCGGTAAAGCTGACGCTTATTTTCCTCATAGCCTCCCCCGTTCTGGGACTGGTAATATATCTGGTTATGACCAAAACCGTTCCAATGTTCAAGACAATTCAGAAAAAGCTGGACAGAACCACTCTTATGGTCAACGAAAATCTTTCCGGCGTAAGAGTAATCAGAGCTTTTTCACGTCAGAAAAACGAAGAACAGGAATTTCACGACAATGCGGACCAGCTGTTTGACCTTCAGATAAAGGCAGGAAGAATTTCCGCCCTTATGAATCCCTGTACTTATGTTATAGTTTATGTTGCTATTATCGCAATCATCTGGTTTGGCGGAATCGACGTCAATATCGGCGGCATTACTCAGGGTGAGCTTATTGCCCTCACAAGCTACATGAATCAGATACTTCTTGCGCTGCTGGCGGTTGCCCTTTTGATTACTTCCATAACCAAGGCTCAGGCGTCCTCCGTGAGAATAAACGAGGTGTTCGCATGCAAGCCGTCAATAACCGATGAAAACGCAAAGCCCCTGACGCCGAAGGACAATGCCCTTGCGGTTGAGTTTAAAGATGTTACCTTCGCTTACAACGAATCAGACGAACCTGCCCTAAGCCACGTAACCTTTACCGCCGCCAAGGGTGAAACAATTGGAGTTATCGGCGGAACGGGCGCAGGAAAATCCACGCTGATAAACCTTATCCCCAGGTTTTATCAGTATCAGAGCGGTAAACTTACCGTTGACGGTCACGAAGTCAGCGAATATTCCTTTGAACAGCTTCGTCACAAGGTGGGCATGGTTCCTCAGAAAGCCGTGCTTTTCAAGGGCACGATACGGGAGAATATGCAGTGGCGTGATAAAAACGCTTCAGACGAGGAAATCTGCCGGGCGCTGGAAATTGCTCAGGCTCTGGATTTTGTAAACGAAAAGCCACAGAAGCTTGATTATATGATTCTTCAGGACGGCAAAAACCTTTCGGGAGGTCAGCGTCAGCGGCTTACCATAGCAAGGGCTCTGGTGGGAAATCCCGAAATACTGGTGCTTGACGACTCAGCTTCTGCTCTTGACCTTGCCACAGACGCACGGCTGAGAAAGACGATAGCCGAAAAGACCAAGGATATGACGGTGTTTATCGTTTCACAGCGTATTTCTTCAATACGAAACGCAGATAAAATAATAGTGCTGGACGACGGCGAAGTTGCCGGAATCGGCACTCACAGTCAGCTGTTTAAAAACTGCAAGGTATACAAGGAAATCTGCCTGTCGCAGCTTTCCGCAGAGGAGGTGGCTGAAAATGAGTAAGAAAAAATCTACCGGCAAGGATTCGATTTTCAAGCCCCTTATGAGATACGCCGGACCTCATGTCTGGCTGCTTGTAATGGCGCTTGTACTATCGGTGATTTCTGTTGCCGCCACTCTTTATGCTCCCATTCTTATGGGCGACGGAATCGACCTTATTATTGAAGAGGGCAACGTTGATTTTGAGGGTCTTGTGCCTATTCTGATTAAGCTTGCAATTGTGGTTGCAATAACAGGTGTTTCCCAGTGGCTTATGTCCCTTTGCACCAACAAGGTAACCTACAATACGGTAAGGGACATACGCAATGACGCTTTTAAAAATCTGCAAAAGCTGCCATTGAAATATATTGACAGTCATCCCCACGGAGATATTATGAGTCGACTTGTCACCGATGTGGAGCAGATTTCCGACGGCTTGCTTATGGGCTTCGCTCAGCTTTTCACGGGAATCGTCACAATCTTCGGCACGCTTTTCTTTATGCTTTCGATAAATGTCAGAATAACTCTTATCGTTGTTGTTATAACGCCTGTTTCGCTTTTTGTTGCAAGGTTTATCGCCAAAAACACCTTCAGGCTTTTTCAGAAACAGTCGGAAGCAAGAGGCGATATGACGTCCCTTGTGGAAGAAATGGTGGGCAATCAGAAGGTGGTAAAGGCGTTTGCTTATGAAAACGAATCGGAAGCAAAATTTGATGTGCTCAACAAAAATCTTCAGCAGGTTGGAGTAAAAGCTACCTTTTTCTCCTCCCTGACAAATCCCTGCACACGTTTTATAAATGGTCTGGTGTATACAAGTGTCGGCATCATCGGCGCATTTGCCGCAATAGGCGGCGGTTTCTCAGTGGGACAGCTTTCCTGCTTTCTTACCTACGCCAACCAGTACACCAAACCTTTTAATGAAATCTCAGGCGTTATAACCGAGCTTCAAAGCGCATTCGCTTCAGCAAAGAGAGTGTTTGAGATAATCGACGAGCCTGCGGAGATCCCCGACAGTCCAGACGCCGTAACCCTTGAAAAGGTTGACGGTACGCTGAAAGCCGAAAACGTATGCTTTTCCTACAATCCCGACGTTCCTTTGATAGAAAACTTCAATATATCGGTAAAATCCGGTCAGAGGATAGCGATAGTAGGTCCTACCGGCTGCGGAAAAACCACTGTAATAAACCTACTGATGAGGTTTTATGATGTCACCAAAGGTGAGATAATTGTAAGCTCTGTGCCGATAAAGCAGTGCACACGTGATTCCCTGCGGTCTATGTACGGAATGGTTTTGCAGGAAACCTGGCTAAAAACCGGAACGATACGTGATAACATCGCTTACGGAAAGCCGGACGCCTCTATTGATGAGATAACCTCCGCCGCCAAAGCCGCCCATTGTCACGGATTTATAAAAAGACTGCCAAACGGCTACGACACTGTTATATCCGAGGACGGCGGTACACTTTCTCAGGGACAAAAACAGCTTTTGTGTATTGCAAGGGTAATGCTTGCTTTGCCGCCCATGCTTATTCTTGACGAAGCCACCTCCTCTATCGACACCAGAACAGAAATTTTAATTCAGCAGACTTTTCACGAAATGATGAAAGGCAGAACAAGCTTTATTATAGCTCACCGCCTTTCTACGATAAAGGAAGCCGACTGCATTCTGGTAATGAATGCCGGTCATATAATTGAGCAAGGCACTCATAAAGAGCTTATGGATAAAAACGGTTTTTACGCCGACCTTTATAACTCACAGTTCAGCGTTTAATGCAAAGCACGTCAATGTAAAGCACATTGACGTGCTTTTTTGTCGCTTATACTCATATTTTACATTATTCTTATTGACTTCAATAGGACAATATAATATAATTAAAATATGTATTAATGTTTGGCTGCAAGCAACTTAAAGCATTGTGCCGTATCAAATAAATTAAGGAGGAATGCTCCGTTAAGAGAGCATAGCTTATGTCTAATAAAGTTTACGATAACAGAGAACTATCATGGCTGAAATTCAATAACAGGGTGCTTGAGGAAGCTCAGGACAGCTCGGTTCCGCTTATGGAGAGATTGCTTTTTACCTCAATTTACGGAAGCAATCTTGATGAGTTTTTTATGGTAAGAGTCGGCTCCCTCATCGACCAGAAACTTATCAACGACGATGAAAAGGACGGCAAAACCAAAATGCGTCCATCCGAACAGCTGGCGGCGATCTACTCAAAGGTGGGCGAGCTTAACGACATCAAGGATAAGACTCTTTCAGCTGTAAACAAGGAGCTTGAGCTTCGGGGAGTTTACCACAGAACAATGAAAAGCCTGTCAAAATCCGAGCAGGAGTTTGTGGATTCATATTACGCTTATGAAATCAAGCCTTTTCTTAATGCCCTTATTATAGATAAGCGTCATCCCTTCCCTTTCCTTAACAATCAGGATATTTACGTAATAGCCAGAATATCTTCAAAATCGGGAATAAAGCTTGGTATTATAGGCTGCGGCGGAAAGTTTGAACGGGTCGTTTTTCTGCCATCTGACGCCAGCGATAAAATCAGCTTTCTGCTGGTTGAGGATATTATTCTTCACTATGCGGACAAAGCTTTTGAAAGCTATAAAATTGAAGAAAAAGCGTTGATGCGCATTACCAGAAACGCCGACATTGACGTTGACGAAAGCTTTGACAATGAGCTTGATTTTAGGCAGAATATGTCCGTGCTTATAAGCAAGCGTAAAAGGCTGTGTCCGGTAAGACTTCAGCTTTCAAAAACGATTTCCGACCTGACCCTTGACGAACTGCTTTTACGGCTTGAACTATCAAAAAAGCAGACTTTTGTGGAAAAATCGCCTCTTGACTTTAAATACGTTTCCACAATATTTGGCAAGGCGGCAAACCGCAAGGAGCTGTTTTTCCCTAAGGCTGAGCCTCAGCGGTCCCGTATGGTTCAGGACGGCGTCCCCATGATGCAGCAAATTGATAAGGGCGATATACTGCTGTCCTACCCTTATGAATCAATAAAGCCTTTTATCCACCTGCTTGAAGAGGCGGCTAACGACCCGCAGGTGGTCTCAATAAAGATGACCCTTTACCGTGTGGCAAAGAACTCTAAGGTAGTAAAGGCGTTGTGCGCCGCTGCTGAAAACGGCAAGGAAGTTATTGTTCTTGTGGAACTGCGTGCAAGGTTTGACGAGGAAAACAATATCGGATGGTCAAAGCTGCTGGAGGAATCGGGCTGTCACATTATGTATGGTCCTCAGAAGCTTAAGGTCCATTCAAAGCTTTGCCTTATAACCAAAAAGAACGGCAAAACGGTTAAATATTATACTCAGATAGGAACGGGAAACTACAACGAAAAAACTGCTGAGCTTTATACCGATTTCAGCCTTATGACTGCAAACAGGGAAATTGCCGAGGATGCTCAGAACGTATTCAAGGCACTGTCGGTAGGCGAGCTGGTTGAAAACTCAAAACTGCTGCTGGTTGCTCCCCTGTGTCTGCAAAACAGAGTTGTTGAAATGATGGACGATGAAATAAACATCGCCCGTGCCGGAGGAAAGGGCTATGTAGGCGCAAAGCTTAATTCTCTTACCGACAAAGTGCTTATAGATAAGCTTATTGAATGTTCCCAGGCAGGAGTAAAGGTGGAGCTTGTTATCAGGGGTATATCATGTCTGGTTGCAGGCGTTGAAGGTGTAACCGACAACATCAGGATTATTTCCATAGTGGGAAGGTATCTTGAGCATTCAAGAATATATATTTTCGGCTCGGGTGTGAGAAGAAAAGTGTATATCTCCTCCGCCGACTATATGACCCGAAACACTACACGTAGAGTTGAGGTTGCCGCTCCCCTGCTGGATGAAGGAATAAAGGAACGTGTTATCGACTATTTCAACATCCAGCTTTCCGACAACGTAAAAGCAAGAGAACAGCATCCCGACGGAACATATTCTCACGTAAAAACAAGCGACAACCCAATCGACTCGCAAAAGCACTTTGTGGCTGAAGCTTACGCCAACGCTCCCAAACAGACCCAAACGGCGGCAAAGCCAAAGAAAAAAAACATTTTCTCTGTGATTATAGGCTTTTTCAAAAGGAATAAATAGCTCTACATAATAATTGAAAAAACAACAACGGCTGTGGGTTAATAAGATACCGCAGCCGTTGTTTTGTACTTGGAATATTCAACATACAGTTATGTAACCGCATCTCCTTTCATATATACGTAAACAGACTGCGTATAAACCTTACAAACTAAATATGATAAAATCACATAAAGAAAAATCGTCCGGAATTTGCGGACGATTTTTACTTTTTCTATTTATAATTTTTTGCATTTCGCTAAAAAGCAATGTATTGGGATAATTTAACGTTGACTTTACAAATTAAGCATGATAGAATTTAATTATAAAATTACATATTGGAGGATTTATTAATGAACAACTTTAAAATACTGTTATCGTTTTTTTCAGCGGGAGTAATCGCCATTTCTTCATTTGCCGGGGCTTCCGCCGACAACGGCTTTAACATTGCGGCTTCAGCCGATTCAGTACTTACAGCCTCGGCTTATACTCCGGCAACGGTTACCTTGAAATCAGACTATTCATGCACTGCCGATGCAATACGCATTAACTGGAATAAGGTCAGTGGTGCTTCGGGTTACAGAGTTTACCGTTACAACGGGAAAAACTGGGTGAAAATTGCAACCATAAAAAACGGCAGCACTACCACCTACCGTGACAGCAAGCTTTCATCGGGAACGCTTTACAGATATAAAGTCAAGGCATACAGAAAAGTAAACGGCACTAATTATTGGGGAAGTGCAAGCAAGGAGTTTCTTGCTGCCACAAAATCAAAAGCCGTAAAAATAACTTCCACAAGCAAAACAGCCGACGCAGTTCGCCTCAACTGGACAAAGCAGACCGGAAACGGTTATCAGATATATCAGCTTAAAAACAGTTCATGGACAAAGATAGCTACTATCCGCAACATGAATACAACTACATACCGCATCAGCGGTTTGAATCCTTCAACAAAATATCAGTTCAAAGTCAGAGCCTACAGGACTGATACTAAAGGAAAGGTCAACGCAGGCGCATTCGGAAACGTTTCTGTTACGACAAAAGGTGACGCTTTTCTTGCTGAGGCAAAGGAAGTCCTCGCCCTTGTAAACATTGAAAGGAACAAGGCGGGACTTAAAAGCCTGACTCTTGACACTGAGCTTTGCAAGGCGGCACAGGTGCGTGCAAAGGAGATCAACACACTATTCAGCCACACCAGACCGGACGGAACAAGCTGCTTTACTGTACTTGACGAATTTAACATCAGATGGAACACTGTCGGTGAAAATATTGCAAAAGGGCAGATTTCTCCGAGCCAAGTCGTAACTGCATGGATGCATTCGGAGGGCCACAGAAAAAATATTATGAATCCTAATTTCGGAAAGCTCGGCGTCGGATATGATTCTTCCACCAAATCATGGGTTCAGCTTTTTACTAATTGACGGACAAATATATCAACTTTTAACCGGAAGTCTTTATGCCTTCCGGTTAATTTTTAAATTTGCATTAAAGCCTTTTTGAGTACATTTATTTTATACAACAAAACACAAGCTAAAACTATAAACCCGTTCACTAAGTCAGCTATACAAAAAAATCAGGCGATCTGTGACCGCCCGATATATATGGAAACTGCCCTAAACTTAAATTTCAACTATCTCGCCCATCTGATCCCTTGAAGCTCCTACTGCGTTAGATTCATCGGTATCGATATGCATTGCCAGCGCATATTTTTCACTTACTCTTACCACAGTATCGCAAAGAATCGCAGTTCTTTCAGCAGATTCTATCTTAACCGAAACTATCTGCTTGTCCTTAACACCGAACTCTTCAGCGTCTGCAGGAGTCATATGAATATGTCTCTTTGCAATAATTACGCCCTGAGAAATTTCAACCTCACCGCAAGGTCCTACTATTTTGCAAGCACCTGAACCGTCAAGATCTCCAGACTCTCTTACAGGAGCTGCGATTCCGATAGAGCGTGCGTCAGTAGCCGAAAGCTCCACCTGAGTTGCCGAACGCACCGGTCCGAGTATAGAAACGTTGGCAAGCTCTTTCTTAGGACCTACAACCGTTACTCTTTCCTCGCAGGCGAACTGTCCCGGCTGGGAAAGATCCTTTTTATGAGTAAGCTTTGCGCCCTTTCCGAACAGAGTTTCAAGATCCTCCTCTGTTACATGGACGTGACGAGCCGAGGTTTCAACAATAAATTTCTTTGACATCAAGAACAAATCCTTTCAACTTAGATTATGCGTTTACCGCACTTCCATATATATTTTACTACTTTTTTTTGATAAGGTCAAGTGCAATGCGCTGATTTTTATACCCTTTTTGAAAGGAGCAGACTACTTAAACTGCACTATTCTAATCTCCCGCACAAAAAAGCCCGGCATAAGCCGAGCTTTATAAACGGTATAAGGCAGCTTTATTTACTATGCCCCCTTACGTGGGGAAGTTTCCGCTTTTGTTCTTGTTATTACAGGCTTTGCGATTCCCTTAACGCAATCGGAGGTTATAGTTATTCCCGTTATCTCGCTGTCTGAGGGAGCTTCAAACATAAGCTTTGTGAGAATCTTTTCCACAATCGCCCGCAGACCTCTTGCACCAGTTTTCTGAGCAATAGTCTGTCTTGCTATTTCCCTCTTGGCGTCGTCGGTAACGGTAAAATCAATACCGTCAAGCTTGAACAACTTTGTATACTGCCTGATAAGGGAATTTTTCGGTTCGGTGAGAATCCTGCAAAGAGTATCCTCGTCCAGCTCATCAAGCACCGTTATAACCGGCAGACGTCCCACCAGCTCAGGCACTATGCCGAACTTCACCAGATCGTGAGGCAGTACTTTTTTCATAACATTTGTATCTGCGTCTTTGTTCTTGATGTTTCCGCCGAAGCCCAGTGAAGAGGAATCTGTTCTCTTCTTTATAACCGATTCAAGTCCTTCAAATGCGCCGCCGCAGATAAACAGAATATTCTTTGTGTCAATCTGAATGAACTCCTGATGAGGATGTTTTCTGCCGCCCTGGGGAGGAACGTTTGAAACAGTGCCCTCTACGATTTTAAGCAGCGCCTGCTGAACGCCTTCACCGCTGACGTCACGGGTGATAGAGGTGTTCTCCGACTTTCTGGCTATCTTGTCAATCTCGTCAATATAGATTATACCCTTCTGAGCCGCTTCAACGTCGTAATCAGCAGCCTGAATAAGCCTTGTCAGCACATTTTCAACGTCATCGCCCACATATCCCGCTTCGGTAAGGGTGGTTGCGTCGGCGATTGCAAAGGGCACGTTAAGCAGCCTTGCCAGCGTCTGGGCGAGCATAGTCTTGCCCGTTCCCGTA
Organism: uncultured Ruminococcus sp.; assembly: GCA_944388405.1. Taxonomy (GTDB): domain Bacteria; phylum Bacillota; class Clostridia; order Oscillospirales; family Ruminococcaceae; genus FB2012. The sequence continues at coordinate 11,426 of CALXIQ010000009.1, read as the reverse complement.
GGTCCTAAAAGCAGAACGTTGCTCTTTTGAATTTCAACGTCGTCGCTGTCGTCGTCAAGGGACATAATACGCTTGTAGTGATTGTATACTGCAACCGAAAGGGCAATCTTTGCGTCGTCCTGTCCGATGACATATTCGTCAAGAAACGCTTTTATCTCGGCAGGCTTTTTCAGCGTTATATTATGCTGGGCATCTTTTTTATCCTGCAATTTTACCTGCTTGGGCGCAGTAGCAATGCCCTGCTCCGCCAAAATATCATAACAGAACAGAACGCACTCGTCGCAAATATGATTATCCCCTGCGGAAAACATATTTCTTACCTTTGTTTCCGGTTTTCCGCAAAAGTCACACCGCTTAATTACATCGTTAGGCATTTTGTTACACCAATCCTTCTGTTTATAAAACTATCTGTTGGTTATTACTTTGTCGATAAGTCCATATTCCATTGCCTGCTGAGCTGTCATATAGTTATCTCTTTCGGTATCTATATTAATCTGCTCGATAGGCTTGCCGGTGTTTTCCGAAAGAATACGATTCATCTTTTCTCTGGTTCTTACCAGATGATCCGAATGTATCTTTATATCGGTACACTGACCCGAAAGACCGCCTGAAATAAGCGGCTGATGAATAAGAATTTCGCTGTTGGGAAGGGAAAGTCTTTTCCCCTTGGCGCCGCTTGAAAGGAGAAAAGCTCCCATTGAAGCCGCCATGCCGATGCAGATGGTGGAAACGTCGCACTTTATATACTGCATGGTATCATAGATAGCCATTCCCGCAGTTATTGAACCGCCGGGGCTGTTGATGTAAAGGTCGATATCCTTCTCAGGGTCCTGACCTTCAAGATACAAAAGCTGAGCCACTACCACGCTTGCAACAGCGTCGTTAATCTGGTCGCAGAGCATTATAATTCTGTCGTTGAGCAGTCTTGAAAAAATGTCGTAACTGCGCTCGCCTCTGCCGGTTTGTTCTACTACATAAGGTATCAATGCCATTTTCATTACCTCCTGATTATATGCTTTTCGCTCGCAGGGATACAGCGAGCGAAAAGGACAATATACTACAACAATTACTTAATAACGGCAGCTTCCTTAATCATGTCTACTGCCTTGCCTACAGCTATATCCTTAGCAAGATCCTCGGCGCGGATGTAATTCTTTATCTGCTCCACGTCCATCTTGTAAGTCTCTGAAAGCTTGTTGAACTCCTCGTTTACTTCCTCCTCGGAAGCTTCGATTCCCTCATTCTTTACAACCTGCTCAAGAGCAAGTCTAAGCTTAACCTGCTTTTCAGCCTGCTCCATATAAGCCTTTCTGAGAGTATCCATAGTCTGACCTGTATACTGGAGATAAAGGTCAAGAGTAATGCCCTGAGGCTGAAGTCTCTGAGCCAGCTCGTTAATCATTTCGTTTACTCTGTTATCAAACATAACCTGAGGAATTTCAGCAGTCATGTTTTCAACTACCTTATCAAAAAGCTTGTTTTCAACCTGAGCATCGGCAGCCTTCTCAGCAGCCTCCTCAAGCTTCTTCTTAACGTCAGCCTTATACTCGTCAACAGTTTCAAACTCGGTAGCGTCCTTGATCATATCGTCGTCAAGCTCGGGAAGCTCCTTCTTTGAAATGGACTTAAGGTTAATCTTGAATACTGCGGGCGCACCTGCCAGCTCCTTAACCTGATACTCCTCAGGGAAGGTTACGTTGATGTCAAACTGCTCGCCGGCGTTGTGACCTACAATAGCCTCTTCAAAGCCGGGAATAAACTGACCGCTGCCAAGTGTAAGCGTAAAATCTTCAGCCTTGCCGCCTTCAAAAGCAACATCGTCCTTGAAGCCCTCAAAGTCGATTACAACGTCGTCGCCCATTTCAGCAGCTCTGTCGTCAACGGTAATGATTCTTACGTTTCTCTCTCTCAGCTTGTTGCATTCTCTGTCAATATCCTCATCGGTTACAGCATTGACAGTTTTCTCAACTTCTATACCCTTATAATCCTTAACCTCAACCTCAGGCTTTGTTATGCAAACAACCTTGAGAGCAACGCCTGTAGCCTTGTCGATAGATGTAACCTCAACCTCGGGTCTGGCAACCAGCTCAACACCCGATTCATTGATTGCAGCGTCAACCTCGGGACCGTAAAGGAGGTTTACAGCGTCCTCATAGAACACGTTCTCGCCATACTCTCTTTCGATAAGCTTACGGGGAGCCTTACCCTTGCGGAAGCCCTGGATTGTGATGTTCTTCTTAGCTTTCTGATAAGCCTTTTCGATAGCCTCTTCAAAGGCTTCGGCAGAAATCTCTATCTCCAGTTCCGTCTTATTGGTTTCAACCTTATTTGCTGACTTCAAACTCATTTTTTAATTCCTCCATTAAATAAATGTATCTAAATAATTATAGCATACATATTTGAATTTTTCCAGTGTTTTTTTATAAATTGTCACATTGCACAATTTTCGTTATGTCCATTGGTTCAAATTGCAGAAAATCGCTTGATATAAGCCGATAATTAACACCTTCACGCTCACCGTTAATGGCGGACAAATGACCCTTGCCGTGAAGATGACCGTAAAAGCACCACTTGATATTGTGACGATGTATCACATCAAGTATGTCCTCATTGCGGCTTGCGGCAAAAACCGGCGGATAATGCAGAAACACCACCGGCTCAAGCCCTGCCTTTTCAGCCGAGCTTATTGAAGCTTCAAGCCTGCCCGCCTCACGGAGGATAACCTTTTTATCTTCCTCTGCGCTGCCGTCGTTTATCCAGCCTCTTGTTCCGCATATTCCGATATTTTCATAGGCATAATGATTGTTGTGCAGAATGTTCAACGTTTCAAATCCGTTGCTTTTGAAAAAATTATCCATCTTGTTTTTGGTGTTCCACCAGTAATCGTGATTCCCCTTTGAAATTATCTTTCTGCCGTTGAGCTTATTCAAAAACTCCATATCCTTGTAGCACTGCTCAAGCCCCATAGCCCAGGATATATCCCCAGGGATTACCACAGTATCCTCCGGCTTGATTTTTTTTTGCCAATTTTCTTCGATTTTCTGCATATAATCCTTCCAGCCGCCGAAAATATCCATCGGCTTATTGACTGACAGGGACAAATGCAAATCCGCCATAACAAACAGGCTCAATCGGTTACCTCCTAACGGTCGAAATTTCCATAATAAAAACCTCCGGGGCGCACATAATAATTGTGCAACAACTGTTGCGGAAGGAGTGATTACTGATGGAAAAGGAAAGAATCTACGGCATAAACTGCGACGTTACCAACTGTGTTTACAACAAGAACGGCTGTGAGTGCACTGCCGGTAAAATCGACGTATGCTGTACTTGCTCAAATCCTAACTGCTGTGATGAAACAGAGTGCAAGACCTTTAAAGCAAAGGGCTGCTAATTACTGCCTTTAACAGGTTATCAGGTCTGAGGACAGGATAACCGACAGTCTGACCTGTTCAGACAAGTCAGACTGTACATATTATCAGATTCCCAATGCTCTGAAAACATAGTCCTTCATTTCAGACTTGTCAACAGTTTCACTGAAGCGTACTTCTTTTTCCTTCAGCGCCGCAAGAGATGCGGGCACGGGAAGCTTTGACGCTTCGTAAAGCTTATCAACCAGCGTAAATTCATCGGCATTTGTATCAACGCCTATAGCGTCAAGCACCGAGCCGGAGAACTTATAAGGGCTTGCGGTGGAAGCAATAACCGTCTTTGTAGTATCACCCGTTGCCGCCTTGTAATCCTCATAAACCTTAACGGCAACCGCAGTGTGGGTGTCGCAGGTGTAGGAATACTTGTCGTATATTTCCTTGATGCACGCCTTGGTCTGAACGTCGTCGCAGCAGCCGGCGTAAAATTCCTCCTTGAGAACCGCCTTTACCTCGTCGGTAACCTCGTATCTGCCGCTCTGAGACAGCGCGCCGAACCACTCCCTGATCTGAGCGTCATTTTCACCGCACAGATGATAAAGCAGTCTTTCAAGGTTAGAGGAAATGAGAATATCCATAGAGGGTGAAATCGTGGTATGGAAAGGACGGTTTCTGTCGTAAATTCCGGTTCTGATAAAATCGGTCAGCACGTTGTTGGCGTTGGAAGCGCAAATAAGCTTGTTTACCGGAACTCCCATTTTCTTGGCGTAATATCCGGCAAGAATGTTTCCGAAGTTTCCGGTGGGAACAACGATATTAATCTTCTCGCCTGCATTTATCTCGCCGTCCTTGACAAGTTGAGCATAGGTTGACACATAGTAGATAATCTGCGGCGCAAGACGTCCCCAGTTGATGGAGTTTGCGGAGGAGAACATCATACCGTTTTCTGAAAGCTTGGCGGCGATTTCCTCGTTGGTGAAGATAGCCTTTACGCCGTTCTGAGCGTCGTCAAAATTGCCCTTGATAGCGCATACGCCTACGTTTTCACCCTCCTGAGTGGTCATCTGCTTCTTCTGCATGGCGGAAACGCCATCCTCGGGATAAAAGACCAGTATTTCGGTATCGGGAACGTCCTTAAAGCCTTCAAGCGCAGCCTTTCCGGTATCTCCGGAGGTTGCCACAAGAATTACAATCTTCTTGTTAAGCTGCAGCTTTTTAGCCGATGTGGTAAGCAGATAAGGCAGAATCTGCAGCGCCATATCCTTAAAAGCGCAGGTAGGACCGTGCCACAGCTCCAGCATATAAGTTCCGTCAAAAAGATGCGCCAGCTCTGCTATATTGTCGGTATCAAAGTTTTTATCGTTATAAGCGTTTTCAACGCAGTATTTGATTTCCGCTTCGGTAAAGTCGGTCAGATACTTCGAGAACACAAACAGCGCTCTCTCAGCGTAGGTCATTTCTCCCAGCGCCTTAATATCGTCCATAGAAACCGCAGGAATCTCCGAAGGTACAAACAAACCTCCGTCCTTTGAAATTCCCTGTGCAATTGCCTGAGCAGACGTTACGTTTACGCTGCTGTTTCTGGTACTCTTGTAATACATAAATTTTTTCACCCTTCTTTATTAATTGGCAAAGCCATTACTTACTTGCGTCAAACGCCGAAACGTAGTATCTGAGCTTAACAACCTTATTTCCGTCAAGCTCCACTGCGGCGACGTCAAACCTGCAGGAGCAAGGCTCGTCAAGCCTCACCAAATATCTTTCCGCCGCCTGTATTATATGCTTTCGCTTTGATATTCCCACAGCTTCTTCCCCTGAGGTCAGGGAATTTTTCTTCCTGGTTTTCACCTCAACGAAAGCAATAATTCCGTTTTTTCTTGCGATAATATCAATTTCTCCCCCGCGAATCGTGAAATTTCTGTCCAGAATTTCGTACTTATTTTTCTCAAGAAATCTGCAAACGGCGTCCTCGCCTATATTTCCGATTTTACGGGAGCTGATTTTTTCTGTCATAGTACTTTTTAAGAAAACTTATTCTGTGAATTTCGCAGGGACCGAACTTGTCTATCATTTCATAGTGAAGCTTAGTCCCGTAGCCCTTATGCTTTTCAAACTGATACTGAGGATATTTTTCCGCCATTTGCTCCATATATTTATCCCTTGCAACCTTTGCAAGAATGGACGCTGCAGCAATACACTGTGATTTTCCGTCGCCCTTTACTATCGCTTGGGTTTTGAAATCAATCTCCGGAGTTTTATTTCCGTCAACAAGGACAATATCCGGAGCGCAGTCTATATCCTCTATAGCTCTTTTCATTGCAAGCATTGCGCTTTGCAGAATATTAATGCTCTCTATCTCCTCAACGGTGGCGCGCTGAATGGAATAGTACTGAGCCTTCTGAACAATCTCTTCAAAAAGCTGTTCACGTTTTTTTGCGGTAAGCTTTTTGCTGTCGTTAATACCCTCGATAACGGTACCCGGAGCAAAAACCACTGCGGCGGCAAAAACGTCCCCGGCAAGAGGTCCTCTTCCCGCTTCGTCAGCACCGCATACAATCGGATATTGCTTTCTGTACTCGTTATCAAATTCCGCCAGCGTCATTATTTATCACCGCTCTTTATATCGTTTGGCTTTTCAAGAGAAAGTCTGCCGATTTTGCCGCTTCTGAACTCGTCCATAACGGTAATGGCGGCTCGCTCGGTATTAATCTCTCCCCCGGAAACCAGAAAGCCTCTTTTTCTTCCTATTCTCTCAAGTATCTCAAACCCCTGAACGCAGCCCGGTGTGTCAGGGTCGTTTTCGGGAATGTCATCGGTTGTAACGCCGTATCTCTGAGTAATAAGTCCGGGATAATTTGCGTTTAAAAACTCAAGAAACCTGCAGGCAAGGTACTCCATATCCATGATGTCGTCCTTTACTGCTCCCGTAAAGGCAAGCCGTTCGCCTACCAATTTATCCTCAAATTTTGGCCACAGCACTCCCGGCATATCAAGCAGCTCCAGGTCGCCCTCAAGGCTTACCCACTGCTTTCCCCGGGTAACTCCCGGTCTGTCCTCCACCTTAGCCCTTTTAGAGCCTGCAAGGCGGTTTATAAACGAGGATTTACCCACGTTCGGGATTCCCACAATCATAAGTCTTATAGGCCGTCCCTTCATTCCGTGAGCTTCCCACTGGGCAAGCTTATCCGCCATCAGCTCTTTTAAAACGGCATAAAACTTATTTACATTCTTGCCGCTTCGACAGTCGGTGGCGATAACCGCAATTCCTTTTCTTTTATAGTAATCCAGCCACATTGAAGTAACGGTTTCGTCGGCGGAATCGGCTTTGTTCAGCAAAAGCAGCCTGGGCTTTGAACCCACAAGGCGATCCATTTCGGGATTTCTGCTGGAGTAAGGTATTCTGGCGTCGGTAATTTCCACAACCACATCAACCAACTTAAGATTAGACTGCATAATACGCCTGGTCTTTGCCATATGACCGGGAAACCACTGTATATTGTAAACCTCGCTCACAAAACCCCTCCTTTACTCAAATTCAGGCAACTCTGCCCCTTTCCGCTTTGGCGGAATAAAACCGATAAACCACCTTGCCCAGTATCTCATCCTCCGAAACAAGGCCTATTTCACGGCTGTCGGTGGAATGATTTCTGTTGTCACCCATTACAAACACATAACCAAAAGGAACGTCGTATTCATAACAGTCGTTTTCAGCGTCATAAAAGATTTCGCTGAACCTGCCCGTATCTATCATCTGTTCCTTTATGTAGGGCTCTTTGGTAACCTTTCCGTCTACCTCCACCTCGCCGAGATTATAATCTATTCTTACGGTTTCACCTGCGGTGGCAATAACTCTTTTTATAATTACCTCGTTCATAACGTCGGAATTTATCACCACAATATCGCCGTCGGCAGCGTCGTAGCCAAGATTTGAAATAATCAATCTGTCGCCCTCAAACAAGGTGTCCTCCATAGAGCTTCCCACAACCACGACAATTTTAAACACAAAAGTGAACATAAGTATAGCAACGAAAACCGCCATAACCAGAGTTTCCGCCCAGCCTAAAACTCCGCTTACGGCTGAATAGGGATTATATTTTTCAGCACGCTTGTTAAGCTGCATAAGTCCTCACCCTATTGTTCCAAATCCACTGATGGGAAGTATCCTGAATATAGCCTTTCCCAGAACGTCGCTTTCATCAATAAAGCCCACCGCATAGGAACGGCTGTCGGTAGAATGATTTCTGTTGTCGCCCATAACGAAAAGTTTTCCCTCGGGAACTTTGTACTCAAAAACATCGTTGTTCAGATACTGGGTATCAAAACCTGAAAGCACCGTCATTTCTTCGTTGATGTAGTCCTCTTCAAGCACTTCGCCGTTTACCTCCACCGTGCCTTCCGAGTAATTGATTCTGACGGTATCTCCGCCTATGCCTATACAGCGTTTTATAATGGTCTTATTCAGCCCCACGCTGTTTACCACTACAATATCTCCCCGCTCGGGCGTGTAGTTCAGATGATATATTATAAGCCGGTCGCCGTCGCTAAGGGTAGGGTTCATAGATGGTCCGTCAACCACTACGTTGCGGAAAATAAATATGAAAATAAGAATAACCACAAAAACTGCAAAAACAAAAGATTCCAGCCATTCCAGCACTTCGTTTATAGCCTTTGACGACATATTTATCTCACTGCCGCCGTTTTTATCATTTTGCATAACCATTCCTCTGTTTCCCTGCCTTATAAAGGCAGATTTATAATTAAAACAATCACATAAAATTATTATAGCAAAATATACTCTGAATTTCAAGGGCTTTAGCAAAAAAAGCTTTATATTAACGACAATTTCACAACCAAACAGCTTAAATGCAAAAAACAAGAGCCGGATAACTCCGACTCTTTAACTTAAAATTATCTGATTGCTTCCTTAACCTTAGCTGCTTTTCCAACTCTGCTGCGGAGATAGTACAGCTTAGCGCGACGAACACGTCCGCTTCTTACAATCTCTACCTTCTCAACAACGGGGGAATGTACAGGGAATACTCTCTCGATTCCACAGCCATGAGCTACGCGGCGAACGGTAAATGTCTCATTGATTCCGCCATGCTTCTTGGAAATGATCGTTCCTTCAAAAACCTGAATTCTCGACTTGTCGCCTTCCTTGATTCTAACGTGAACCTTTACGGTATCTCCCACGTTAAGTACAGGCACTTCTGATTTTAAGCTTGAATTTGAAATAAGTTTTAAAGCGTCCACTTTAAATACCTCCTGTTTATTTTCAGACATTCATTCGCTTTATGGCAAAAGCGCCCGCCTTTGCAAAGCCAGAGGACTGCCCGCTTTAATGTCTTTCCGCTAACGGAAAACGGCACTAACTCTCGTCGCACGAAGTCCGACGGTAATTCAAATGCTTAAATATTATACCACACATCAAATTACATTTCAATTGACGGCTATATAAAATTTTCGCCCGACTCTGTCATGATTTTTGTGCGTTCTGTATATATGCTGTCTATTTCAACTTCCTTGACCCTGCAAAACGCCTCCATAACCGCCGAGGTGTTGAGGTTAAAGCTGTTTCCTGCCGGAAGTATCAGATCTGCAACCACTTCATCATTTTCAACCGATAGACTTACAAGCTTTATATGGGGCTTGATGTCCACAAGATTCACACCTTTTTTCTTGGTGCGTTTTTCAATTTCTATTTTGTCCTGACCGAGAAAATCGAGAAAAAGCTCCCTTGCCTTCCCGGCATCGCAATTGCAGGTAAAGCGTATCTGATATTCCGCCGATGCAATTTCCGTGTGCTTCATTACAGGCTTTGCAACGCTTTCTATTCTGAGTCCCTCGGGCATTGCGTCGTTAAGTCTTTCTTTTATCTCATCAAACCCCAGCTCTTCAACAAGGGCTACGTCAAGAATCTCAACACGGCTGTCCGTTCCCAGCGGAAGGGCAAGAGGAAACATCAGATATGCATGAGGATTAAACCCCTGAGTATACCATAGGGGAATGCCCGCTCTTTTAAACACCCTCTGCATTGTCCGCATTAAATCGAGGTGGGAAATATACCTTGCCCTGCCGGTTTTGCTGTAGACAAGCCTGTATTCAAAACGCTCTATAATAAGATTCTGATTTTTCGGTATCAGCTGTTTAGCCACAGTAAACACCTCCGCAATTCTTTCCTACTCCGCAGCCTGAGCAGCCCTCCTTGCAGTTTCGGGTGGTCTGTGCGTTGTGGGCCTTTTTATTCTCCCTGATAAGAAATTCCTTGGAGATAAGATAATCAAGGTGCGACCAGGGCATTACCTCGTCGTATGAACGGCGGCGGTTTGCGTAAAAGGCAATATCGATACCGCACTCCTCAAAGGCTTCAAGCCAAAGGTCAAATCTGAAATGCTCGTCCCAGCTGTCAAGGGTACAACCCTTTTTCCACGCCGTATACACAGCCTTGCACAGCCGTCTGTCTCCTCTTGCCAGCACCGCTTCAAGAATAGACACATTCTGCTGATGATAGCTGCATTTAATCTTCTTTGAATTTATGCAGTCAAGGAGATGCTTTTGCTTTTCGGCTATCTCCGCCGGAGTGGCTTGAGGCTCAAATTCAAAGGGGGTAAAAGGCTTAGGCACAAAGGTTGCGGTGGATATTGAAACCTGAATGTTTTTGCCCCGCTTTTCCTTTGGGGTTTCATAATAAAGATTTACAATATCCTGAGCCAGCTTTGCAATACCTTCTACGTCTTCCATAGTTTCCTCCGGAAGCCCCAGCATAAAGTACAGCTTAACAGTCTGATATCCCTCGTCAAATGCAAGGCGGCAGGTGCGCATTATCTCTTCCTCGGTAATATTTTTGTTTATAACATCTCTCAGCCGCTGAGTTCCTGCCTCGGGCGCAAATGTCAGGCCGCTTTTTCTAACGGCGGCGATTCTGTCAATAAGCTCCTTGCTAAAATTATCTATTCTCAGTGACGGCAGGGAAAGATTGATTTTTTCCTCATCGGTATAGTCTGACAGCTTTTCAAGCAGTTCGTTTATTTGCGTATAGTCGCTGGTTGAAAGTGAGGACAGCGAAACTTCCTCGTACCCTGTCTGCTGACACAGGCATTTGGTTTCGTTTGTAATGGTATCTATGTTCTTTTCTCTGAATGGGCGGTAGATAAATCCCGCCTGGCAGAAACGGCACCCTCTTATACAGCCTCTCAGCACCTCTATTACCGCTCTGTCGTGAACGATACTTGTAAAAGGCACCACAAAGCTGTCTGGGTAATAGACCTTATCAAAGTCCTTGATTATCCTTTTCTTCACCCTTGCAGGCGCTTCGGGAACATTGGGAGTTACCAATTTAACGGTTCCGTCGCTATTGTATTCCACATCGTAAAATGAGGGTACATATATTCCCTTGATTTTCGCCGCTTCTCTGAGAAACTCCTCCTTGGTGGGATTTTGAGGCTTCATTTCTTCGTACAGCCTTAAAAGCTCAAGGTTTACCTCCTCCCCTTCGCCGATAATAAAAAGGTCAAAGAAATCGGCTATGGGCTCTGGATTGCACACGCACGGGCCTCCTCCCACGACTATGGGCGTCAGGGATTTTCTGTCCTTAGCCAGCACGGGTATACCTGCAAGATCAAGCATTGCAAGCACATTGGTATAGGAAAGCTCATATTGCAGCGTAAAGCCGATAAAATCAAACTCAGTCAGCGGGTCAAGACTTTCCAGAGCATAAAGGGGAATTGAGTTTTCGCGCATAAGCGCTTCAAAATCCTTTTCCGGCATGAAAACCCTTTCGCACCACCAGTTTGGCACGGAATTTTTCAATCCGTAAAGAATTTTCATGCCTAAATGAGACATTCCCACATCGTAAACGTCGGGAAAGCAAAAAGCGAATCTCACATCTACCTTGGATTTATCCTTAATTACGCTTCCATGCTCTCCGCCTATATATCTTGCAGGCTTCTGGGTTTTAAGCAGAAGCTGTTCTACTTTGCGTTTAATTTCTTCCAAAGGAAAACCTCCGATTTTTACTTTTATACATATCAACGAATAAAATCTAATCTCGCAAATCTC
>CALXIQ010000008.1 GCA_944388405.1 uncultured Ruminococcus sp. | reverse complement strand
ACTACACTTTGCTTCGCAAAGTCGTGTGCCAAATGGGGGCGTTGCCCCCTTTGGAAACCCCCACAAGAAAAGGCGGTACGCTACCCCTCCACGGGGCGCATACCGCCTTTTCTTGTTATCCAGCCCTCTGGCTGTATCGGTTGAGCAAAAGTCAGCGTGGGATTATTGATGTGGTATCTTTATCTAAGTGAACCCCCCCTCTCCCACTTGCTTACGGCAGATTCCGTTACAAAAAGCATCTCTGCCAGCTGCCGTTGAGACAAGCCCTTGGCTTTGCGTTTCTCCTGAATAAATTTTCCTAATGTAATTTTCTCTTTCATTACCCTTCACCGCTTTCTTGGAATTTGTCATAACCATGGTTCATGGTCATTATAGCATAGCCCTTTTTCAAAGTCAATAAAACAAGCCCGAAAACACCACCCGACTGTTAAGCCAGTCGCGTATTTTCGGGCTTTGCTGAATGTTACAGCTTGTTTATAAGATTTACTAGCTCATCGATTTTTTCCTGAGCATTACCGCTTTCAACTGCTTCCGTTACACAGCACTGCATATGGGATGTCAGAATTGCCTTGTTGGCTTTCTTTATAATCGCCTGAGCCGCCATAAGCTGATTGGAAATATCCATGCAATAACGGTCCTCCTCAATCATTTTCAGAATCCCGTCAAGCTGTCCTCTTGCGGTTTTTATAAGCGAGGTAACGTCGTTTTTATCAGCCTTCATTTATTCCTGTCACCTCATAGCCTGCCTCTTCAACCGCAGCTTTCAGAACTGCGTCGTCTACGCTCTTATCCATGGTAACATAAGCGGCGTTGTCCTCAAGGACCGCCTTTGCCGCAGTTACTCCGTCGATAGCATTAAGCGCCTTTTCAACATGAGCCACACAGTGAGCGCACATCATTCCATTGATTTTAATTGTCTTTTTCATAGTATCAGTTCCTTTCGATTTAAATGATTGTTGATTTACTCCATCTGCCGGCGATGCAGCTTCAAGGGGAACATAGCTGAATTTCGGCTTGAAGAATTTAAGCCTTAAAGCGTTTGTCACTACAAATACCGAGCTTAAACTCATTGCCGCCGCTCCGAACATAGGATTAAGGGTCCAGCCTGTAAGCGGATAAAAAACGCCTGCCGCCAATGGTATTCCCAGTGAGTTATAAAACAGCGCCCAGAAAAGATTTTCCTTGATGTTTCTGATGGTCGCTCTGCTCAGCTGGAAAGCCGACGCCGCATCCTGAAGATCACTTTTCATAAGCACGATATCCGCCGACTCAATTGCGATATCCTGTCCGGCTCCGATAGCAATTCCAACGTCCGCTCTGGCAAGAGCCGGAGCGTCGTTTATTCCGTCGCCTATCATTGCCACCTTCTCGCCGCTTTCCTGCAAACGTCTTATTTCCCGCTCCTTATCCTGCGGAAGCACCTCCGCTATAGCGGTGTCAATATCAAGCTCTCGCCTTATGGCTTCGGCTGTCCGTTTGTTGTCACCGGTAAGCATTACCACCTTCATGCCCATTTTCTTAAACTGAGCTACAGCGTTTCTTCCGGTATTCTTAACGGTATCCTTTACGGCAATGATTGCTTTCAGACTGCCGTTCACTGAAATATAAAGCGGAGTTTTTCCCTCGTCGGCAAGTTTCTCTACCCGCATTTCATATTCTGAAACGTCCGCTCCCTGTTCTGACATCAGCCGCTTATTTCCGGCGCAGATTATATCGTTACCGACCCGTCCTTTGATTCCTCCGCCGTGGATTTCCTCAAAATCCTTGCAGTCAAAAGCCGTAGCACCGTTTGCTTCAGCATAAGAGCATATCGCCTTTGACAGCGGATGAGACGACGCCTTTTCCAGCGAATATATTCCACCCAGTACCTCAGGTTCTTCACAACCCAAATAAATTGCGTCTGTTACCGAAGGCGTTCCGTTTGTCACCGTGCCCGTTTTATCCAGTACCACGGTGGTGACCTTATGGGCAAGTTCAAGACTTTCGGCAGATTTTATCAGTATTCCTTTTTCAGCGCCTTTTCCCGTGCCCACCATTATTGCAGTAGGCGTTGCAAGACCCAGCGCACAGGGGCAGGAGATTACCAGCACTGCAATTCCTACCGACAGGGCAGTAGCGAAGCTTGCGCCTATCACAAGCCAAACTATCGCCGCCACAAGAGCTATTCCTATAACAATTGGAACAAAAACCCCGCTTACCCTGTCGGCAAGCTTTGAGATGGGAGCCTTTGAGGACGCCGCTTCTTCTACAAGCTTTATAATCTGAGAAAGAGTGGTGTCCTCTCCCGTTTTGACGCATCTGCCCTTTAAAAATCCCCCCGACACAATTGTGCCACCAATCACCTCATCGTCGGCGGTCTTTGAAACGGGAATGCTCTCTCCGGTAATTGCCGACTGGTCAACCGAACAGCTTCCCTCGACTATTTTTCCGTCGCAAGGTATTGTCTGACCGGATCTTACCACAAATATATCCCCCACCGCCAGCTGTTCCAGAGGTATTGTAACCTCCTCACCGTTACGGATTACCACTGCCGTTTTGGGAGCAAGATTCATAAGCTTTTCAATCGCCCGGGAGGTCTTGCCCTTGGAGCGTGCTTCGAGAAATTTTCCCACAGTTATCAGGGTGAGAATCATGCCGCAGGACTCAAAATACAAATTCATCATAGCGTCATGGGCGGCGGACATATCCCCTCTGCCCATATGGTACGCCATTACAAAAAGCTGGGCGGCGCTGTAACCCCCTGCCGCGGCGGAGCCGATAGCGATAAGACTATCCATATTCGGCGCTCTGTGAAACAAATTTCTGAACCCATTTATAAAATAATTCTTGTTAATCACAACTATAGGCACAGTAAGAAAAAGCTGGGTCAGCGCAAAAATCATCATATTCTCATGTCCGGTGAAAATAGGCGGAATGGGGATATTCGCCATATGCCCCATACACAAATAAAACAGCGGTACAAGAAATACCAGCGACCATATCATGCGCTTTTTTATTTCCCCGCTCATGTCGGGAACAACTTTTTCCGCACTTTCTTTCTTACCCGGAACAAAAGCTCCGTAGCCGCCTTTTTCCACTGCCGAAATTATATCCTGCTCGGTAAGCTTTTTATCGTCGTAATCCACAGTCATTGAATTCTGAAGCAGACTTACCGCCACATTGTTTACGCCCTCAAGCTTTGACACGCTTTTTTCCACATGAGCCGAGCAAGCCGAACAGGTCATGCCGGTAACGGAAAACCTCTCTTTCACTAACCTCATTCCTTTATCGTAATGTAAGCACCCCCTCCCTGGGGGTGTGTTTTCAGTATAGCATATTCTGACCCTTTTGTCAAGGGGGATATTTATTTTCCGCAAAAAAATAAAGCCCGCATAAAGCGAGCTTTATTTTAAGTCGGTAATTAAATTACTTCTTCTTTGTAACTATTACAGCTGCAGCTGCAAGCAGAACGCCTACTGTTGCCAGAGCAGCAGAACCTGTTACAGGGCTCTCGTCAGAACCGGAAGGTGTCTGAGTGGAATCGTCGCCGCCTGTTACGGTGCTGTCATCGCCTGTTGCTGTGCTTTCATCACCTGCGGGAGTGCTGTCGTCGCCTGCAGGAGTGCTGTCGTCTCCGGGAACATCAGCAGATGTGGGTGCAAGAAGTGTAAGACCTGTGATCGCAATGTTGGAACCATGTTCAGAGTAGTCAATGTAGAACAGCTGAGCGTATTCTTCTGCTGTTGTAAACAGCGTACCCTCTTCTACCATGAATGTTACCTCATATACATTGTCGGATACCTGTGTCCATGTGTAAGGCTTCTGACCGTCCTGGAAAGCGATTTCGTAAGCTGTCCAGCCTGTGGATGTGCAGTTTGTTCCAAACGCACCGCCAACCCAAGCTCCGTTAGCAATATCAGCAGCAGCTACATCGTCAACCGTTATTGTCATAGTAAAGCCAACATAGCCTGCAAATTCTGAAGCGGATGTAAATGCACCCGGCATGCCGTTCTCTTCATCGGGAAGGAGGAATACAACCTGTTCGCCATTAGCATTTACTCCGATGAACTCAGAAGGAATTTCATAGTCCTCTGTAGGAACTGTTGCTGTAGGCTCGTCAGCCTCGGATGAATCGTCTGATACTTCGGATGAAGAATCATCTACTACGTCAGAAGAATCGTCTACTACTTCAGAAGAATCGTCTGATACGTCGGATGAATCATCGGGATCTACAGGAGCTTCTGCTTCGGGAGCAATAAGTGTAGCGCCTGTAATCTGGATTCCTGCTGTGGACCAATCCTGATAGAACAGCTGAGCATAAGTATCGGTATCAGCAAACAGTGTGCCGTCTTCTACCATGTAAGTTACCTGATATACGCCGTCAGATACCTTTGTCCATGTATAAGGCTTTGCGCCGTCCTGGAAACTGATTTCATTTGAACTCCAGCCTGTAGACTCGCTGTTTGTGCCAAATGCGCCGCCAATCCAAGTTTCACCTGTTGCAGCGGAAGCAGCTGTTGCTTCGTCGATGGATATTGTCAAAGTAAATCCAACATAACCTGAAAGCTGAGCAGCGGAATCAAATGCGCCTGCTTGATCGACTGCGGGATCGCCAAGGAGGTATACAACCAGGTTGCCGTCAGCTTCTGCAATAAACTCTGCAGAAACTTCAAAATCTTCTGTAGGAACTGTTACTGTAGGCTCGTCAGCCTCGGAGGAATCCTCGGTTGCTTCGGAAGAAGAATCCTCTACAACTTCGGATGAAGAATCCTCTACTACTTCAGAAGAAGAATCTTCTACTACTTCGGATGAAGAATCTTCTACAACCTCGGATGAAGAATCCTCTGCCTCGGAAGAATCGGTTGAACTTACCGTGCCGCCGTTAATCTTAAGCTCATAGGTAAGTGATTCACCAATATCAGCTTCCCAGATGTTAAAATTAAGTCCCTGAAGATTTGAAAGGTCTTCACTAATACTCTCATTGCCGGTTGTACCCACAACATCAGCAACGGTTGTAGTTAATGTCAATGTACCGGGCTCGCTGGCTATATTTCCCCAACCGCCCCAGCTGGTATCATAAGCGTTTACAGCAACCTGCCAATCGTTTGAATCGCCGCTTGTACATTCAACGGTGATGGAAATCGTATCATCGGGTGCAAAGTTGTAATTAGACTGGAGCATCTGCAATACGATTGGCTCAACTTGTCCAGCGTTCGTTGTGCTCTCTGCAAAAGTATGCGAACCTGTCAGAGTTACAGGCTCAGCGTCAGCCGAAGTTGTCAGCAATGTCAGCATTGAAACAGCCATAGCAGTTGCGGAAAGTCCGGCTAAAATTTTGTTTAGCTTCATTTCATTTTCCTCCAATTCGAATGTTATTCAATTAATTACCGAAAATGTGCGCCATCGGTGTAATTGAAAGTCGTTCGCATTGATTCTAAGATAACGATAACGTTTTCAATTTGTGGTGGTAACGTTTTCAAATAATTATTGTAATATAATTACAACATATCATTATCTATAATTCAATGATACTTTTCACCAAACTTTCACATTGCTTTTTAGCATATTTGTACAAAAATAAAGCAGGATTTGAATTACTCAAGTCCTGCTCTATAATAATTTTTAACAAATTAATTATCCTGCAACGACTTTTTCAGTCATCGCTGTCGATAATGTTGACCCCGTATGTGAGGGTGAGCAAACTGTCGCCAAGATGGACGTTTTCAACCACTATGTTTTCATACTCGATGCTTAAATCGTAGTGAGAAAAATTCCAGAAAGCCTTTAACCCAAGACTCACCAGCTTGTTGGCGATTTCCTGAGTGGTGGCTTTGGGAATACACAGCACCGCTACCGTAGGGGAATTTTCCTTGCAGAAATTATCAAGCTGGCTGACATGGCTAATCTGCAAGTTCCCCACGCTTTTGCCGATTATATCGGGGTTGATGTCAAAAATCCCGATAAGCTTACAGCCCCTTGTTTCAAAGTTGATGTGGGTTGCAATCGCCCGTCCCAGATTGCCCGCGCCGATAAGAATCGTCTTGAAGTGCCTGTCTACGCCTAAAATTTTGCCTATCTCGCTGTGAAGTTCGTCCACATGATAGCCGTAGCCCTGCTGTCCGAAGCCGCCGAAGCAGTTAAGGTCCTGTCTTATCTGGGAAGCCGTCAGCTTCATAAGCGCCGAAAGTTCTCTTGAGGATATTCTCTCAACCCCCTGCTTTTTCAACTCGCCCAGAAATCTGTAATACCTTGGAAGTCTTTTTATTACCGATGAAGATATTGAACCGTTTTTCGCCATAAAAAATCCAACTCCGTAAAAACCGCATAAAAGGCGGATAAAAATCCGCCCCTATGGATAATATCTAAAAAAATCTCCGCAGACCGAGCCTTAGCCAAGCATAGCCTTCAATCTCTCGTCAACCGCCTTGAGGAAGTCCTCGGTATTAACCTTAGTCTTGTTTTCAAGCTTTGAAATAAGATACAGATCGCCGGTCATAACGCCGTCCTCGATAGTCTTGATGGTAGCCTTTTCAAGGCAGTCGGCAAAGTTCACAAGCTCGGGAAGCTCGTCCAGCTCTCCCCTCTTTCTGAGGGCGCCCGTCCAGGCAAACAGGGTTGCAACCGAGTTTGTGGAGGTCTCCTCACCCTTCAGGTGCTTGTAATAGTGACGCTGCACAGTTCCGTGAGCCGCCTCATACTCGTAAACGCCGTCGGGTGAAACCAGCACGGAAGTCATCATTGCCAGAGAACCGTAAGCTGTAGCCACCATATCGCTCATAACGTCGCCGTCGTAATTCTTGCAAGCCCAAATATATCCGCCCTCGGAGCGAATAACTCTTGCTACAGCGTCGTCAATCAGAGTGTAAAAATACTCAATGCCCGCAGCTTCAAATTTCTCCTTGTACTCGTTATCGTAAATTTCCTGGAAGATGTCCTTGAAAGTGTGGTCGTACTTTTTGGAAATTGTGTCCTTGGTAGCAAACCATACATCCTGCTTTGTATCAAGAGCAAAGTTAAAGCAGGCTCTTGCAAACGAGCTTATAGAATCAGCTCTGTTGTGAAGCCCCTGAATAATTCCCTCCGAGCCGTTAAACTCGTGGATAGTTTCCTTAGTTACATTGCCGTCCTTGTCGGTAAGCACCAGCTCAGCCTTTGAGCCTTCGGGGCACTTCATCTCGACATTCTTGTAAACATCTCCGTAAGCGTGACGGGCAATTGTGATAGGCTTTGTCCAGGTGGGAATGTAAGGGGTTATTCCCTTTACAAGTATAGGAGTTCTGAAAACCGTGCCGTCCAGCATCGCTCTGATTGTGCCGTTGGGGGACTTCCACATCTCTTTAAGATTATATTCGGGCATTCTTGCCGCATTGGGGGTAATTGTTGCGCACTTTACCGCAACGCCGTACTTCTTTGTGGCGTTGGCGGAATCGATTGTAACCTGGTCGTCAGTTTCGTTTCTGTGCACAAGTCCCAGGTCGTAGTACTCAGTTTTCAGGTCGATATAGGGAGTAAGAAGAATATCCTTTATCTCCTGCCAGATGATTCTGGTCATCTCGTCTCCGTCCATCTCTACAAGGGGTGTTTTCATCTGAATTTTTGCCATGATTTTTCCTCCAAATTTATTATATGATTTTTGTTGAGTATATTACTTCATTGATTCTCTTGTATAGTCAAGCAGTCCGCCTGCAAGAACGATGTCCTTGGTGCGTCCGGTAAGCTCGCACAGCACAGGAATTTCCTCACCTGTAGTCTTATTTACAAGGGTAAGCTGAGTCTTGTCCTCCTCGATTGCCTTTCTTACGTCTGCAAGCACAATCTCGTCGCCCTGACTAATCTTGTCATAGTCAGCCTCGTTTACAAAGGTAAGGGGCAGTATTCCCGCATTGATAAGGTTTGCTCTGTGGATTCTTGCAAAGGACTTAACCAGCACCGCCTTGATGCCCAGATAAAGGGGCGCAAGTGCGGCATGTTCTCTTGAAGAGCCCTGACCGTAGTTTGAACCGCCTACAATAATTGACTTGCCCATATTCTTAGCCCTTCTCGGGAAGTCCTCATCGCATACCGTAAAGCAATGCTGGGAAATAGCCGGAATATTTGAACGCAGAGGAAGTATCTTGGCTCCAGCCGGCATGATATGGTCGGTAGTAATATTGTCACCCACCTTAAGTGAAACCTTGCACTCAATAGATTCATCAAGAGGTGAGGTTTCAGGGAACGGCTTGATATTCGGTCCTCTAAGTATCTCAACCTTGTCCATTTCCTCAACGGGAGCGGGAGGTTCAATCATATTGTCGTTTATTACAAAATGCTCCGGCAGCTTAAACTCAGGCATTTCTCCTAAGGTTCTTGGGTCTGTAAGATATCCTGTCAGTGCGGAAACAGCTGCAAGTTCGGGTGATACCAAATAAATCTGTCCATCCTTAGTGCCGGAACGTCCTTCAAAGTTTCTGTTGAAGGTTCTAAGGGATACGCCCTTGGAATTTGGCGACTGTCCCATTCCGATACAAGGTCCGCAGGCGGATTCCAGAATTCTTGCTCCGGCGTCAATCATATCAGCCAGTGCGCCGTTCTGAGCCAGCATATTAAGCACCTGCTTTGAACCGGGTGCAATGGAAAGTGAAACATCGGGGTGAACAGTCTTTCCTTTTAAAATGTATGCAACCTTCATCATATCCATAAACGATGAGTTGGTGCATGAGCCTATACAAACCTGGTCTATTTTCAGCTTTCCAATCTCCTCGCAGGTTTTTACATTGTCGGGAGAGTGAGGGCATGCCGCCATAGGCACAATCTCAGAAAGATTAATGTCAACAACCTCGTCGTAAACTGCGTCGTCGTCCGCCTTTTGCTCGCTCCATACATCCTCTCTGCCCTGAGCCTTTAAAAATTCCAGAGTAATTTCATCAGATGGGAAGATTGAAGTAGTAGCGCCCAGCTCAGCGCCCATGTTTGTAATTGTAGCACGCTCGGGAACAGAAAGGGTCTTTACACCCTCGCCGGTATACTCGATAACCTTGCCTACGCCGCCTTTAACGGACAGTCTGCGAAGCACTTCAAGGATAACGTCCTTTGCCGCAACCCAAGGGGAAAGCTTTCCGGTAAGGTTTACCTTTACAATCTTGGGGTAGGTAATATAGTATGCGCCGCCACCCATTGCTACCGCAACGTCAAGGCCGCCTGCGCCGATAGCAATCATTCCGATTCCGCCGCCGGTGGGAGTGTGGCTGTCCGAGCCGATAAGGGTCTTTCCAGGAATGCCGAATCTCTCAAGATGCACCTGATGACAAATACCGTTGCCGGGTCTGGAAAAATAAATGCCGTGCTTTTTTGCTACCGAACCAATAAAGCGGTGGTCGTCGGCATTTTCAAAGCCTGACTGAAGAGTATTGTGGTCGATATAAGCAACAGAACGTTCCGTCTTTACTCTGGGAACACCCATAGCCTCAAATTCCAGATAAGCCATTGTTCCCGTAGCGTCCTGAGTCAACGTCTGGTCGATTTTAATTCCGATTTCCTGTCCCTTAACAAATTCGCCGTCGACAAGATGATTTTTCAAGATTTTTTCTGTAAGTGTCAAACCCATTCAAAACATTCCCTTCTCAAATAAATATATAATGTTATTATACCTCAAACCAAAGGCTTTGTCAAGTTTTTGACAAACGCTTATGCCTCTTTTAACGCCCAAAGCCCGCCGCCGTGATTTTTTCACAGCTGCGGGCTTCAAGCTATAATTTATAAGTGGGATGGGGGGCAAATTAAAGTGGGTATTTGCGTCATCTCATAAGCTGATTGACAAGCCGCCGCTGACACGGCAGACTTTATACATTAACAATAAAGGCGTATAAGCTATGCGGGTACAATTTGCCCCGAAAACTTATACACCCCATTGTATATCAGATCTATTGGCAAATCATTGGAACATCAAAAACAAATATGTAGAAAACTATTAGCGTATATGTATGTAAATGTAATATTAAAACTGTCGTTATTACTTAACGTAGAACAGCAGCTGTCCGTATGTAGGATACGGCCAGTACTTTTCGCCCACCAGCGTTTCAATCTCGTCAGCGGAAGCTCTAAGCTCACCCATTGCTGCGAATACAACGTCGTGATAGTAGTTTGCCAGGTCCTGAATGTCCTCAATCTCATGGCATTTAACCACTGCGTCCTCAAGAGCGCCCAGCTTCTTATAGGTCTGAGTGGCAAGGGTTGAAAGTCTCTTTACCATATCGGTTTCAAAGCTGTCGTCTGCGCCGCAGTTCTTTGCAAGCTCAGCAGTCTTTCCAAGCTCCTTGATGTATGTAGCTACCGCCGGGAGAATATCCTTCTTAGCCATATCAATCATAGTAAGAGCCTCGATATTCAGTGTCTTGCAGTATTCGTCAAGGAGAATTTCAACTCTCGAATGAAGTTCCGTCTCGGTGTATACGCCGTACTTTGAGAACAGTTCGATGTTCTTGGGAGCGATGTATGTCGGAACAGCCTCGGGAGTGGACTTCAGATTGAGCAGTCCTCTCTTTTCAGCCTCGGCAGGCCAATCCTCAGAATAACCGTTACCATTGAAGATAATGTTCTGGTTTTCCTTGATTGTGGTCTTGATAAGGTCGTCAAGAGCGTCCTGGAAGTTATCAGCCTTTTCAAGTACATCGGCAAAGTCGTCAAGCACCTTTGCAACAATTGTATTGAGCACGGTGTTGGGTCCTGCAACCGAAAGCTTTGAACCGGGCATTCTGAACTCAAACTTGTTGCCTGTGAAAGCGAAAGGAGAAGTTCTGTTTCTGTCGGTGGTATCCTTCGGGAAGTGAGGAAGCACGTCAACGCCGATTTCCATTTCAACTCTCTCGCCCTCGTACTTTACGCCGTTTACGATAGCGTCAAGCACCGCTGTAAGCTCGTCGCCCAGGAAGATTGAAATAATTGCCGGGGGCGCCTCGTTTGCACCCAGTCTATGGTCGTTTCCTGCGGAAGCAACCGACGCTCTGAGAATATCCTGATAGTCGTTTACCGCCTTGATTACCGCAGTAAGGAAGATTAAGAACTGAGCGTTCTCCGAAGGTGTCTTTCCGGGGTCAAGGAGGTTAACGCCTGTGTTTGTAGAAATAGACCAGTTGTTATGCTTACCTGAACCGTTGATTCCCGCAAAGGGCTTTTCATGAAGCAGGCACTTGAAGCCGTGCTTTCTTGCGGTTCTCTTCATGATTTCCATTGTAAGCTGGTTGTGGTCGGTAGCAATGTTTGTTGTACCGTAGATAGGCGCAAGCTCATGCTGAGCGGGAGCAACCTCGTTATGCTTTGTCTTGGCATAAATACCAAGTCTCCACAGCTGCTCGTCAACATCTCTCATATATGCCGCAACTCTGGTCTTGATTGTTCCAAAGTAGTGATCCTCCATCTCCTGACCCTTGGGAGCAGGTGCGCCGTAAAGGGTTCTTCCGGCGTAAATGAGGTCCTTTCTCTTTGCATACATTTCTCTGTCAACCAGGAAATACTCCTGCTCGGGACCTACGTTTGCCATAACTCTTGTAGCGTCGGAACCGAACAGCTTAAGAATTCTCAGCGCCGACTTATTAATAGCCTCCATTGAACGCAGCAGCGGAGTCTTTTTATCAAGAGCCTCTCCGTTATATGAACAGAAGGCTGTAGGAATGCAAAGTGTCTTTTCCTTAATGAAAGCGTAGGAAGTGGGATCCCAAGCGGTATAACCTCTTGCCTCAAAAGTAGCTCTCAGACCGCCCGAAGGGAAGGAAGATGCGTCAGGCTCGCCCTTAATAAGCTCCTTGCCGGAAAACTCCATAATTACATGACCGTCTTCTGTAGGGGAAATAAAGCTGTCCAGCTTTTCAGCCGTAAGGCCTGTCATAGGCTGGAACCAGTGGGTGTAATGGGTGCAGCCCTTTTCAACCGCCCAGTCCTTCATAGCGTTGGCAACTACGTTAGCAACATCAATATTAAGGGGATCTCCGTTGGCAATGGTTTTCTTCAATGCCTTAAAGGTTTCCTTAGGAAGTCTTTCTTTCATCACAGCTTCATTAAACACGTCGCTGCCGAAAATCTCAGGTACATTCATGATTTTATCCTCCTATAAATTATAGTATCCCGGCAGGCGGTTTATTCCCGTCCTGTCCGCCTTGCAGCAAGATAAGCTACAAAAAAAGGCGCTGTGGACTTAATCTCGTCCACAGCGCCTTTGCTGTTTACATTACATAGTATATACCCCGTTTGTCGATTTGTCAATAGATTCGGACAAACTTTTTTCACTTTCGGCATAACAGACAATAATAAAAAACACCGAAAATCTTTTTAGTTGAAAATAACCATATATAAACGTTGCAGGTTATACATCAATATAATCGTCGTGCTTTTTATCCTGCTTTTCGATGAACTTTTCCACATCCTTCACCTTGCGTCTGAGGGAAACACAGCTTATAAAATTGGCAATTCCCGAAACAATAAGGGCAATTCCCAGTATTGTTATTGCAATGTTCACCGGTGCCAGCGGATTTAACAGTATCACAAGCCCCAGTACAGCGGTAACAGACGCCGTCACCATGGGGAAAATCCACTCCCTGCCCGCTTTCTTTATGTCAAGGGCGTTGGCAATGCTGACTATTCCGCTGAAAAGCATATAGAATCCACAGGCTATGGCTATAACCTTAAAAATAAAATCCGGCTTCACTATCAGAAACAAGCCGATTGCCCCGAAGATTATCCCCCTCAGCACCAGAGGAGAGTAATCCTCTTTGTCCTCACCTGCCGCAAAGAATCTTATAAAGCTTAAAACTCCCGCCGCAATGGCAATTCCGCCGATGGTATAGCTGATAGCTCTTGTAAAGAATCCCGGGTCCACAACCAGCGCCGCCCCGAGAACTATACATATCAGCGACAGCAGCAGATAGTTTTTAAACAGCTTTTTCATGGTATTCATCAGTCCGACCTCCCTTGCCCGGCGTCCGCTTTTTTCAGCTTTGAGGCTTTTATTACCTTAAGGCGTGAAAACTCCTCACGCTCCTTCTCGTCCAGAGAATCGGAAATGAATTTCACTATCGCCTGATTTCTTGGGATTATTATATTCTGCAAAGCGTTTGCTCTGCGCTGGGTCTTTTTTATCGCCGCCGAAAGCCGGTAGATGCTGTTTTCAACCTCTGCAAGCAGCACCGTTTTCTTTTTCACCTTGTCAAAGGCAATAAACGCCTTGTCAAGCTGAGAGGTGGTCTGGGAAAATCCATATGTCACCTTAAGCGGCTTCTCCTCAAGGGTAACCTGAGGAAGCTCCACTCCCATAACGCTTCTGGAGGTAAGTTCCAGTCCGTTTTCCACCGGAACACATTCCGCATAGGGTGTAACCAGTCCCTGTGAGATGTTGGCAAGCTGCAGCGCCGCATACGCCTCCACATAAGTTTCCTCTATGGACGCTCTCAGCTCACCCGCCTTATCAACAAGGCTCATAAGCTCTCTTATAAGAATATTACGCTTTCTGTCCAGCAGCTCATATCCCAGAGCCGCCAGCTGCAACGCTTTTTTTAACGCTATCAGATTTCCCTTGGTAGGAAACACCTGCTGCTCAGCCAATTTATCTCACCTCTCTTATCCGTAAAATCAACAACAGACCTTTTATCCTCGACGCCGTTTTACTCCTGTGTAAGAGCCGACGCCTTTTCTGCGCTGTAGTACTTTTCAAGGTGCTCCTCGTCCACACGATCAAGTTCCGACTTGGGCAGTGTGGAAAGCAGCGTCCAGCCCAAATCCAAGGTTTCTTCGATGGTTCGGTTTACATCAAAGCCCTGATTTATAAAGTGCTCCTCAAACAGGGTGCCGAATTTTATATACGCCTTATCGATGTCCGAAAGTTCCTCCTCGCCGATAACCGACGCCAGCGCTCTTGCGTCCGAAACCTTGGCGTAAGCCGCAAACAGCTGGTTTGCCACCATCTGATGGTCCTCTCTGGTGAAGCCCTCGCCTATGCCGTCCTTCATAAGTCTTGAAAGGCTGGGCAGCACGGAAATTGCGGGATAAACCCCCGTCTGGTCAAGGTTTCTGTCCATAACAATCTGCCCCTCGGTGATATATCCCGTAAGGTCGGGGACAGGGTGGGTGATGTCATCGTTGGGCATTGTAAGTATGGGTATCTGGGTAACCGAGCCGGTTGAGCCTTTTACAATTCCCGCTCTCTCGTAAATTGAAGCCAAGTCGGAGTAAAGATATCCGGGATAGCCCTTTCTTCCGGGGATTTCACCCTTTGAAGATGAAAACTCTCTCAACGCCTCGGCGTAGGAGGTCATGTCGGTGAGTATAACCAGAATATGCATATTATGCTCAAACGCCAGATACTCCGCGCAGGTAAGGGCGCACTTTGGGGTGAGAATACGCTCGATTATAGGGTCGTTGGACATATTTATAAACATAGCCACCCTTTGCAGCGAGCCTGTTTCCTCAAAGCTGCGTCTGAAATAGTCAGCAACGTCGTTTTTAACGCCCATCGCTCCGAAAACAATGGCAAAATCCTGACCGTTTTCGTCGGCAATCTTTGCTTGTCTTACAATTTGAACCGCCAGCTTGTTGTGGGAAAGTCCCGAGCCGGAGAAGATAGGCAGCTTCTGACCTCTTATCAGCGTCATAAGGGCGTCGATTGACGAAATTCCCGTGTTGATGTAGTTTCTGGGATAGCGTCTTGAAACGGGGTTTAAGGGCTTTCCGTTTATATCGGCGTACTTTTCGGGATAAATATCCCCCAGCCCGTCGATAGGCTTGCCTGCTCCGTTGAAGATTCTGCCCAGCATTTCGGTGGAAAGGGCAATCTCCATAGGCTTGCCTTCAAACTTTGTGGCAGTGTTTTTCAGGGAAAGTCCCTTCGTTCCCTCAAACACCTGCAAAACCGCCTTATCCTTTGAAACCTCCACCACTCTGGCAAGTCTTTTGGTGCCGTCGTCAAGGCGGATTTCTGCCATTTCGTCATAGCTTATGCCACTTACCTTATCAAGCGCCACCAGAGGTCCGTTTATTTCACTAAGTCCTATATACTTTAAGTTCAATTACCGCACCTCCGTAAGCTGTGCAAAATCCTTTTCCATCTGACTTTCATAGTCCTTGAACATCTCTAATTTATCATTTGGAATATCGTACTTCACTTTAATAAGCTTTTCAACCCAGCCGCAGTGGATAATCTTATCCACATTCACGCCGCCTGCCAGGGCTTTTTTTGCAAGGTTGTAAAACTGCAGAATAGCCTTCATCATAAGATACTGCTTTTCAAGGGGAACGTAGGTATCCTCTTTGTGATAGGCGTTCTGCTGCAAAAATCCCACTCTTACAATTCTTGCGGCTTCGATAAGCAGCTTCTGGTCGTCGGGGAGCACATCTGTACCCATCAGCTTGACGATTTCCATAAGGGTGTTTTCCTCCACCAGAATGTTTGAAATCTCCTGCCTTACCGCCATAAAATCAGGGGCGACGTTTTTATTATAATAGTCCGCAAGGTCCTCCACATACTCCGAATAACTGGTGTTCCAGTTTATTGCGGGATAGTGTCTTGCATAAGCAAGAGATTTGTCCAGCGCCCAGAAGCAGCGTACAAACCGCTTGGTGTTCTGGGTTACCGGCTCTGAAAAGTCTGAACCCTGTGGGGAAACCGCTCCGATAATGGTAACCGAGCCTTCTCCGCCGCCCAGAGGTTTTACATAGCCTGCTCTTTCGTAAAACTCAGAAATTCTCGAAGGCAGATATGCCGGGAAGCCCTCCTCGGCAGGCATCTCTTCAAGACGACCCGAAATTTCACGCAGCGCCTCAGCCCATCTGGAGGTGGAATCTGCCATTATAGCTATATGATACCCCATATCCCGGTAATATTCCGCAAGGGTTATTCCGGTGTATATTGACGCTTCTCTTGCCGCCACCGGCATGTTGGAAGTGTTTGCAATAAGCACCGTTCTGTCGGTAAGGGGGCGGTTTGTTCTGGGGTCGATAAGCTCTGAAAACTCCTCAAGCACCTGGGTCATCTCGTTGCCACGCTCGCCGCAGCCTATATATACTATTATATCAGCGTCGCACCACTTGGCAAGCTGATGCTGAGTCATAGTCTTTCCCGTTCCGAAGCCGCCGGGTATTGCCGCCGCTCCACCCTTAGCCACCGGAAGAATTGTATCAACTATTCTCTGTCCCGTAATAAGCGGCTTATCTATAGGCAGCCTTTTTGCGCTGGGACGAGGAGTTCTTATAGGCCATTTCTGACATAGGGTAAGCTCCTCAATTTCGCCGTAGATGTTTTTTATTTTTACTACCGTATCATTAACGGTGTAGTCCCCGTCCTCGGCAGTCCAGATAACCTCGCCGCCCTTGGACAGAGGTGAAAGCATGCATCTGTGCTCAATAACGGGAGTTTCGGGACAGGTGCAGTAAATTTCTCCCGGGGAGAGGTTATCTCCCACCTTCACTTTAATGGTGCAGGAATATTTTTTCTCCTCGTCAAGGGGAGAAACCTCTGCTCCGTCGTCGATAAACGCTCCCGTCAGGTCTTCAAGCCTGCGGAGGGGTCTTTCGATTCCGTCAAATATATTGCTTATTATTCCCGGTCCCAGAACCGCCGACATTGGCGCACCCGAGCCTGCCACCGGCTCGCCGGGCATCAGTCCGGTAGTGCCCTCGTACACCTGAATGGTGGTGAAATCCTCGTTTACTCCGATAACCTCGGAAATAAGCCGCTTGTTTCCCACGTACACCATTTCAAGCATGGAAAAGGACTTTGTGTTTCTGACCTTTACAACAGGGCCGTTTACAGAATAAATTTTATCCATGTCAATACCTCCCCGTTATTGCTGACCTACCGCCAGACCGGCAGTACGGCAGAAACTTTTGGATTCCTCCTCCAAGGCGGAATCAAAGGTGCAGTCGATAACAACGTTTATATTTTCAAATCTTACGCTTACTCCGCCCAGCAGCACCGACGGCTGGGTCTCACATTCAAAGCCGAAGGCATCCTTTAGCTCTTTGGCGTACTTTTCATCGGCAGGGGCGAGAATTATTACTCCCTGCTCGCCGGGATAACGCTCCTTTGCCGCCGCCACGGCGTTTTTAAGCCACTGACCGTAATTTTCGCCGTTTCTGAACTGTGCAAGCTGCTTTTTCACGTTTTCAAACACCCTGTCGGCAAGCTCGCCCCGATAAGACAGAATCCTGCGCTGAGCCTCCAGCCCTGCCGCCGAAACCTCGCTCACCAGCCGCTGCCCCTGTTCCTTATCTATGCGCAGCTTTTCCTCGGCAATGCGGTCGCTGACGCTGCTGCGGGCTTCATTGAGTTTTTTGTCCCTTTCCTTCTGTGCATCAGAAATAAGCTTGTTTACCTTTTCCTCCACCTCGGCATTAACGGCGTCCTTGAAGCGGTGCAGCTTTTGTGTCTGTTCTATCATTTTTCTATCAACTCTTTTCAATCCTTGGGTTAATTTCCCGATGCGACGTAATGTTTTGCCGCCTTATAAGTTACAGTCTTATACCCACAGCCTCTCTCAGATACCTTGAAATGGTTTCGGATATTCTGGAAGTTGCGTGTCTGTCGGGTATTTCAACAATCAGCGGAACCTTGCGGCTCAGCTTGTAGTCGTACACCTTTTCACGACACTGCTTTACCGCCAATTCGGTCATAAGTATAACCCCGATATCATCCTGCTCCATAGCGTTGTCAAGAGCGGTTGAAACCTCTTCAGTGGTGTGAGCCACAACCCCCTCAACTCCTGCAAGACGCATTCCTATCTGAGTATCTATATTGTCGCTTATAAGATAAAACTTCATAATCAATCACCCTGTTGAACCGACGCATTAATCAGCGTCTGCGGCTTTTAAATGCCTATGGCAGTTCCCACATTGGAAATTATCAGAATGGCGATAAGCAGTCCGTAAAGAGCAATACCTTCGCCCAGAACCACGAATATAAGCGCCTTAACAAAGGACTTGGGGTCCTCCGAAACCGCTCCGATAGCTGCGGGAGCTCCTGCGGCAACGGCGATTCCTCCGCCGATACAGGCAAGTCCAACCGCCAGCGCCGCCGCCAAGTAGCCAAGACCTGCACCTGTGGAAAGAGCTGCAATAACGCTGCCTTCCTCAGCTGCCGCCGATACAAAACCTCCCATGGGAAGTATAACCCCAAGGGTCATTATTCCCGCGAAGGTGCACAGATTTCCGATAAACGCTCCCTTAGGCGTTTTGCCGCTTTTTATTTTCTTTGCCATGAAAACAAAGGGCACGCACAAAAGAGCCAGCGCTGCAAGCGGTAAAAGAAATAATTTCAGCATAACAAATTCCTCCAAAACAATGTTATCATTTATCAATCAACCTGAGATGAGAATTTTACTCCCACCGGGTCAAAGGGTTTTCCGTTTCCGTCGTAGAACCTTGAGAATATCTCGTAAAATTCAAGCCTGATTATCTGAATTGCAACAATCATGCCCTCCATCGCCATAACGAAAGCGTTTCCCACAATTGCCACCAGCGGCTGAGCCGCCGCCGACATTCCGTCCATAAGGGTCATTACCACCAGCATCATTCCCGCATGGGAAAGCACAAAACCGCCCACTCTCAGGAAGGACATGGTATTGGAAACATAGCTGAGCACATATTCAAACATCTCAAAAAAGTTCTCAACGATGAAGTTTCCTACGGTCATCTTCTCTCCGTCCTCGGAAAGCCTGAATTCCTTGTACTTAACCGCCGCCGCAAAGGGCACACGGCAGAATATGCAAAGGGCAGGTATGACTATCAGGAAAATCACAAAAGGCGGGGACATTATCGGTATATCAAGAATCATTGTTCCAACCACCGCCGCAACCACCGACGAGTAGAACACAAGTCCCGCTATTCCGTTGCAGCCGAATATCGCCCGCTCATAATCCTTCTGCTTAAAGCCCACGTATATGTTTATCAGCATTGATATAACAATCAGCGCTATTCCTATGCCTACTGCGGTAAGCAGAATAAAGTTTATCTCCTCAAATATTTTAAGCGGCAGAAAATCTATCCCCAGTCTCTCGTACACCGGGTCAAGCAGCTCCTCAAAGCCGAATACCGAGCCGTAGAGCGTTCCGAAAATCATGCTCGAAATTCCCACTCTCGACATTATTCCGCCCATCTGCTTGGACATTTTCCGTCCCACAATCAAACCCAGCAGAAATACCAGGAAGCCCTGTCCCAGATCGCCGAACATTATTCCGAACATAAGCGAATATGTTATCGCCACAAAGCTTGTGGGATTGAATCCGCCGTAATCGGGAAGTCCGTACATTTCCACCAGCATGCCGAAGGGCCTTGTAAACCAGGAATTTTTCAGCACCGTAGGCGGCGTGCAGGAGGCGTCGGCTTCGGGCGGCATAAAGACTACCGAAACAGACCTGCTGTTGTCAAACAGCTTTTCAAAGCTTTGCTGCTTTTTCTTAGGGATAAATCCCTTGATATATATCTTATCCTTCAGCGCTCCCACGTTTTTTCTCAGTTCAAATGTATCATGCTTGAATTTAAGCTTTGTAAACGCCCGCTGAATTTCCTCCTCCCGCTCCTTTGCAAACTTAGCAAGTGCCTCGTCATATTTTTTCACCTTTTGGGTGTTTTCTTCTATCTCGGCATTGAGCTTCTCAAACGCCTCGGCGGCGTTGCCTTTTACAAAGTCGGGAATTACAATCCTCTCAAAATACATGGACTTAAAAAGCTCGTCCACAATATCCTTGTTCTCCCGTGGACAGAAATACATTCCCCAGCAAAAGCTTCTGTCGGTATCAAATGGAACAAAGAAAAAATTCTCATCGTAAAATTCCAGCTTCTCGCGGCTTTCAAGAGGCAGCTTTCCCACCCTGACCGCAACGTGTCGGCAGTTGAATATGCTGTCAAACTCCTCGTTGAGACCTTTCAGGTGATTAAGCTGGATAACCGCTCCCTTTCTTTCGGAAATAAGCTGGAGCGTTTTCTGCTTTTGCTCCGAAAGCTGAGCCAGCGGCTTGTCAAGGCGGTCGCAGAAGGCTGTGAAATCCTCTCCGCTTTCAAGGGAGCAGTCGGAAAAATCCGTTTCCCTCAGCTTTATTCCCAGCGACGTCGCTATTGAAGCCAGTCCCTTCAAAGGCACATCGTAAGGGTTCTTGTCGTTAAGCAGCCTGAGCCCGTGGCTTTCAGCCGGGGACACAAAGGCAGGCTCCATATGAAAACAGCCGCTTTCACAGCATTTGAGCAAAACCGAATCAAGCTCGCTCATAAGCCCGACAATAGTAACAAGCTCCATTTCTTCTATAGCCATTTCTTTTCTCCTTTCCCGTGAACAACGCAAAAGCGTTTCCTCAGAAAAATCAGCATATAATCAACTTTCCCTCCAGCATTGCCGGGTCGACGTCGTATCTTACTCCCTCGATTATATGCACAATATTGTTTACCTCAATATCGCACAGTCTCATAAAAGCGTAAATCGCCACAGGAGCAGATGTGGACACCGCCACGGTATGCTTCATAAGCTGATAGGTATATGAATTGACCTTTGTTTCAATATGCTCATACTCCCCCTGAAAACCCCTGCCGTACACCGTTTTCTCCAGTCGGGATATCATCTCCTCGGGGGTGTCGCTTTCGTAAAGGCGGTTCATGCGGCTCTTTCCCGTTCTGGTAAAGGGCAGCTGACCGTTTATTATCTGCTGGGGCGTATAGCCAAAAAAGGCTTTAAGCCGATAAGCGTTTATAATATTTATCGTATCGACTTCGCTGAAAATCAGCTTTTTAAGCTCCTTTTCATCCGAAGCGCTAAGATCCTTTTCAATATATCCTATAAGCCGCTTGTAATAAAAGGTACGCAGCTTGAGTTCGCAATCGGTGTAATCCGCCTTGCCGTCCTCCGTCCGCTTGACCGAGCACATAACCTTATAATAAGGAGTGCCCTTAAGCCGCGTGAGTATATCTTCAAAATCTGCCGCCGCCGACAGTGAAAGAAAATCAAGCTTTGAATGACGTATCACATATCCGGGAAGCTCCTGTACAAACTTGCGGTCAAGTCCTGAATTTACGGCGTTTACAAGCTTAAGCAGCTGCTCCACTTCCCGCTGCTGAATGATGAAATTATAAAAGGGCACCTTGTCAAGATCCTGAAATCTGCAAAGCCTTACGTAGGTGTCAAAGTTTGCCTTGTTAAGCAGACTTTCAAGAAATCCTCTGTGAACAGTGTTGGGGTCCACATCCCCCAGCACTTCTCTGAATCGTGGGGATTTACGAAGATATTCCGCAATCTCGGGCACGCTTCGCATACTCACCATTTGGTGATAATTTTCCCGCCTGAGCATTGTCCCGTGAATAGCCCTTATTTTTGTAACCGTAGCGTTGGTTGAAAAGCTCTCAAGCAACTTAAAAGACCTCCTT
The DNA here is from genome assembly GCA_944388405.1 of uncultured Ruminococcus sp. Lineage (GTDB taxonomy): Bacteria > Bacillota > Clostridia > Oscillospirales > Ruminococcaceae > FB2012. The sequence continues at coordinate 16,462 of CALXIQ010000008.1, read as the reverse complement.
ACACCTTAAGGAAATGCTGTAAATAAGCTGTATACATATCATGCGGCGTCAGCCTGACTAACTTATAATGCGCTCAAAAATGCCGTTTTCCCATTGGACATGATTTTGCTCAAAGATTTTATCAAGCTCTCCCATTTTTTCGCTACATTCAGCGTCGATTATGCTTTTCTGCTTTTCTATTGCGGCGTCGGTTTCAGCCTTTTTTGCCGCCTCATAGCTTTCTATTTCGGCTTTTGCCTCGTTTTGGAGCTTCTCCTCGGCGTCTGCCGCTTGGTTTATAATGCGCCCCGTTTCCTCTTCGGCGGCTCTAAGCCTGTCCTCGGCAAGCTTTTCGGTATTAAGTATTTCAGCAATTATATCCATAAAAATCACCCTCTACAGCCGAATATATAGCTATTGTACAACACTTGCCGATTTTTTTCAAGGAGCAAAGTTAAAACTTTAGCTTTTTAATAATTTTTTGGTCATTTTGACCGTTTTGATATTTTCATCGGCAGGCATTTTATAAAATAATGACAAATATTTTTAAACAAAAAGCCATACCCATATTAATTGTTCACATTACCCGACCAAACCGCCACAAATAAAGCAAGCTTTGTAAGTTGATTTTATGCTTTTTCCTTGACAAACAGTGAAAAACATGATATATTTGTACTTATCGCAAATACACCTGTTTGTTGGGGGTGGACTTATTTTGTCGGACGGCGAGAGAAAACTTGTTATCGTAAGCTCGGATGTCCTGCCTGATATTATATCCAAGGTGCTGGAAGCAAAACGTTTAAGAGCGTCGGGAATAGCTTCCACATCGGCGGAGGCTTGCAGAGTGGCGGGAATTTCACGGAGCGCCTACTACAAATACAAAGATTCGGTTTTTAATTATGAGGAACAGTTTACTAAAAAAATCGTGTCGGTATATTGTCTGCTGAGAGATGAAAAAGGCGTACTTTCGTCAATAATTTCAAAGCTGTACGAGCTTAACGCAAACATTCTGACAATAAACCAGAATATACCCATAGATTCGGTGGCGACGGTGACAATTTCGGTACGGCTGGAGTATGATACCGTCAGCACCGCACAGCTTCGCAGCGAGCTTTCAAAGACAGACGGAGTTGTGGACGTCAAAATTATTTCGGGAGAATAAGTGTATTTTACAAATCAAAAATGCAAGGCTGCGCTTTTGCATGAAAGGAATGGTATAATTTATGAGTAAAGTCGGTATTATCGGTTACGGAGTGGTAGGCTCGGGAACCGTGGAGCTTTTTGAAAAGAACAGAGCTTCTATTTCCAAAAAGGTGGGCAGAGATTGCGACATCAAGTACATCTGCGACCTGAGGGATTTTCCTGGCGACCCCTTTGAGGACAAGCTGGTTAAAGACTTCAACATTATTTTAAACGACGAGGAAATCGAAGTTGTGGCCGAGGTTGTGGGCGGAGCGACCTTCGCTTACGAATACACCAAAAAGCTGCTTGAGAGAGGCAAAAGCGTGGTTACCTCTAACAAAGAGCTTGTTGCAACCCACGGTGCAGAGCTGCTTTCAATTGCAAGGGCACACAACTGCAACTATCTGTTTGAAGCCAGCGTTGGCGGCGGCATTCCCATTATCAGACCGCTGAACAAATGCCTTGCAGGAAATGAAATCGAGCAGATTTCCGGAATTTTAAACGGCACTACCAATTTCATTCTCACCAAAATGATAAAAGAGCAGATGGATTTTGAATCCGCCCTTAAAATGGCTCAGGAGCTGGGCTATGCCGAGAAGGACCCCACCGCCGACATCGAGGGCTACGACGCTTGCAGAAAAATCTGTATCCTTGGCTCTCTTGCCTACGGCAAGCAGATTTATCCCGAAATGGTTCACTGCTCGGGAATTTCCCATATTACGCTGGACGACGTTGAATACGCCGAAAACGCAGGTTACGCCATCAAGCTTATAGGTTCTGTAAAGCCTGTGGGAGAAGACCACGTTTATGCAATCGTATGCCCCAGACTTGTTTCAAAGAGCAATCTGCTGGCTTCGGTGGACGATGTTTACAACGCAATTTCCGTAACAGGCGACGGCGTGGGAGATGTGCTTTTCTACGGTCAGGGGGCAGGAAAGCTTCCTACCGCATCCGCTGTGGTGGGAGATATAATCGACTGTCTTAAGCATCACAACAGAGTGCTGGCTATGAGCTGGGAGGACAGTCACGACAAGGATTATGTGGTTGATTACAAAACTCAGGAAACCTCAATGTACGTCCGCATCAAGGCGGAGGACGCAGACGCTTTGAAGCCTGCTATTTCCGAAATGTTCGGCAAGCTTATGTACATCGAGCGTGCAGGCAGACCGGAAAACGAGCTGGCGTTCATTACTCCCAACATGGTGGAGGCTGATATTGACACAAACCTGACTATACTTTCCCATTCCTGCGAAATTGCCAGCAAGATAAGACTGCTGTAAAAAGTCTTTGCTGTTAAGGAGACCAATATGAAGATACAGATTCCCGCAACCTCGGCAAATCTGGGCGCAGGCTTTGACGCGCTGGGGCTTGCCCTTACATTTTACAACTATGTGGAGATGGAGGAGTCGGACAGGATAGACATTACCTCCGCCGACGGACTTGACATTCCCACCGACGAGAAAAATCTCATTTACATCTCGGCAAAGGACTTGTTTGCGGTGTGCGGCAGAAAGCTTGAAGGGCTGAAGCTGGTTCAGACCAACAACATCCCAATGGCGAGAGGACTGGGTTCTTCCTCCGCCTGCATTGTAGCAGGACTTGCGGGGGCAAACCATATGCTTGGCAATCCCCTTACCACCGACGACCTTGTAGACCTTGCCGCTCAGATTGAGGGTCACCCCGATAACACCGCTCCGGCTTTGCTTGGCGGAATAGTCACTGCCGTTTTTGACGGTCGGAAGGTTCACTGGGTTAAGCAGGAGGTTTTCACAAAGCTGAAATTTGTGGCGATAATCCCCGACTTTGAGCTTAAAACGGAAAAAGCAAGAGCTTGTCTGCCAAAAGAGGTTTCCCACAAGGACGCCGTATACAATCTTTCCAGAGCGGCGCTGTTTTCCGCTTCGCTGCTGACTGGCAAGTTTGAAAACCTGCGGACAGCCGTTCACGACAAGCTTCACCAACCCTACAGAATGGAGCTTATTCCCCACTGTCGTGAGGTTTTTGACATCGCCTACACTCACGGCGCATACGGAGCTTACATCAGCGGCGCAGGACCTACCATCATGGCGATTGTAGACGAAGAAAACACCTATTTTGCAGGGAAAATGAGATTCTCCCTTGAAAATGCGGGACTCCCGGGCTGGGAGGTTCACGAGTTTCACATCGACAACTTTGGCACAAAGCTTTGCTGATGCGGTTTTTGCACGGAAAAATTTATTCTTTTGCTATTGACAAAACAGATTATATTTGATATACTGAATAAAGTTGCATATTATCGAGTCTTGGAGGATGAAACAATGAGCGTAATTGAAATTGTGGCAGGCGTGCTGCTTATTCTGGCAAGCCTTGTGATTATTTTGGTAGTTTTAGTTCAGGAAAGCAAGGAACAGGGTCTTACATCTGCAATCGGCGGCGGTTCAAACGAGTCTTTTTACGGCAGAAATTCGGGAGGAACCCGTGACGCAAAGCTTTCAAAGTTTACAAAAATTGCGGCTGTGGTATTTTTTATCGTAACTCTTGCGGTAAACATTATTTCTACTATTATGAATTAATCACATCAAAATTTCGCCCTGCATTTGCGGGGCTTTTATTTTTAATTCTGCTTGAAAGGAGTACCGCATTTTTATTGCGGTAAAATATAATTATGTATTCGGCCACCAATCACGGAGATATAATTAAAATGTTTTCATGGTGCGGGGATTCAATGCTGATAAGCTATTCAGAAGGCATAACAGGGGAAGGCTACTGGGACGACCCTGATAATCCCTCATGGGCGGCGGTTTTTACGGGAGATTTCTGTTTTCTTGCAGGAACGCCTGCAAAAAGCAATGAGCTTGTAAAGCTTATAAACCAAAGAGGAAAAGATATAGTAGTAATTCCACAGACTTCCCACTGGCTTCAGCCGCTTTTGCAGTGCGGGTGCAGGCTTGCAGAGGTAAAGCGCTATCATCTCAGGCTGCCTGCAAAGGGCTTTGACTTAAAAAAGCTTGAAAAGCTTGCGTCTGAAATTTGTAAAATCAAAGGGGCAAGCCTTGTAAAAGCAGGGGAAAGAGAATATAATATGCTTAAAGAGTGCAAGTGGGAAAACTCATTTGTCAGCAACTTTAAGGATTACGACGACTACCGCCGCAACGGGCTTGGGTATGTTATTCTCATAGACGGAGAACTTGCATCGGCAGCCACCTCTTTCGGATATTACAGCGGCGGCATGGAAATTCAGATTGCCACCAATCCAAAGTATCGAAAAATGGGACTTGCTTCAATCTGCTCGGCGGCGTTTGTAGCCGAATGCGCCCAAAGAGGAATACGCCCCCACTGGGATGCTGCAAACCTGATTTCGGTGAAAATCGCCGAGAAAATCGGGTTTGAATACGACGGCGAATACTGCGCTTTGTGTTATGACGAAAAATCAGAGAAATAAATTAAAGGGAAAGAAAATTACGAAAGGCGAAACTGATGGGTAAGAAAAAGGATAAGAAATCAAAAATCGATTACCGCAAACTTATAATTTCAAAGCTGAAAAAATCGGGCAAGAAGCCTATACGCTTTAAGGAGCTTCTTAAAAGCTGCCGTGTCAAAGGCTTTGATTTTGACGATTTCGTAAAAGCGGTTGAAAAGCTTAAGGCTAAGGGTGAGATTTCCGAATCACGCATAGGCTTTACTCTGGCGGACAAAAAAGATTTAGTCAAATGCGTGGTTTCACGGCTTAACAAGACCTATGGCTTTGTAAGGGATACCAAGACCGATGGGGAGATATTTATTACAGGCAAGTATCTAAAAGGCGCAATGCCGGGAGATATTGTGCTGGTGCGCACCTTTGAGGGCAAAGGCGAATCCCCCGAGGGTGAGGTTATGGAGATTGTGGAGGAAAATTTCTCACGGTTTACGGGGGAAATAGTAAACGAGTTCGGAATACTCAAAATCGTCCCAGACACCCTATCAAAATACGCTATGGACTTTGAAAATCCCCATAATCTTGAGCTGCACGAGCACGACAAGGTGATGGCTGAAATAACTGCCAGAGGAAGCAGACATTCAGAGCACAAATGCGCCGTGACCGCCAGCTTCGGAAGCTCTCTCAAAGCGGCGGTGTGCGCTCTTTCGGTGCTGGAGCTTAACGGGATTACGCCCATTTTTCCGCCCGAGGTTATATACGAAGCCAAATCGGTATCAGACTACCGCAGAATTTCCGACGAGGCGGCAAACCGCCTTGATTTAAGAGATGTTTCCATCTTCACCATAGACGGCGCAGACACCAAGGACATCGACGACGCAGTTTCCGTTAAAAAGCTTGAAGACGGCGGCTACGAGCTGGGAGTGCACATTGCTGATGTTTCCCACTATGTCACCCCAAAATCCGCCCTTGACAATGAGGCTTTCAGGCGTGGCACCAGCGTTTACTACGCAAACCGTGTTATACCAATGCTCCCCCAGGAGCTTTCCAACGGAATCTGCTCCCTTAACCCCCAGGAGGACAGACTGGCGTTTTCCTGCATTGCCCGTCTTGACCAGTCCGGCAATATAAAGGAGTACAAATTTGCCAAAACCATTATCCGCTCAAGAGTAAAGGGAGTTTATTCGGAAATAAACGAGCTGCTGGAGGGGTACAATTCCAAAGCTCTGTGCGAAAAATACGCCGAGGTGCTGCCGGAATTGCCGGTGATGAAGGAACTTGCCGACAAGCTTAACCGCAAGAAGCTGAGCAGGGGCGCTCCCCAGCTGGAAACTCCCGAAGGCAAGCTTATAATTGACGAAAACGACGTATGCGTCGGCGTTGCGGTAAGAAAGCGTGGCATAAGCGAGGAAATGATAGAGGATTTCATGCTGACCGCCAACGAATGCGCCGCAAAATTCGGCGTTGAAAATATGCTCCCCTTTGTGTACCGCGTCCACGAGCCGCCCTCCGACGAAAAGCTGGAGGGGCTTAAAGAGGGGCTTACAAAGCTGGGCATAACCTTCAACTGGGGAGGTCGTCCCTCGCCGGCAGATATGTCCTCAATCCTTGAAAAAGCAAAGGGCACAGATATTTTTATGATTATAAACAATCTGGTTTTACGGTCAATGTCAAAAGCGAAATATTCCACTGAGCCGGTAGGGCACTTCGGACTGGTGCTTGACGACTACGCCCACTTTACCTCGCCCATACGCCGCTATCCCGACCTGGCGATTCACCGCATTATGAGCGATTTCCTCAGCGGTGCATCCGCTTCACAGTGCGCTCATAAGTACAACAAGTTTTCCTACGCCGCCGCAGACCAGTCCACCCAGACGGAACTTACCGCAATGACTGTGGAGCGAAGCTGCGAGGACTGCTACAAGGCGGAATATATGAAAGCGCATATCGGCGAGGAGTTTGACGGAATAATCGTTTCGGCTACCGACTTCGGCTTGTTTGTGGCTCTTCCCGATACCTGCGAGGGGTTGGTTTCGGTTCACGCTCTGCCGGAGGGTGAATATTACTACGACGGCACAATGAGCCTGAAAAACCTCAGTAACGGTCAGTCGTGGCGAGTAGGCGACAAAATAAGAATCAAGGTTGAAAACGCCGATGTAAACAGCGGAAAGATTGATTTTATCCCGGCATAAGCTTACTGTGCTGCCGTTATGCGGAGGCTTTGTCACAATACCCACGGAAAATGCAAAGGCTTGGCTATAATGCTTGACAAATTGGAGATTTTGCATTATAATATTAAAATAATCATAAAATTAAGGAGAATTATTCATGCTTAACAGTGAAAAGACCATGGAAAAAATCGTTGCGCTGTGCAAAAACAGGGGCTTTGTTTATTCGGGCAGCGAAATTTACGGAGGTCTTGCAAATACATGGGACTACGGTCCTCTCGGAGTGGAGCTGAAAAACAACATCAAAAAGGCGTGGTGGAAAAGGTTCGTTCAGGAGACCCCTTACAACGTAGGTCTTGATTCTGCCATTCTGATGAACCCCGAAACGTGGGTAGCGTCAGGTCATTTAGGCGGATTTTCCGACCCTCTTATGGACTGCAAGTCCTGTAAGACACGTCACAGAGCCGATAATCTTATAGAAAATTTTGACGGCACCAACGTTGCCGGCTGGACAAATCAGCAGATGATGGATTACATCCGTGAGAAGGGCATTGTTTGTCCCGAGTGTGGAAAAAGCGATTTTACCGATATAAGACAGTTTAACCTTATGTTCAAAACCTTCCAGGGTGTTACTGAGGATTCAAAATCGGAGCTGTATCTCCGTCCCGAAACCGCTCAGGGCATATTCGTAAACTTTGCAAACATTCAGAGAACTTCAAGAAAGAAGGTGCCTTTCGGCGTAGGTCAGATAGGCAAGTCTTTCAGAAACGAAATCACTCCCGGAAACTTTATCTTCCGTGTAAGGGAGTTTGAGCAGATGGAGCTGGAGTTTTTCTGCAAGCCCGGCACAGACCTTGAATGGTTTGACTACTGGAGAAGCTACTGCAAAAACTTCCTGCTTGACCTCGGCATCAAGGAAGAAAACCTGCGGCTGAGAGATCACGACCCTGAGGAACTGAGCTTCTATTCCAAGGCGACTACCGACTTTGAATATCTCTTCCCATTCGGCTGGGGCGAGTTATGGGGAATTGCCGACAGAACCGATTACGACCTTACTCAGCATCAGAATCACAGCGGAAAGAGCCTTGAGTATTTTGACCCTGAGGATAACACAAAATACATTCCTTACGTTATCGAGCCTTCACTGGGCGTGGAAAGACTTTTTCTTTCAATAGTTACCGAGGCTTACGATGAAGAGGTTATCGACGCTGATAAGAATGACACCAGAACGGTAATGCATCTGCATCCGGCTCTTGCTCCCGTAAAGGCGTGTGTGCTTCCGCTGGTTAAAAAGCTTAAAGACCCTGCAATCGAGCTTTACGGCAAGCTTGCAAAGAAGTTTGCTGTTGAGTACGACGAGGCGGGCGCTATAGGCAAGAGATACCGCAGACAGGACGAAATAGGCACTCCTATCTGCATAACATATGACTTTGATTCCCTTGAGGACGGCTGCGTAACGGTTCGCGACCGTGACACAATGGAGCAGGAAAGAATCAAGATTGAAGAGCTTGAAGCGTATATTCAAAGCAAGCTTGAGTTTTAATTACGGTTAAAGGATTTTTATCTTTTAATAACGGCATATTGCTTCGGCAATATCGAAAGGTTTAATACCTTTCGGTGATAAAAAGGGAAACAAAAAAAGGCAGCCGCTTGGTTGCCTTTTTTGTTTTGCGTATAAGTATTTTAAACGTCCGTGGTCAACGGATTCATGCCGCTCAGGCGTTAAGAAGTCTTTTGACTTCGGCAAAGGTGATTTCATAAACCGACATATATACGTAATTTACATCAGCCTCTGCCATTGCCCGGCGTTGTTTTTCCGACACCACGGTGTAAGGATAAATTCCGAACATAAACGGAAAGAAAGAAAAAACAAAATCCTGTTTATCCTGCTCGCTCATCTTAGTAAAAAACTGATCAAGACAGTTTTTTACTTCCTTCAGCGACTGCCCGTAGACAGACTTGAATTCCACCAATCGCTCAAACCGGCTGTTTTCCTCCATGTCGTAATGATTCATCGACATAAGCTTCAGAAGGTTTTCACGCTCCTCCAGCGAACGAGCCAACTTATCGGCAAACTCCGTTGCGCTGAGATTTTCGTGCTTCGCCCGAAGCTGCCTGAGCTTTTCATTCCACAGCTCATATTCCCTTTGCAACAGCGCAAGAAAAATTTCTTCCTTTGTCTGAAAATAGTTGTAAATTGACGTGCGGGTAAAAGAAGTCGCCGTTGCTATATCTTTCATTGTTATCTCTTTAAAACTCATGGTTTTATACAGAGAAGCGCAAGCGTCGATGATTTCTTTCTTGCGGGCATTGGTCAGCTGCTGGGAACCTTTGGGCATAATGATTGTTTCCTTTCCTGTTGTAGTCTTACTTTTTAAAGGACAGACATTTTCCTATAACCTCGCCCGTTCTCAGATACTCATATGTGGGGAACTGGAACAACACAGGCTTTAAAACATTGTAATCAGGCTTTCCTTTATCGTTCAGGCAATCTTCCTCCACATAGGTAGCGTCGATTGTGCAGATAAAGCTTTCAAATCCATCGGTGTTGTAAATATCAACAACACTGCATTCCATAACAAGCGGGGACTGCTGAATTACAGGCGTGCCATTGTCTCCCACGCTGTAGGCAAACAGCCCCGATTTATCCTCATTCGCTCCGCTTACCGAACCTGCCACATCTACTTCGGGAAGCATAGACTCGCTTACAAGATTAACCGATAGCTTGCCGTTTTCCTTGATAATTCCGTTAATAAAATGAGGAGCAGCCAGACTTACCAGCACACGGTCATGACCGATGATTCCCACATGAGCCACCAGCGTCCAGGTAGGCTTTTCGCCGTTCATTGCGCCTATTACGGTTACAGGCGAGGGATATAAAGCTAAAAGTGAGCCAATATTTTTCTTCATCACAAAAACTCCTTTGATTTATTCTGACACTGTGTCAGTATCTGAATTATAGCACTATTCTGACACCGTGTCAATATACTTTTTCGGTTTTTTCGGGTCAAAGGCTCAATTTTGTCAGCTTGCACAAAACGCAAGCTGTTTTTTGTATTGTATGCACAAAAATCGGATATAAATAAAAGGCGGTCATGCCGCCTTGAATTTACCGTATTCCTTAATATTTATCCGAATTTCAATCCTTGATTCTTTTTAAAATCATAGCCGAAATTGGCGGAACATTGACGTTCCCTCTTATGGGGAACTTGTTCATTTTCCCCTGCTCATTAAGCCGGGTGTAAAATCTGCCCTCCGGGAGGGAAAGGTTCCTTTTATCAAGATAGGGATTAAAAGCAATTATCAGACAGGTTTCAGCATCTTCCAGCTTATATACCACAAAGCTGTCGTCTCCCGTATCAAGAAACTTGAGATACTTTCCAACCTCTTCCTTTGTCCTCAACCTGAACAGCGGATTGTTTCTTCTCACCCTAATAAGCGCCTTATAGTAGTTGAACACATCTATGTTATCTAGCTTTTCATTCCATTTTATAGCATTGGTGTAATCGGGGGCGTTGTAGCTGTCGTGGCTGAAGATATTCACCTCGTTGGGCTGTTCACCCTCGGGAAGAAGCCGTGGCTTTGAGCGAAGAAAATCCTGCCCCAGCTGTATAAACGGCACGCCCTGAGCCAGAATTATAATCGCCGCCGCCAGCTTATCCATTTTAACCCGCTCCTCACGAGAGTTGTGCTTTGCCGAGATAGTCAGCTTATCCCAAAGAGTATGATTGTCGTGAGCTTCGCAGTAGTTAATCGCCTGGGTAGGCTCAAACGCCCAGCAAGCCTCGGGGGACATATCGTCGTTTATCTGCCAGTGGGGAACGGAGCCTGCTATTCCTCTTTTCAGGGTGTAAACGGCGTTTACATTGCCGCTTATAAAACCTCTGTCGTAGGGATTGAAGGTTCCTCCTTTGACGGCGTCACGGATGTTGTCGTTAAAAAGCCCCACCCGTCCGAACTGATATGAATTCCACTTAAAGGCAAGCAGGTCGCTTCGCAAGGGAGATTCTCCCCCTGTCCAGCCCTCACCGTACATAAGCAGCGCCGGGTCGAACTTGTTAAGCTCGTCCCTTATGATGTTGACTGTTTCAATGTCGTGCAGTCCCATAAGGTCAAACCTGAAGCCGTCCAGCTTGTATTCTGTAGCCAGAAATTTAAGGGAGTTTATCATAAACCGTCTGTACATCAGATGCTCCGAGGCGGTTTCGTTCCCGCAGCCGGAGCCATTTGAAAAGCTGCCGTCCTTATTGCGGCGGTGATAATACCCTGGAAAGCTTTTATGAAAGGCTGATTCCTCTGTGTAATAGGTGTGATTGTAAACCACATCCATAATAACCCCGATGCCGTTTTTGTGGAGGGTCATCACAAGCTTTTTAAACTCGTTTATGCGCTTTACGGGATTTGACGCATCAGAGGAATATGACCCCTCAAGGCAGTTGTAATTCAGCGGGTCGTAGCCCCAGTTGTACTGGGCTTTGTAGGGCTTGCTTTCATCCACTGTGGCGAAATCAAACACCGGCAGCAGCTGAACGTGGGTAATCCCCAGCTCCTTTAAATGGTCAAGGCAGGTGGTTACCCCTTCATATCTTGTACCCGATTGGGTAAAGGCGGAAAACTTACCCTTGTCCTCCCAGGGAACACCGCTGGTTTCGTCGATGGAAAAATCCCTTACATGACATTCGTAGATAACAGCATCGCAAATGCTTTCACATCTTGGTCTTGAAACTTTGTCCCAGCCGTAGGGATTGGTTTTGCTCAGATCCAAAATACAGCCCCGCTTGCCATTTACTCCGCATGCTCTGGCGTAGATGTCAATGGTTTCGTATTTGTCCTTGTAGTCAAATTCATATGTGAAGGTGTAAAAATCCCCCTCGGCAATTCTCAGCAGCTCCACAAACCACACACCCCGGTCGTGACGCTCCATAGGCAGAGTTTCGATAAGATTATCCCCTTCGCCGTCGGTGTAGAGGTTGAGGTAAACCGCCGTAGCCAGAGGGGACCAGGCGCGGAACTGGGTTTTTCCGTCACAAAAAACCACTCCCAGGTCGTTTCCGTCGTATGCATTGTCATTGTCAAACTGCTGATAGTCCGTTATATTATACATCTGCTCCGCCCCTTATTTTAGTTGAAATTTTCCGTGTCCAAAAGCTTAGCCTGATAACGACAAAACACCGCTTTACACGGTGTTTTTGCAGCTAAGCTTTATAAGTTTATCACGCCGTTACCCGAGAAAATAAAGAGCCGCCAGCGAAACAACTATCTGCACCAGTGTAAATCTGAACACCACCTGAGCATCCGACCAGCCCTTGTTTTTTCTCATATGGTCGTGAATGGGAGTGCGTATATTATCCATAAACTTTTTCATTCCCAGAAACCGCCGGAAGGAAAGCTTGATAAGCCCCAGTCCTCCGTCGATTATAAGGACTATGCAAAGGGGAATGAAAAGCAGCGGTCTTTCGGTCTTAAGGGCGCATATTGCAAGAAAAACGCCCATGGCTCTTGAACCTGCGTCACCCATCAGCAGCTTGCTGGGCGGACAGTTAAACCACAGGTATGCAAACGCCGTCACCAGCATTACAAGACAGATAAGCCTGAAATCCACCGCCATTGAAACCGCCATAAAGGAATAAAGGGACACGCAAAACAGCGAGCCGCACAGCCCGTCTACTCCGTCGGAGCAATTTGTTACGTTAATGCTTGCCCACACCAGAGTTACTCCCAGTATTGCAAAAATCACTATGGGCATTTCAAAGCTGCGTCCAAACACTGTTATCTCCGTTCCGTTGTGATAGATGTAGTTTGCGCAGATTCCCACGGCGATAACAAAGTCAAGTATTCCCTTTTTAAGCTCTCCCCACGGCTTTTGGGAAGCGTCGTCAAGAAATCCCGTAAGCATTGCGGCGTACACCAATATAAGGTATATCAGCAGCTCTACGCTCAGCGGAACAAACAGCGCAGCGCACAAAGTAAAGGCGGTAATGAGAATAATTCCCGCACCTCTGGGCTTGCCTTCGGAAAGCTGTGCGTTTACGGCATACTTCCGCCCTTGATCTTTCGGTAACATTCGCATAAAGACTTTCAGTGCAAAAAAGCCTATGAAAAATGTTCCCACAACCGTTATCATAAGAGCAAGCTTATAGGAAACTCCGCTGCTCATAAGATTCATCAGCATAAAAAACAATCAATCCTTTCAGGGTGGCAAAACTCCGCCGCCTTGTTCCCATGCCGACACAAACACATGCGGCAATTATATTATATAATTATACAACAAATTAACCAAAAATGCAATTCGCATCGGATAGCATTTTGCACAAATTTTTCGTCAAAACCTTGTCTGAAACTCCAAATCTCCCTATTAGCTTCGGCTGTCGTTTTTGGGGGTGGCATGGTTTTTCCTTCTGATGACCCACACTGCTATCCCCACAATGCATCCCGCTGCAATCACAGCACTGATTATAATAACCACAGGCACAAGCATACTCTCCTGTTCCCCTGCCTGCTCCGCCCATTGGGGAGGGGGAAAAGCTGCGGTCATAAGGTGGCTTGACGCAAACTCCTCAGGGTTTTCCTCCTGCCACAGAGAGGACTGATACGCTACCAGCGCCGCCCCTCTTTCGTCCAGCGACACGCTTACCTCATACAAAAAACTGTTGTGGTCAAGGTAGGTCTGCACTTCGCTTACCTCTCCGGTGGCGGCGTTGTAGAACATTCCCTCAAGGCGATTGCTGCCATTTTCTCCCGGAGCAAGCCAGTAGAGGAACACATTATCCCATTTTTGCACCGCCTCAAAGACGGTTGACTGTATTCCCTCCGCCAGAATCCGCTGCTGACCGTTTTCCGTGCAGGCAAGAGAGCCCTCCTCCGTCAGATAAAATTCTATCCCAGCCGCTTCAACAGTCTGCTGCTGTGAGGCTTCACCACCGGCTGAAAGCAGCTGTATCGTCGGCTGATTACCCTCCGCCGACAGGGATTCTATCTCAGATTGGGACACTTCCCAGCCGCCGTCTTGGTAAACCGCCGTGTAGCCCACATTCTCCCCCTGAGAGAAAAGCAAATCGCCGGTGGCGTTTGCCGCCCACACTGCGGTAACAATTCCGTCCTCCTCCGAAAGGCTGTGCATTCCGCAGTAGCCATCTATTCCATCGGATAAATTTGTAACCTCTTGAATTTCTCCGTCACGCAGCACTGCGGCATAGATGTCCATGGAAAGGGCATATTCCGCCGATGTTTCGGTGGTGTCAAACTGTTTGTCTGCGTTTTGCCAGATTATATAGGTAGCATCCTCAGTATAAACCGCACGGGGAGCAAAATCGGCTGTGCCGTCGTCATGGACAGGCAGAGGGTCGCTCCAGCGGTCGCCGTCATACAGCGAATACACCAGCCGCTGACGGTTTCGCTCTGTACGCTGTGATTCGTCCTCAATCCAGAACATTGCCGCTGTTCCGGTGTATTTATCAGAGGTCTGGTCGGTGTATCCCCCCGTTGTGACAATCACCGGGTCGGCGGCGTTGCCCGATTCCTCCACCACGGGACTGCCGCCGGGGGTGGGTTTTGAGGGTGCAGCCTGGGGGTCAAACTGCTGACTGTCCTCATTTGCCGTGCCGCTGTCCCCACGAGAGGTGAATCTGTCCACCGGCTGAGGTGGCTCGGCAGGCTCTTCTACCACAGGGTAATACTGCCAGTAGAAATCCTCCCACACCCGCTCTATGCCCAGCAGCTTAAGCTCCGCTCGAAGATTTCCCGTAAGCTGCAAGTAATTTTCGTATATGTCCACCCCGTTGGCAAGCTCCGCCGTCATGTTAAACTTCACTCCGCCGTTTAGGGCTGCCCCCAGCTTGGTTTTCACCCGTCCTATGGTGATTGTGTGTTCAAGCCGTGGACCAAGATAGGCGTACACCGAGCCATTGCAGGTGATTCGCGGCACTAAGGTAAGGTTTCCCGACCCGTCGTATGCCCCGGTAAGCTGCACATTTGGCACAAGCTCGCCGCTTACTCCGCCGAACACTCTTCCCACATCAGCCGACATTGTTACCGATGCGTTTACGTCGGCATCCACCAGTTCAAGACGGGCATACTCCTGACTCCAGCGGGCGGTTACATTCCCCGTCAGGGTAAGATTTCCGTCAAACAGCAGCTTTGCAAGGCGGTCAAGCTCCACTTTTCCCACATAGTCACCCGTCTGAGGGTCACGCTGCAGGGTAATGTCGTCATTAAGCAGGTTGTCAATCTTCATGGGCAGGGGACGAAAATCCAGCTGTGCCGCTGCGTCCACCGCCACAGGGCCGAAAGCCTCCGCCGCAAATTCCACCGCCTTTATAGGAATTGTGTAGCTGTCGGGGAGTTTTTCGAGCTCCACCGTTTTGGTTTGAGAAAGTTCCAGTACAGTTGTTTCAACATTTATACTTTCATATCCCTGGCAGCTGACTTTCAGCTGGGTAATGCCGCTAAGGTGCATATAGCTGTCGCTGATTGAGGCTTTTCCGTCAGCATCCGTTTGCACATTTTGCAGTGCTCCGCCGCTTACTGCCGCCCCCTTTATAGGTTGGCCGCTTTCCTTGTCGGTTACCAGCACAGTTTGGGTGTGGCTGCCGCAAGCCGCCATAATACAGTCGTCGCAATAACCGGAGGTATTTCCCAGTGTTGACCCTTGACAATGAACGCAGTAAGGCTTAGGCGGCGTCCAGGTAATGTAGCTGTATTCATTTCTCTCCACCGCCCAGCAGGTGTAGCACAGCTTTCCGTCCTCCCATCTTCCCTCACGCTGAAACAGCGGACCGCCGCAGGATGAGCATTCCCCCACCGGCGGCTGAATATACAGCGACTCAGGCAGCTGTCCTGATGCTTCTTGTGCACTTACAAAGCTTACCCCCGACGGCACCACCGCCGCTGCGGCTATTACAAAACACATCAAAAGGCTTATAACTTTACGCATAAAATCCCCTCCTGGAAGCAAGAGAATCAGAAGCAAGAGGCAAGAAAATTGATATTCTCACTTTGTGCTGACGGAGAAGAAAAACTTCACTTTACATTTTCTTGCTTCTTGCCTCTAAAATTCTTGCTTCTATCAACTCTTTTTCCTCTCCTACTACCCCATTATAGCATACCACCCATACCATTTGCAACAAAAATCCTCTCCCGAAGCAGATTTTACACAGGGCTTCCCCCTTACACGCAAAAAAGGACGAACCCTTTCAGATTCGTCCTTTTGTTATGCCTTTAAAAGGATATTACTTGTTGAGTCTTGCCTCCAGCTCGTCAAGCTCTTTGTAGAGCACGTCGGGGATTCTTGCGCCCTTAGCGGCAAGGTCATCGTTGTAGTATCTTCTCATCTCTGCGATTTCCTCAACCCACAGATCCTTGTCAACTGCCAGCAGTTCTTCCATTCTCTCAGGAGTAATCTCGTCCTCAATGCCTGTTAAGTTGATGTCCTCAGGCTTGGGAACATAGCCGATAGCCGTTTCAACAGCGTCAACAGTACCCTCGCATCTTTTGATAATCCAGTCGAGAACTCTCATGTTGTCGCCGAAGCCGGGCCACATAAAGTTGCCTTCGTCGTCCTTCTTGAACCAGTTTACGTTGAAGATCTTAGGAGCCTTGTCGCCGAGCTTTTCGCCCATCTCGATCCAGTGAGCCCAGTAATCGCCTACATTATAGCCGATGAAAGGCTTCATAGCCATTGGGTCGTGACGAAGAACGCCTACTGCACCTGTAGCTGCCGCTGTTGTTTCAGAGGAAACAG
>CALXIQ010000007.1 GCA_944388405.1 uncultured Ruminococcus sp. | reverse complement strand
CCTGTGCTATACTATTCATCAGAACAACTCCCTTTTTGATACTTTGTTTTGGTGGTACTTAACATTATATCATTTTTGGAGTTGTTCTTCTTTTTTATTGTCTACTATCTATTGTAGCATAACATTTGTTGCTGATTTGTAACATATACAGCCTTGACATTTTGTTAATATTATGTTATATTGAATTTATTAAGTTGTGACAATAACCTTATCTCTTAAAGGAGGATATATTATGTTGAAAAGATCTATTTTAACGCCTGTGCTTTCAGGCGTGCTGGCGGTTGCCGTGGTAGGTTCGGGAGTGCTTTATTACTTTGACAGAACCTCCGACAAGGAAGCTGCTGACGATACTACAGTGGAAGGCGGCGGAATCGCAAAGGTATCGGCAAGCGTTGGAGAAACCGTGCAGCTTGCAAGCAAGGCGCTGAAAGGCGAATTGGATTTTGCCTATAACGCCGAGGCGGAGCTGAGGCTGGGCGATGTGTTTACACAACAGCTTGGCTACGAGTTCAAGCCCATAGGGGTAAGCGCTTCCACAAAGCAGAAGGGTAAGAAAACTGCCGCAGATATGTCCTTTAAATACGATTCTCAGGATTTAATATCCCTGAATACGGTGGTGGACAATGAAGCTCAGGTAATGTACATAAGCTGCCCTCAGTTGAGCGACGCCTATCTCAGCGCTTCTGCGGACGAGTTTGCCGCACTTATGGAAGAAAGCGGAATACCAATGGACGAAGCTCTTGATGTTGTGACAGAATCAATGGACGGCATGTCAACGGGAGTAGGTGTTGCTTCCCCTGACCAGCTGCTTGACGCAATGGCGGAGTTTGATTACGACGCCTTAGCTGCAGATATTCAGGAATACTGGTCGCTTATCGAGGAAAATTGTCCGGAGGGTGTTGACAATGGCAGCATCTCGGGCGACATCAACGGAAATTCCTATGATTATTCCGTAAAGACCTATGAGGTTACGGCTCAGG
The DNA here is from genome assembly GCA_944388405.1 of uncultured Ruminococcus sp. Lineage (GTDB taxonomy): Bacteria > Bacillota > Clostridia > Oscillospirales > Ruminococcaceae > FB2012. The sequence goes on along the minus strand of CALXIQ010000007.1, from coordinate 188,831 downwards.
TTGTATATGACATTGCAGACGCAGTAGTGGAAAAGGCTCAGAACGATGAGTTTCTTAAGGATATGTTCCTTTCAATGGGCATGACCGAAGCCGATTATGACGAAGCCATAAGCAGCATGACCCCCAACGCCGACGGCGCTGATTTAAGCCAGGTTGTACTTGAGCTTGACGTTTACTATGACGGCGATGAGGCTGTAGGCTTTGAAACCGCAGTTGACGGGGAAATGCACGTAAAAATGATTTCCATTTCCACCGACGAGGTTAATGCAATCGACATGAGCCTGAGTGACGGCTACGGCGCAGGCGTTTTCGTTGTGGGCGCAGTCAATGAGCAGGATGGCAAGGTAAACGGCAGCTATGAGGTAAGCATAAGCGGTGAAGACGTAGCGGGACTTACCGTTACAATGACCGACCTTCAGGCTCAGGGAAATCTCTTCTCCGGCTCCATGGACTTTGACGTTTACTTTGAAGACGGCAGCACGACAATTTCACCTGCTGTCAGCCTGACCTCCAACAGCACCGCTGATAAGCTCGACCTTACGCTTAGCGTTTCAGAAAGCGGTACAGAGTACGGTTCAATGACCCTGACGGGCGAGAAAACCGACGCTTCGGATATAACTATTCCGTCGGGCAATATTTATACCCTTGACGATGCGGGAATTGAGTCATATATGGCTACCTGCAATCCCGATGAGTTGCTGACAAATTTAGAAACCGCTCTTGGTACTGAGCTTTACAATGAAATGTTCGGCGCAAGCGACAGCGTGTATGACGACGGTTATGATTACGATTATGATTTAGGATTGGATGATTATGACTCGGATGATTATTCGGATGACGACGCCACCAGCTTATATTCTGAATATGACGTCGACCTCAGCGATTATGAAATAACCCTTGCGGGAGAAGAGTTTTCCCTGCCGGCTACATATTCCGATACGCAGTCGTTAGGCATGACAGCCGATGACGACACCATAGAAGCATTCGGAAGCTATAGCGTTTACGCCGATGATTACAGTGCAGTGGCATATTTATACAATTCAAGCGACGAGGCAATCGACATCATTGACGCTCCGATAGCAAGCTTTTCTGACTATGACGGAAGCTGGCTTTCTGTAAACGGAGTTACCACAGGTTCTGACGTATCGGAATTGGAAAGAGTATTTACTCAGATAGACGTTGAGAACACTGACTATACAAACGTCATGGTCGGATCTGATGAAATATATCTGATATTCTGCATAGAAGACGGCGTAGTAAGCTATATTTCTTATTACGATGATACGGTGTATGATTTTTAATGTGATGTAACGCTGCAATTCGGTACTCCGGGTGATTTTATAAAAATAGTATTGACAAAAAATTATAAATGGTATATACCTACAACTCTTTTTGACCCGGTATAATATTAGACGTATAAATACAAATGCATAAAAAACGAAGCCGATTTCTTGCAGAGCGCTTAAAGCAAATAAACGGCTTCGTTTTGCTGTATGTGCACCTAAAGAATGAATACTGATTTTATAAATACTTTGCGATAAAAACTTAAGTTGTTGGAATAGCAAGAAATATGTCGGTATTTATGTAAAAATCAATGGAAATTTTCAAGAAATATTGACAATTGAAAAGAAATGTGATATAATATTAACAATGATATTGTGAATTTTTTAAAAATGCAGATAACTGTGGAATGTGTTGTCAACTGGTTTGTATTTGCATAATCTTGACACCCGAAAGGAGGATATATGCCCATATAATCGGGCATGGATGGCTTAATGAAGGATTGTACATTGGTTATTATGGCGGCAGGTCTTGGAAGTCGCTTTGGAGGCGGAATAAAACAGCTTGAGCCGGTGGGTCCAAACAACGAAATAATCATGGATTATTCGGTGTACGATGCGGTCAAGGCAGGCTTTAATAAGGTGGTTTTTATCATCAGAAAGGATATAGAAGAGGCTTTCTGTAAAATGATAGGCGACCGGATAGCCAAGTTTGTAAATGTAAGCTATGTTTTTCAGGAAACCTCCGATATTCCCGAAAGGTTCAGAAACAGCGAGAGAGTAAAGCCTTGGGGCACTGGACATGCAGTGCTGTGCTGCAAGGGGGTTGTGAATGAGCCGTTTGTGGTTATCAATGCGGACGATTATTACGGTAAAGAGGCTTTTGTAAAGCTTTATAACTACCTGACTAACCTTGGAAAGTCGGAGGTTCTTGAGCTGAGCATGGCGGGCTTTATTCTGAAAAACACCCTCAGCGACAACGGAGCGGTAACAAGAGGCGTTTGTAAGGTTGATAATGACGGCAGCCTTGTGGAAATAACCGAAACCTATAATATCAGACGTGAAAACGGAAAGGTCCTTTCGGGAAAGGAAGATTGCTGCGAAATTGACGAGAACAGCTATGTTTCTATGAATATGTGGGGTTGTCCTCCCGAATTTATCGACGTGCTGAAATCGGAATTTGTAAGCTTCCTTGAGGAAAACAGCAAGGACCCTAAGGCGGAGTTTCTGTTACCTATTGTTATTGACAAGCTACTGAAAACCAAAAAGGCAACCTGTAAGCTGCTTGAAAGCAGCGACAGATGGTTCGGAGTTACATACGCCGAGGACAAGCAGGCGGTTTCAGATTCCATCAAACAGCTGGTGGCTGACGGAGTGTATCCCGAAAAGCTGTGGTAAGTTAAAGATACAATATTGATACATAATACAAAAAAACATCGGACTTGTAAATAGCCCGATGTTTTTTGTATATATAAGGTTCTGTAGAATTGCAATCTAAATCTTCAGCTCTCTTTGCTTTCTATTTCACCGATGATACTTTCGGTCACCGCATTTATCTTGTCAAAGTCCATGGAAGCGATGTAATAGCTTTCTATCTCGTCATGAATTTCCTTGGCGGCTTTGATGGTGCTTGCCGCTTCGTCGGTCAGATCCTTGCAGGCGGCTTTGTTCATTTTAAGCCTTGTCTTGCGCTGAGCAATAAGCTTTTTGTCGTAGAAGCGGGTAAGATTAAGCTGCTTTCCCGTCAGGCTGTATTCCTTTATCGCGCTGCCGTTGACAAGGGCGATTCCCAACTCGGGAATAAGCATATGCTCATAAGCCGTGTTGTTAAACATCTGACCGGGACAGACAATAACGTCGTAACCTCTGGCGGCAGCTTCGTCCGAAAGCACGGAAATAAGATAATCGGAAACGGCAAAGTAATCGTCTGAAATATAGTAAATGTCAAAATAATCGTCAAGGGTTTCGGCGAGAGTGTAAATGCCGTATTCGGTAAGAGCCGTCAGCTGACGATATTTTTTTACACCGCTTCCGTTTCCTTTTTTGCCCAGAATCTTTTTCTTGAAGCGCTCGATAAAGGAATCGAGCTTGTCGGATAGAATACAATCAGAGCCTATCTGATATGTATCCGAGTATATGTTTGAAACGGCGGCGGTAAAGCGTTTTGCCCTTGCAAGCATTGATTTGTTTGCCGCAGTTACCTGTGTAATTGCCTCTCCGTTTGCCTTGAGCATCTCCTCGTTCCAGTAATCGCCTAAGTTGATTATTTTCTGAGCCACTCCGGGAACAAGAGGGTCAAAAACGTGAGGCGACGTTCCGTCCACAATTACAACTTTTGAGCTGTTTAAAACAACCGCGTCCAGCGAGTTTGGGTCTGAAGAGCAGTAATACCTTTCAACGTGCTGAGTTTTTTCAAAATGATTTGCCACCTTTTTCATCAGCGACGATTTTCCCGTGCCTGCTCCGCCTTTGAGAATGTAGGTGTACATACCGCTCTCCTCAATGACTTTGCCGAACTGGGTGGAAAAACCGTTTGAGGTGGTTGCGCCTAAAAAATAAACTTCTGACATATAAATCCCTCCAAAAATAATCTGATGATTTATCTTATGTCAGAAGCTTGATTTCTGTTAAGAATAATTTTCAAAAAAGCTCGTTTAAACTATTTTAATCTCAAAACCCAGTCTATTGCAAGCTTGGCCCAGCCTGCGGCTACCGGCTGATAATGACCTTCCCAGGTAGCCGTGGTGGCGTCGCACAGCGCAAGACCGTGACCGCCGCTGTCGTAAATGTGGCTTTCAAAGGGTATGTGATTCCTTGAAAGCGCCGACATATAAAGCAAGGAATTTTCCACAGGAACGCAGCCGTCGTCGGAGCAGTGCCACAGAAAGGTAGGGGGAGTGGCGTCGTGAACTCTCTTTTCAAGAGATACAAGCTCTCTGATTTCTTCCGACTTTTCTTCTCCCAGAAGGTTTAAAATCGAGCCCTCGTGAGCATACTGAGGGTCGCTTGTAATAACGGGATAGCAAAGTACAGACCCGTTTACCTTAATGTCCTCAGGCGTGCAGCCGAGGGGCTTTGTAAGCAGCTGGCTGTCCCAGAAGTTTGCAAGAGTACCCGCCAGATGTCCTCCGGCAGAGAAGCCGATTACCACAATTTTGTCAGGATCAATATCGTATTTTTCAGCATTCCGGCGTATGTGCCTGATAGCTTCGGCGCATTCCAGAGCCGCCGTTGGGAATTTCTTTTTAACGCAGGAATATCTCAGCACAAAGGCGTTGATGCCCGCTCCCAGAAACCTTAAAGCCACAGGTTCCGCCTCACGCTCCGAGCAGTAGTCGTAGCCGCCGCCGGGACAGATTAAAACCGCTCTGTGAGCTCTTTTTCCCATTTCAGCGTTATATGTATTAGTATAGCAGTCAAGGGTAGCATAGCAGCCCTCAGAACTCACTCCCGCCGCAGAGTAATCAACTTTCAGCTCAACAGTTTCCGTATTCACAACAATTACACTCCTTAATTTTTATTCCGCCTGACTTTCGGCAACGGAATCGTCCGCAACCGATGAAGCGTCGTTTGCACTCTGCTGGGAATCCACCTGTTCGGCATCTCCCTCGGCAGACGCCAGCGTTGCGCAGATAATATAGCCGCTTACGTTATCGCCAGATATTTCGTAAGGGTATTCTTCGTCGTTTTCGTTAAGTGGTATGGGACAGTTGGTATTTGTTTCACTGCTCATCTGAGTATAGTATATTGCGTAGCAGTTGCCGTTTGAATCCTCAAAGCTGTATGGGTCTTCAAAAGAGTACTGTTTTATAAAATCAATGTACTCCTCAAGGCAAAGACCGTTCCGATGCATAATCTCCGCATGAGGAACGCCTACATATCTGAAATGATTAGCCATCTGTTCAACTCCCGTTACGGAAGTTTTATCCTGTGTGTATCTCTGAACAAAACCGTATCTCCAGCAGTTTTCCATTATCCAGGAATAATCGCCCGTGCCGTCAAATTCGGGATAAAGCGACGCTTCTGCAAGATACAGCTGCAAATCCAGAGCCAGCCCAGAATCGTGTTCGTAGCAGGGCATATCAGACGTATAATCCTCCTCGCTTTCCTCTTCCTCCTCCGAGGTAGGTCCGATATACATATCATTAACCATCAGGGTGCTGAGTCCCGTTTCCGCATAGAAATCCTGCAGCATCAAGTTGAAGGCATTAAGCATTTCCTCTCTGCCCATAACCTGAGTGCTGCTGGTGGAAGCAATCTGCGCCCCGTTATCGTCAAACAAATAACCGTAAACGCCGTCCAGATCTGTGGGAACTCCGCCCTCGTAAGAATAGGTGGAATTAAGGAGAATAAGGTCTCCGCTGCCTAAAGCTTCGCTGTTTCTGACGCTTATATATCTGTAATTCTGCGTCAGCTCGGGAGCTATAAATACCTGGTCGGAGCTATTATTTGTCGAAGAAGCGTCGTTTGCTGCCGCAGAGCTCCCTGAAGCGGCAGAATTGTCGGAATCATCCGCAGAGCCTGAACTGCAGGAGGATGAAATTGCCAGAATACAAATCAGCAGTACTGCCATAGCAGCGGCAATATTTTTATATTTATAATGCTTTACCGTAGTTTTACTGCCCATAATCTTCAACCTTCCTTTCAAATTATTACACAATATTATTATAACATATTTTTCGCCTGCTGTGAACAATTATTTTTAAGCTTCCATGCAATTCAACTTTTTGCACAAATAAAGCGGTGGATATTACAATGTTTTATACAAAATAAGGGCGAGAAAAATAACATCCTGAATCTGCACAGCGCAATATATTGATATATCTTTCTCGACAGCCGCCGATATAACGATTACTGTCGGACGCATCAATAAACCCGCAAACCCCGTTATCCCCCTATGTTTCTTATGTAGTGAAAAAGATACTGCTGAGCAATTCCCTCATATCCCTTGACGCAGTCGGGCAGACCGTTTGGATACCAGCGTTCCATCACCCTTTTTACCCATACGTCAACGGGAAACGCCTCGACTCGGTACATTCCGAACAGCAAAGCGCACTGGGCAACCTTTGGCCCTACCCCTTTTATGGTCATAAGCGCCTGCCTTGCTTGCTCTATCGGCATTGTAGCAACGGCGTCCAGGTTAAGTTCGCCGCTGTTGACTTTTGAAACGGCGTCCACGAGATATTTCGCCCTGAACCCCGACCGCAGAAACCCAAGGCTTTCAGCCGTTTCATCTTTCATCATCTCAGCAGAGGGGTATTCTCCGTAGTGCTGACAAAGCCTGTCGATAATCCCCTTTATGCGGGGTATGTTGTTGTTTTGTGAGATGATAAAGGAAGAAAGTGCTTCCCATTTATCCTGACGCAGTATTCTTATTCCCCCTGCAAATTCACAAGCCTTGGACATGGTCTCATCTTCCGAAAACCGCCTTTTAAGCTCGCTGTAATCGGTGGATAAGTCCAAATAATTGTACCATTTGTCCAGAAAGTCGCGCTCCGACGTGTCTTTAAGCCTGAAAAGGTTTTTGCCCTTGTCCTCGCAGCTTATTGTAAGAGGCAGGTTAAGAAAAAATCCGCTGTAGGTGTTATCATCAATTTTACGCCACCGAAACGCCTGTCCGCAGTCGAGAGTTTCGTCAAGGTCAAAATCCTTTTGTTCCAGCAGAATGTCGCTGCCGTCGATTTTATAGTCCATAAAATTCAATTCACCTCTTGAAAAATGCCTGTAAATTTATTATACTATGAATAACGACATTTTTCAATACGGTTTTGCAGTGTAAAATGTAAATCCTATTTTACAAAACTCAAATAAAAGAATCGGAGGATCGCCATGAGAGAAAGTATTCTGACCATACCAATAAGCGAAATATTCGAGCCTAAATGCGGCTGCCCAATCTGCCGTATGAGGGATATGCTGGAGCAGCGGACTGTGGAGTACATAATGGGAGCCGCCATGATGGAGCCTGACGTAAGAATGGAAACAAATCGCCTGGGCTTTTGCAAAACCCACTTTGAGCAGATGCGAGCCTGCAAGAACAGACTGTCCCTGGCGCTTATGCTCCAATCTCATCTTCAGAATATCCAAAAAAACATCTTCAACCGCAAAAGCATATTCGAGGGAAAAACCGCAAAGCAGAAAAAGGTTTCCGCAATAAACAATGAATGTTTCGTCTGCTCAAAAATTGAGTGGGGAATGTCAAGGCTAATGGTGACATTCTTTGAGCTTTATTCAAAGGAGAAGGATTTCCGTCGCCTGTTTAACGAGCAGGAAATGCTCTGCCTGCCCCATTACGACCTGCTGGTGGGAATGGCGGCTGACAATGTGGAAAAGCGTTGGCAGAAACAGTTTGCGGAGGATTGCGCAGCGCTGACCAAAAAGTATCTTGATTTGCTTGAAAAGGATGTTTCCCATTACTGCAATATGTACGACTACCGCAACAGCGGCAAGGACGCCGACTGGGGAAATTCAAAGGACTCTATCGAGCGAGCCATAAAATTCCTTACCACCAGGTAATTACACGTCGGTTACAAAAGTAACGCCTCCTGAGTATTCACCTGAAGCGAATAAAAGTACGTTTTGATGTACAGCTTTTGCATTGCGCTTATATCTTTATGCCCCGACAATATTAAAGGGATTTTTTTTGTACAGCTTAAATAGGTTTTCGTAAATTTCGTGAAAACAAATTAATAAAGACGTTAAACCGCCGTAAAATCGGCAGTGGCTCAAAGCGAAAATCCTTTGACAGCCTTTGTTAATTAATTGTTCATATTTGTAACCGAATTTTATCCCATGATATGTAAATTTTCACGAGGTTTTGTACGGTTTTTCAGACTTATAAGTTTTTCAACAGTCAGACAAGTCCGAAAAAAGCCGTAGTTTTCAACGTTTTCAACAGGGTTATCAACACTTTTTAAGGCAAATTTTATGTTTTCAACTTAGTTTTCAACAAATATTTGAAAACTTTCGGTTTAAACTCAATTTTTGTGTCAACAATATCTTTGTACCCCAATAATGTGCAAAATGGAGCGTTGATAAAAAATGTTGAGAGGAATAAATAAACAAATCATTGAAATTAAATGTACAAATAATGAATACTTTGAAAAAATATTGTTATTTGTAAGAGGCGATAAGGCTGATTCTCCCTGTGAAATTCTTCAGGGTCAGGCAGCAAGCTGCTGCAGCGCCTTTACATCTCGTAATCCCAAAAGAAAGCTGAGGATTTTTACAAAAAGGGCAGCTTTTTTTGCGGCGCTCTGTATTCTCGGCTTTGGCGTCGGCGTGGGCGCAGCCGCATTGCTGCTGTAAAGTCCGGTTTTTATACTTGTTTTCACTTCGATTTTTACCTTGCCTCAGCATGGTTTTTACAAAGTTTAAGGTGAATTTTTGTTGAAAATGTATAAAGAAAAATAAAAATCCTCAAAGGCTATTGGCTTTTGGGGACTTTTGTGTTATAATTTATTTTGATATAATGTCTTTTGAAAGTCAAATTTTATTTGTTATTACAGGAAAGCAGTGAAATATGAATAATAAAGAAAAGAGCTTTGATAAAAGGCTCGACAGACGTTTTAAAAACGGTAAACATACCGGGGAGCATTTCCAAGCTCGTTCAGCTGACGATAACGGCTTTATCATAGGAAGAAATCCCGTCATTGAAGCTTTGAAAGCAGGAAAACTTATAGATTCCATATTTGTCAATTCAGAAGCGGGCGGGTCAATTTCCCTTATCTGCAAAATGGCGAAAGAGCGGGGTATTCCCATAAAGCAGGTCAACGAGCAGAAGCTTTCGGGAATGTGCCCGGGAGAATCTCACCAGGGCGTGATAGCTGTGGGAGCCTGCGCAGAATATGTTGAAATTGAGGATATTCTTGCAGCCGCCGCAGAAAAGGGTGAGGACCCTTTTGTGATTATATGCGACGAAATTGAAGATCCCCACAATCTGGGCGCTATTATAAGAACCGCCGAGGCTGCGGGAGCGCACGGGATGATTATCCCCAAAAGACGTAGTGCGTCACTTAATCATACGGTGTTTAAAACCTCTGCGGGAGCGGCAAGCTGGCTTCCCGTGGCAAGGGTTGCAAATCTGGCGTCGGCAGTGGACAAGCTCAAGGAAAACGGCGTGTGGATATACGGCACCGACGGTTCGGGAGAGGATTGCTACGGCGTCTCAATGACCGGACCTGTGGGACTTGTAATAGGCTCAGAGGGCTTTGGAATGAGCAGGCTGCTTAAAGATAAATGCGATTTTCTGTTGCGGCTTCCGATGGCGGGGAAAATCACATCGCTTAACGCTTCGGTGGCGGCAGGAATTTTTATGTATGAAATTGTAAGACAGCGCACAGCTGATAAAATCAAAGATTAAGGAGTGAGGGTTTTGGCTGATAAGTTTTCATTGGATGATATAGTAGCTGAGTACTCAGGCAAATCCGCCGCAGGCGGCAATGATAATGAAGAGTTCAGCGTTGACGAAATAGTGGAAGAAACAAACGAAGAGATTCTGCACACCTCCGAGATTCCGGCGGTAAACGGAACACGTAAGCGTGAAAGCATCTTTACAGCAAAAGAGAGCGACGCCACCGGGGAGAACAAAGCGGCTGCGGTGAATGCCGTTATCAGGGACGGGAACGCAGATTCTTCTGAACATCGTTCCGAGAAGCTGTTTGCAAGAAGAAGCGACAGGGAACCTATTGACGTCAAGGATCTTGAAAAGTCCATAAAAGCTGAAAAAGAACGGGATAAAAAACGCAGCGAGGAAAACGCTCAGGTTATCGAAAACCTTATGAAGCTGAAAAGACAGCGGGGAACTGTAAAGAAAAACGAGGATGTTTCACCTGTAAACCGTCCTAACGTTAAGGATATAGATATGGGGCTTACGGGAAAGATAATCCCCAAAACCGAAGAGCTTGACAAAGCAGTGGATATCCCCGATAACGCTACATATGAAGAAAAAGCGGCGATTCTTTCTCAGAGAAGAAAGAAAAAGATTGATAACTTCAAGCTTAAAACCGATGAAAGCGAAGCTTTAGAAAGCAAAAGCGGCTCGGATGGGGCTCAGCGGGAGTTTGAAAGCTTTGACCAAGCGCCCGATGTGCTCGGCGATATACTTCAGGTGAAAAACAATCTTGTAATGCGTATGTGCGTGTTGATGTTTACAGGAGTTTTCAGCCTGCTTATTACCATTGCCAACGATTTTGAGCTGCCGCTGGTTCAGGTTTTTGACAAAACCATGAGCCCCTCCGCTTATCTTTTTACAAATACTCTGCTGGGACTTATTTCAATAGCCGTTTCATATACGGTTCTGGCAGGCGGTCTGAAAAATCTTTTCAAAGGCAACGCAGACTGCGACAGCATTGCGGCTGTAGGTATAATAATATCTGTAGTGGCGGGAATAATAACCCTTTTTGAGCCGTCCATAGTAAGAGAGAGTTTTTATCATGTTTATACCTCTGCGGCAATTATAGGGCTTTTGTTCAACACTCTGGGAAAGCTTATGATTGTTAAAAGAACCGAGCGCAATTTCCGCTTTGCGGCAGGGGATTACGAACGCTACGCTCTTGTAAGCGTCGATAATGAGGATACAGCAAGCAGGCTTACAAAGGGAGCGCTTAACGATTTCCCCGAGCTTGCCGCAATGAGAAAGACGGAATTTGTAAAGGACTTTATGAAAAATTCCTATTCCTCCGATATATCCGACCTGTTCGCCAAAAAGGCAACTCCCATTATTCTGCTGGCAGGTCTGCTGGTGGGACTGCTTTCCCTTATCTTTGAAAGCGGCGCAACGGGAGCGACTGAGAAGTTTTTCAACCTGCTTGCGGTAATGTCGGGCACGGTGTCGATGTGCTCGTCGCTGGCACTTATGCTGGTGGTAAATGTCCCAATGGGCAGGGCGCAGAAAAAATTCCTGCAATATTCCGGCGTAATGCTGGGTTATTCCTCTGTTGAGGAATTTGCCGACACCAACTCGGTGCTTGTAGACGCTGAACAGCTTTTCCCAAACGGCATGGTTGATTTTGTAAATCTCAAGCTGTTAAGCTCCGCAAGAATTGAGGAGTGCATACTTATGGCGGCAAGCCTTGCTTGTCAGGCGGGAAGCGTATTAAAGCCCACCTTCTATAAAATGCTCAGAGGCAAAACGGAGATGCTCTATCCCGTTGAAAGCTATATCTACGAGGACGGTCTGGGACTTTCCGGCTGGATTGAAAACAAAAGAGTACTGCTGGGCACCAGAGAATTGATGGAAAACCACTCCATAGAGGGAATACCCACAAGAGCCAAAGAAGCGGAATATGCAAAGGGAAATATTGTGGTGTACCTTTCCGTGTCGGGCGTTGTGACCACCCTCTTTGTAGTCAGGGTAAACGCCAGCCTTTCGGTAACAAGATGGATGCAGGAGCTGGAGGAGGAAGGCATTATCGCCGTTGTAAGAACGGTAGACGGATTTATAAGCGTTAATTTCCTGTCGGAGCTTTTCGGGGTGACCCCCACAAGCATTAAGCTTTTGTCCTTCAGATTTCATAAGGACTTCCAGAAGGAAACGGAATATTTGCCCAAGGTTTCATCTTCAATGCTTTGTTCGGGACATTTCCCATCCTTTGCAATGCTTATAACGGGAGCAAAGAAGCTGAAGTTCATTTCAAACCTGGGAATTGCCGTACAAATGGGAGCTACAGTTCTGGGCGGCGTATTGGCGCTTATTATGACACTGCTGGGTGCGTTTGCACAGATAACTCCATCGCTTGTTATCTTTTATAATCTGGCGTTTGTGCTGCTTACGCTGATAATACAGCATATCAAGAAAATTTAGCCTGTTGGGTCGTTTCTTTTGAAACTGAGAGAATTTAAAATCTCTGAAATTCCGCCGTGAGTAAGCTCCGGCGGAATTTTTATCTTAAAGTTAATGTTAAAGCAAGTTGCCGTAATTTTTGCCGTACATTTAATTATAGGCTAAAATCTTTATCTATCTTAATATAATCCGATTGAAAAAATATATGAAGTGTGTTATACTTTTATATTGAAAACGTTTACGTTTTCAGAGGCGGAATAATCTGCCGTTTATAAAGTAATGGAGGTATAAAGAATGTCAGACACAGTTAATATTTCTCCCGAGCTTCTGGAGAAAATGGACGCTTATTGGCGAGCTGCAAACTATCTGTCGGCAGGTCAGCTTTATCTGCTTGACAACCCCCTGCTGCGTGAGCCGCTTACTATGGACCATGTAAAGAAGAAAATCGTAGGCCACTGGGGAACCGTTCCCGGTCAGAACTTTATCTACACCCACCTTAACCGTGTAATCAGAAAATATGACCTTGATATGATATACATTTCAGGACCCGGCCACGGCGGAAACTTCATGGTTGCCAATACATATCTTGAAGGCTCCTATTCCGAGGTTTATCCTAACATCTCCCGTGACGTTGAGGGTATGAAAAAGCTGTTTAAGCAGTTTTCTTTCCCGGGCGGAATTTCTTCCCACGTTGCCCCCGAAACCCCCGGCTCTATCAACGAGGGCGGAGAGCTTGGTTATTCTCTTGCTCACTCTTTCGGAGCGGTTTTTGATAACCCCGACCTTATCACCACCTGCGTTGTGGGCGACGGCGAGGCTGAAACAGGTCCTCTTGCTACTGCCTGGCATTCAAATAAGTTCCTGAATCCCAAGACCGACGGTGCGGTTCTTCCTATCCTCCACCTTAACGGCTATAAGATTTCAAATCCCACAGTGTTCTCAAGAATTTCTCACGAGGAAATTCAGAAGTTCTTTGAGGGCTGCGGCTGGAAGCCATATTTCGTAGAGGGCGACGACCCCATGACAATGCATAAGCTGATGGCTGAAACTCTCGATACCGTTATCGAGGAGATTAAGGCTATCCAGAAGGCTGCCCGTGAGGACGGCGTAACGGAGCGTCCCAAGTGGCCGATGATAATTTTCCGTTCCCCCAAGGGCTGGACAGGTCCTCAGATTGTGGACGGAAAGCAGATTGAGGGCACTTTCAGAGCCCATCAGGTTCCTATGACAATGGAGCAGCCGGAGCATCTTGAGCAGCTTAAGCAGTGGCTGTTAAGCTACAGACCCGACGAGCTGTTTGATGAAAACGGCAGACTTATCCCCGAGCTGGAGGAGCTTTGCCCCAAGGGCGACAGAAGAATGGGCTCAAATCCTCATGCCAACGGTGGAATACTGCTTCGTGACCTGAGACTTCCCGATTTCAAAAAGTATGCGGTAGAAGTGCCTTCACCCGGCTCGGTTGAGGCTCAGGATATGATTGAGCTTGGCAAGTTTGTAAGGGATGTTTTCAAGCTTAACGAGGAAACTAAAAACTTCCGTATTTTTGGACCTGATGAAACAATGTCAAACCGTCTGGGCGCAGTTTTCGAGGCTACAAACCGTGACTGGAACGCCGAGATGAAGGACAACGACGAGTTCCTTGCAGTTGACGGACGTGTTATGGACTCAATGCTTTCGGAGCACCTGTGCGAAGGCTGGCTTGAGGGCTATCTGCTTACAGGCCGTCACGGCTTCTTTGCAAGCTACGAAGCGTTTATACGAATTGTAGATTCCATGTTCTCACAGCATGCCAAGTGGCTTAAGGTTACCTCCGAGCTGCCGTGGCGTCATAAGATAGCGTCCCTAAACTACATCCTTTCCTCAAACGTATGGCAGCAGGACCACAACGGCTTTACCCATCAGGACCCAGGCTTCCTTGACCACGTTGCAAACAAGAAAGCGGACGTTGTAAGAATGTATCTGCCGCCCGACACCAACTGCCTCCTCAGCTGCTTTGACCACTGCATACGTTCAAAGAACTATGTAAACGTAATGGTTACTTCAAAGCACCCAAGACAGCAGTGGCTGACGATGGACCAGGCTGTAAAGCACTGCACTCAGGGCATAGGCATCTGGGAGTGGGCTTCAAACGACCAGGGTCAGGAGCCTGACGTTGTTCTCGCCTGCTGCGGAGATACTCCTACACTTGAGGCGCTGGCAGCAGTAACAATTCTGCGTAAAAATCTGCCCCAAGTAAAGATAAGATTTATAAACGTAGTAGACCTGTTCAAGCTTCAGCCTCAGTCAAAGCATCCTCACGGACTTTCCGACGCTGACTTCGACGCTCTGTTTACAAAGGATAAGCCTATAATTTTCGCATTCCATGGTTATCCCACCCTTATTCACGAGCTGCTTTACCACAGAACCAACAGAAATCTCTATGTATGCGGCTACAATGAAGAGGGAACAATTACAACTCCCTTTGATATGCGAGTTCAGAACGAGATTGACCGTTTCCACCTGGTGCTGGAAGTTATCAAGAGACTTCCTCAGCTTGGAAATACGGGAGCATACCTGTACCAGCAGATGATGGATAAGCTGGTTGAGCACAAGCAGTACATTGCCGAATACGGTATCGACCTGCCTGAGATAAGAGATTGGAAATGGGAGTAAGCGTAAATCCGATAAAATGATATATGCATAAACCCACATGTCCTCCGACTTAAATGCGGAGGACATTTCCTTTTTACGCAAAAAACACCCGCCGGAAATTTAATCCGACGGGTGTTAGCTTTATCTTCGTTTTGCCTTTATGTTTCTGCGTTTTTTGCGCGCTTGTTCTTCCTCCCGCTGTTCTCTCAGCTCCCTGGTCTTTGACCTCAGCCATACCACCAGAATAACCAGCGCCAGCACCAGCACGAACATTACAATTCCCAGAGCGGGAATAAGAATTTCCTTGTATCTGTCCATTGCCGTTTCGGTGTCGCTGTCGCCTGCGGCAGCGGCGAAAGTCGTTTGCGAGGCAGAAGTCGTAACCGCCTGGGTCTGAGTCTGGGTTTCCTCGGGGGAGGATTCCTCGGGCGGAGCTTCACGCTGTATCGTTATGGTGTAGCGATGTTCGTTTCCGTTGTTGTCGGTAACGGTTATGGTTCTGACATTGTTGCCAACCTGAAGATAATTGCTGCCGGTGTACCATATGTAATCATAAATGCTGGCGGTAGTGCCCTCAATTTCGCAGTAATCCACCGAGCTGTCTACCTTCACAACATAATCGTAAATGTCGTATGAAAACTCAGGCATAAGCTCCCCCTCCGAAACGGTAAGGGAAGTAAGCACCCCCTGAGCGGGAATACCGTTTTCATCAGTGGCGGTGGTAGTGCCTACAGAGCTGCTGTAGCCGGGCTGTGAATCTGACGGAACAGTTGTAACAACGCCCGAACCCTCGCCTACGGTGATGTAAGCGTAAGCGGAGGGACTCCCCAAAGGCGTTCCGTCCTCTGAAAGCACCGTGCAGTTTGAAAGGGACATTTCCGACGTTCCCCTTTCAAGCGCTGTAAATTTTAGCGTAACCGAAAGTTCGCTGCTGTTTTCGTTTGGCGAGGCGTTTATGTTAAGTATTCCGCTTCCCCCGGTAACGGAGTCATCTTCCGGCATAAACATAACCGCCGAATCGTCGTAAACAAAGCTTGACTGCACAGTTCCTATAATATTATCTGAGGAAAATCTGACTGTTACCTCAAATTCTTCCCCTTGAGCAACTGCGCCGCTTGGAATATAAAACTCGGCATAGCTTGTTGCAAATGCGGTTATGCTGAACAGCGAGCACAAAACCGCAGTGACAGCCATTAATATCAGCGCATGGCGTAAACGCTTTAAATACAATATAATCACCTGTCCTTTGAAATCAAATGCAATTGACAATATTATTATAGTACAAATTGCATAATTCGTCAACCTGTCTAAACCGAAACAATTTCGGCTTGACCGAAGTTTCCGACCAAATGCAAAGAACGGTGATTTAGCGTGTCGTATAGACTATTTCAGAATACGTTCCATAAATTCCTCGGTGCTTTCAAAGGCGGAGCGGTTAAACCTGCACATATCATAAAGGCAGTCGCTGTCGCTGGGAATAAGAAAGTTTACCTTTTCCTCTACTCCAATGCTTGCCTTGAAACCGCAGCTTTTCACCAGATGTCTTGCGGCGTCGCATATAAGTCCGTAGGGATAGGTATAGACCTCAGGCGTAAAGTTGCAGTTATCCTCAAGCAGATGCTGAGTTTTAAATGCGTCGTTATAAAAAGCCCGTCGGTAGTCGTCGTAGCTTTCGCCGTTGTTCATAGTAGACCCTCTCCGCTCATCAAGAGAGTGCATATCATAGCTGTGGTTCGCAATTTCCACATAACCGCTTTTCCTGAGCTTATTGATGTCATTCCAATCAAGGTAGGAATAACCGGGCGACGGTTCGGCGTCCTCGCAGGCGATTTCGGAATATTTTCCCACCACCGAAAAAGTCGCTTTAAAGTCGTACTTTTTAAGTAATGGAAGTACATAGGTAAGGTTGTTGTAGCTTCCGTCGTCAAAGGTCAGCACCACTGGTTTTTCAGGCAGTTCTCCGTCGTTTTCCACATAGTCTATCAGCTGACTGACAAACACTGCCTCATAGCCGTTGCTTTTAAGGTAGATTATATCCTTTTCCAGCTCCATAGGCGAAAGCACATAATCGCCCCACATTGCTTCGTCTTTCAGTATGCTGTGGTACATTATGATAGGCACTTTTACGCCCTCCTGCTGCGCTTTTACCCGTGAGGGAATAAAAACCGCCACCGCAACGCTGAGCATCAATGTCAGAATTATCACAATACAGCCTGCTTTTCTCAATTTAATGCTTACAAACAAAATTATCTCCCCGTTTTAAAGAAATTCAAAGCGTTTATGCCTGTACTTATACATATGCCTGTGATTTTTGTAAAATTACAAAAAAATGCGGCGGACAAGCGGTTTAATCCTACTACCCCGGGCTTGACAAAATGTATGAAATATGATATAATCAACATGTTAATTTGCCGCTGTGGTGGAATAGGCAGACACAAGGGACTTAAAATCCCTCGGAGTAAAATCCGTACCGGTTCAAGTCCGGTTAGCGGCACCAAAGCCGGAAGTCCCAGCCGTTAGGCTGGGACTTTTGGCTTTTATCCATCTAAATGACGCAGAACCGAAAATCCGGAGGATTTTCTTTAGCTTGCCCTATACAAAACTATAGCCTGAATCAATCTCTGGGGCAAGCTTGTTCAACGTCCGGTTAGCGGCACCAGTCCTGAGCGCAGACGGCGCAATATCGATCCGCTCGCTATGCTCGCTTCGTTTGGTGGAGGCTATTGGTTTGTAACCGTCAAGGGGAGTGAGTAGGTAAAATGAATCCGTTATCACAAAGTGATAACGGATTTTCCTTTATATGTTTATAATTTCAATTACCCTATAAAGCCTCTCTCACAGCCTCCGCCACATCTTCTGCATTATCCGCAATAACCAGCGCCGCACAGCCGTTTTCCGTGAAAACCACGCCGTTCTGCGCCTTTTCCGTTTCCGAAGGGCTGTAGCCCTCATAAACGCTTACTCTGTCCTGCTTGCGCTGTTCCAGAAGCTGTGAGGCGGCTTCAACGTCACCGTCGGCAGGCATGAGTATGGAAATTTCGTCTGCGTATTCTCCCGACTCGCAGTACAGTATTCCTCCGTCGGAAAGCTGGGAATATTCAATGGAAAACAGCCTTGAGCAGTTTTCCTGAAATACGCTGTCCTCAAAAAACAGGGAAGCGTCAAGGTTGTCGCCTGCGCTTTCTCGTATACTTTCAAGCACCGCCTGAACGCTTACGTTTTCTGCTCCGCCTGTTGTTTCGCCCTCTGAACTTTCACCATCAGAGCCGCAGCCGACTGTTACAGCCATCAAAGCGGCGGAACAGAGTACGCAAAAAATAGTTTTGAGTGTTTTTTCATTTTGTTCAGTCCATTCTTTAATTATTTTCATTAGAATTATAGCATTAAATCCGACAAAATTCAACAACATATTGTGAAATCTCCCCCGCAGCTGATAATACGCCGGGAAAATCCCTCCTCTACAAAGCCCGCGACCGTGGTAATCAGCACCTCAGACCTTGATTTTTATAGTTTTATGTGATAGAATATACATAACGCTGCGGGAATGTCTTGTAATCTTTGCTTCAAAGTACCCGACAATCCTGCCACGGCGAAAATAATCACGAAAGAAGAATGACAATGACTAAATATGTTGTACTCCTCTGCGACGGAATGGCTGATTATCCCGTTGAGGAGCTTGGAAACAAAACCCCCATGGGTGCGTCCCATACGCCCAATATGGATAAGCTTGCGAAAAAATCTACCATAGGTCTGGTAAAAAGCGTTGCCGACGGTCTCAAACCCGGCTCTGATGTAGCGAATCTTTCTATACTGGGTTACGATCCCGCAATATACTATTCCGGACGTTCTCCGCTGGAGGCAGGCTCTATCGGAATTGATATGAAGCCTACCGATGTTTCCTTCAGGTGCAATCTTGTTACTCTTTCCGATGAGGAAAACTATGAGGATAAAACTATCATTGACTACTGCGCCGACGATATTTCCACAGAGGAAGCAAAGATCCTTATAGATTATCTTGCTGACCATTTCAACAGCGATGAGTTTCAGCTGTATTCAGGCGTTTCATACCGTCATTGCCTTATCTGGAATAACGGAACTCTCGACGTGGGAACGCTGACGCCTCCTCACGATATTACAGGCAAGCCTATCAAGGAGTACGTACCAAAACACCCCAATGCCGCCAAGTTTTATGATATGATGGTAAAAAGCTACGACCTGCTTAAAGACCACCCGGTGAACAAAGCGAGAATTGCTAACGGCAAGAGACCCGCAAATTCCATGTGGTTCTGGGGCGAGGGAGTAAGAAAAGCCCTTATGCCTTTTGAGGAAAAGTATCACCTTAAAGGCTCTATGATTTCCGCCGTTGACTTGCTTAAAGGCATCGGAAAATTCAGCGGCATGAACGTTGTGGACGTTCCCGGCGCAACCGGCTATATAGACACCAACTTTGAGGGCAAGGCTCAGGCTTGTATAGACGAGCTTGCAAAGGGTCAGGATTTTGTGTATATCCATGTAGAAGCCCCCGACGAGTGCGGTCACCGTCATGAGATTGAAAACAAGAAAAGATCTATCGAGCTGATCGATGAAAAGATACTGGGACCTGTTCTGAATGCGCTGGAGCAGTATGACGACTATAAAATACTTATCTGTCCCGACCATGCAACCCCTCTTTCGCTGAAAACCCATACCAACGACCCCATTCCCTTTATGATGTATCATAAAGCCGGCGAGGTAGAAGGTCAGCCGGAATTTACCGAGGAAACTGCAAAGAGCACAGGGCTGTATGTTGATAAGGGTCATACCCTTATGCAGATGTTCTTTGACCTTTAATTTAATCAGACTTATAACAAAAATGCGGACGGTGTTTTTACCGTCCGCATTTTTCATATTAAAAATTAAGCTTGTCCTTGTCGGTGATTTCCCTTATCACTCTGCATGGATTTCCCGCCGCCAGCGAGTGGGGAGGAATATCCCTTGTCACCACGCTCCCGGCTCCGATAACGCAGCCCTCGCCTATGGTAACGCCGCCGCATACCACAACGTTGCTTGCCAGCCAGCAGTCGTTTCCGATGGTGACAGGCTTTGCGTACTCAATATCATATGCCTCTCCATTATCCCTAAATCTCATTTTTCTTTCCTCAGGGTCAAAGGAGTGCATAGGCGGCACAATGGTTACGTTAGGCCCGCAGAATACATTGTCTCCTATAACAACGGGGCAGCAGTCAAGCACGGTAAAGTTGAAATTTGCATAGAAATTCTTACCTACCTTTGTAAACACGCCGTAGTCGAAATAAACCGGTCCCTGCAAAAACGTGCCGCTTCCTCTTTCGGGCATCAGAACGTCTAAAATTTCCTTGCGCTTTTCCTCTTCGTCCTCGTATGTGTCGTTGTAGTCTTTAGAAAGCTTGTGTGCCCTTACTCTCAGCTCTGTAAGCTCCTTGTCAGACGGGTCGTAAGGCAGCGCTGACAGCATCTTTTCCTTTTCGGTCATAATCTTATTTGCCTCCTTCATAATTTTCATATAACTCACAGCAGAAAGCTTTCTGCCAAAAAAACAAACGCCTTTTCGCCGTTCCCAGCGGAAAGGCGTTTTGCAAAATAACATATCTTATTACGACAAATGCTGAGAGGTGTAAAGGTGATAATAATCTCCCTTCTTTGCCATAAGCTCGTCATGAGAACCGCATTCGGTGATTCCCTTGTTGTTTACATACATTATTTTATCACAGTTTTTGATGGTTGACAAGCGGTGAGCGATAATAAATGAGGTTCTGCCTTTAAGCAACTGTAAAAGTCCCTGCTGTAAAAGCCGCTCTGTTCTGGCGTCGATAGATGAGGTGGCCTCGTCAAGCACCAGAATCTTGGGGTCCGAAAGCAGCGTTCTGGCAAAGGCGATAAGCTGCTTTTGTCCGCCTGAAAGCTTTGAGCCTCTTTCGTTTACCTCGGTCATATAGCCGTCTTTCATTTCCTTTATAAACTCGTCGGCGCATACAACCTTGGAAGCGTTAATAATCTCCTCTTTGGTTGCGTCCAGCTTGCCGTAGCGGATGTTGTCAAGGATTGTTCCGCTGAATATAAAGCTGTCCTGAAGCATTATTCCCATCTGGGAACGCAGCGAGTGGAGAGTTACCTCGCTTATATCTTCACCGTCAATGGTTATCCTTCCGCTGTTAAGATTATAGAATCTTGAAAGCAGCGATACAATGGTGGATTTTCCTGCGCCTGTAGGACCAACAAGAGCAATGCTTTCTCCTGCTTTTACGTCAAAGGAAACATGTTCCAACACATTTTTGCCGTCCTCATAAGCAAATGTTACGTCCTCAAAGCTAATATTTCCGGTAATGTTTTTCATTTCGTGAGCGCCCGGCTTGTCGTCAACGGTAACAGGCTCGTCAAGAGTTTCAAATATTCTTTCAAGATAAGCCACATTGTTTATAAAGTTGTTAAACAGGTTTGAAAGGTTGAGAATAGGCTGCCAGAAGCTTGAAGCGTAGCTTGTCATGGCGGCTATCGTTCCCAGAGTAACGGTAGCGGGGCTTAAAACCAGCAGTCCTACTGCAAAAATAGCCGCTCTCACCAGAATAGAAATGTTATCAACGCAGGGCCATACAAGGTTTGAGTAGGTTACGGCATGTATCCAGCTTTTGCGGTAACGCTGGGAAAGCCGGTCGAAAATCCCTTCGTTTTCCTGCTCTCTGGTGAATATCTGGGTGATTCTAACTCCCGTAATGCTTTCCTGAAGGTAAGCGTTAAGGTTGGAGCTTTTGTTTGAAACGTCCTGCCACGCCTTGCGCTGACGCTTTTTGATTGCCATCATAACCAGCACAAACAGGGGAAGTCCCGAAAGCACCACCAGCGAAAGCCGCACGTCTACGAAAAACATGAATATCATAATAAACAGCATATTCAGAAATTCGAGAATAACGTTAATAACTCCGTTTGAAAGCATATCCGAAACCGAGTTTACATAGTTTACAACTCTTATAAGTATCTTTCCGTGAGGCCTGTCGTCATAGTACTGGAAAGGAAGCTTCTGCAAATGAGCAAACAGGTCGGTTCTTATATCGAAAATAATGTCCTGACCCACAACGGTCATGATTCTTGAGCGGATGTTTGAAAATGCGATTGAAACCGCCAGCGTCAGCACCAACAGACCGCCCAGTATAAAAAGCTGAGGAACGTTTCCCGCAGGAATGGTGTGGTCAAGAGCGTACTGAGTGATAAGAGGTCCCAGCAGTCCCGAAATTGCGGCAAAAACGCTGAGTATAAGGGCAATTATCATCTTTTTGCGGTATTTTTTCATGTATTTGAATGAGCGTTTTAAATGTCGGAAGTCAAACGGGGTTTCAAGAACCTCGTCAACATCGTATCTGTTTCGTGCCATTTAAACCGCCTCCTTCCCGAATCCCTCGTTCTGAAGCTTGAATACTTCGTAATAGTAGCCTTTTTTGGCTAACAGTTCTTCGTGAGTGCCCATTTCCTTGATTTTTCCGTCCTCGAGAATAATAATCTTGTCAGCGTCCTTTGTGGAGGATATACGTTGAGCGATAATGATTTTTGTGCAGTCAAAATCAAGATGTTCAAGGCTGTCTTGAATGTGCTTTTCAGTTTCCATATCCACCGCTGAGGTGGTGTCGTCAAGAATAAGTATAGCAGGCTTTATTGCCAGCGCTCTCGCCAGAGAAATTCTCTGCTTCTGACCTCCCGAAAGACCCACGCCACGCTCGCCGATAAGGGTTTCATAGCCATCCGGCATTTTAGTGATAAATCCGTCGGCGGCGGAAAGCTTAGCGTATTTCCTTACATCCTCCTCCGGCATATCCGAATCGCCGTAAGCGATGTTACCGTCAATTGTATCGGAAAACAGCAGAACGTCCTGAGTAGCCATGCCTATGTTTTTTCTCAGCTGTTTCAGCTTTCTGAACTTGACGTTCACACCGTCTACCAGCACCTCGCCCTTAGATACGTCGTAAAATCTCGGGATAAGATTGATAAGCGTAGTTTTTCCCGAGCCGGTCTCACCCATAATAGCTACAGTTTCGCCCGGCTTTACGCTGAATGAAATGTTGTCAAGGACAGTTTTCTTGCCGTATTTAAAGGTAACGTTTTTAAACTCAATTTCTCCCTTGAATCTTTCGTTGCTGTCTACAGCGTCCTCTCTGTCGGCGATTCTGGGGTGAGCGTAGTAAATTTCGATAATCTTCATAGCCGAAGCCATAAATCTCTGCAGGTCGTTTATGTAAATACCAAGGTTTCTTACCGGGTTGGCAATAGCCCAGATAAGTCCCGAAATAGCGATATATTCACCCATTGTAATGGACCCGTTTATAAGGAACATTCCTCCGCCCAGCAGCATTATTACCGACAGAACGTTTGCAAAGCTCTCCATATAAGGCGAGTATTTCAGCCACAGCAGGGAAGCCTTTTTGTTTGAGGTTGCGTAGTCAACATTGGCTTTCTGGAATTTTTCCTTTTCAAATTCCTCCCGTGCGAAAGCCTTTACCACACGGTTACCTGAAATGTTCTCCTGAGCGTCGGTGTTCATCTTCGCTAGCTTTTCTCTCAGCTCAACGTAAACCGGCTTTGCCGCCTTCTTAAACATGAGCATTACAATAAAGATGAACGGCGTAACCGCAAACAGCATGAGAGCCATTTTCCAGTCGATAATAAAGAAATAAACCATCGACGCAGTAAAAAGTGAGAAGGACTCTACCATTCCCTTGAATACCCACGAAACCGCATGACGCACCATATCAAGGTCGCCGGTAAGTCTTGTCATAAGGTCGCCGGTACGGTTTTTGTCATAAAAGTCCATGTCCTGATTCTGAACCCTGTGAAACAGATGGTTTCTGATTTTGTAAATCATGCCCTGTGACGATATTTCGTAGGTCATATTGCAGGCATACTGAAAAACCGTCCTCAGCAGGGTAAAACCAATCATGCAGGCAAGCAGCACAATAAACCCCCTGCGGTTGTTTTGCAGATTTTCCACCGCATTTTCGCCGGTGATGTAGGTGTCAACTATTTCCGAGCTGAAAAACGGCGTCGTCAGATACAGCACATTGCACACAAGCGACAGCACAAGCGCCGTGACGTAAATTTTTCTGTAACCTTTCAGATTGTGCCAGAGCCATTGGATCTGAAACATAAGATTTCCTCCCTCCACATTGCATTTTTATGCATTATGTTTTTCTTATACTTCTTATCATATAAAAATATGAAACCTTGTACCTTTCAAGGCTATTGGTATTATATACTCATAGTTTCATAAAGTCAAGGGGGTTTTAAAAATAATTCTTCGTCATTTGCACAATTTTTACCGTTACAATGCCCAAACAAATAGACAATCTGCACAAATTATTAACATTTTGAAAAGTCGGTAATGCAGCAATATGCTCAGAAATCGTTTTCGCAAGTACTGTAATAATTTTAAATCCCTTTGATGTTTGTAAATTGTAGTATAAATCTATTTTAAAAACCGTAAAAACGTGACCTTGAAAATCCATGCACGGTTAATTTTTTGCGTCCTTTACGGTTAATTATTTAATTGTTGATTGCACAATATAACAGTAACCATGCCATGAAGGGCATATCGGCGGGACTTATTTGCTCAATGGGGCAATTTCATTATATACGTTAAAAAGATTATATATTATTTTGCAAAAAAACCATTGACAACGGGGTTAATATGGTGTATTATTATATTGTAATCGTTTTACTCATGCGAGTGGCGAGCGTATAGATTTTATCGGAGGTAAATTTCTATGTCTGAATTTTTCAAAGATATTCCAAAGATTAAATATGAAGGACCACAGTCCAAAAATCCATTGGCGTTTAAGTATTATAACCCCGACGAGATAGTGGGCGGAAAGCCTATGAAGGAGCAGCTTAAATTTGCCCTTTCCTGGTGGCACACCATGGGCGGTGACGGAACCGATATGTTCGGCTGCGGCACTACAGACAAAACCTGGGGCGAGACTACTCCCGAAGCAAGAGCAAAGGCTAAGGTTGACGCCGCATTTGAGATTATGGACAAACTTTCAATCGAGTATTTCTGCTATCACGACCGTGACCTTTCTCCCGAGTACGGCGATCTTGCCACCACAAACGCAAAGTTTGACGAGGTAGTGGATTATCTGGCCGAAAAAATGGCAGCCGACCCTTCTAAGAAGCTGCTGTGGGGCACCGCAAAGTGCTTCGACCACCCAAGATTTATGCACGGCGCAGGCACTTCCCCTTCTGCTGACGTTTTCGCTTATACCGCAGCGCAAATCAAGAAGGCTGTTGATTCAACTATAAAGCTGGGCGGAAAGGGCTATGTTTTCTGGGGCGGAAGAGAAGGCTATGAAACTCTCCTCAACACCAATATGGCTCTCGAGCTGGACAATATGGCAAGACTTATGAAAATGACCGTTGACTATGCCCGCTCAAAGGGTTATACCGGCGATTTCTACATAGAGCCCAAGCCCAAGGAGCCTACAAAGCATCAGTATGATTTCGATACCGCTACAGTGCTTGGTTTCCTGAGAAAGTACGGTCTTGAAAATGATTTCAAGATGAACATTGAGGCAAATCACGCAACCCTTGCTCAGCACACATTCCAGCATGAGCTGAGAGTTGCCAGAGATAATGGAGTGTTCGGTTCAATCGACGCCAACCAGGGAGATATGCTCTTAGGCTGGGATACCGACCAGTTCCCCACAAACGTTTACGACGCTGCTCTTTGTATGTACGAGGTGCTTAAGGCAGGCGGATTTACCAACGGCGGCCTTAACTTCGACGCCAAGGCCCGCAGAGGTTCCTATCAGCTTGACGATATTTTCTACAGCTACATAGCGGGAATGGATACCTTCGCTCTGGGTCTGAGAATTGCCGTCAAGCTTATTGAGGACGGCAGAATCGACAAGTTTGTTGAGGACAGATACGCTTCATGGAACACCGGAATCGGCGCAGACATCATCGCCGGCAAGGTTACCATGGAGGACCTTGAAAAGTACGCCCTTGAAAAAGGCGAGGTTACCGACAGCCTTTCCAGCGGCAGACAGGAAATGCTTGAAAGCATTCTTAACAGCATTATGTTCAATCCTTAAATTTCACAATATCATTCAGAAAACCGGTTGTGCTTCGGCATAGCCGGTTTTCTGATGCAAAAAAACCGCATATACAGAAAATAGTCTGTATATGCGGTGTGTTTATTTCTTGCTGCTTTTAAAAACCATAGCTATATTCAGTACGGCAAGCACAAATATTGAAATTTCAATAAATAGCATTGTTTATTTTCCTTTCATTGCGGAGATTGATAAATCCGCAGACTTGCTGTTTACAAACGGCTATTCAGCATACAGCTTGAGAATTTCGCCCAGCTTTTCTTTTGCAATATCAGCTACATATTGGGGCGAAAGTATCTTCGCCTTGTTTCCGAACTGGAAAAGCCAACCCCAGAAGGTAGGCGCAAGCTGAACCTCAGTGTTTATGTAAAAGCTGTTTTCCCCGTCGGGATGACATATAATCTTTTCGCCAAAGCGGTCAATAACCACGTTAATCAGCGAATTGTCAAACCTTATCCTCAGCAGCTCTGCCTTTCCGCCGTACATGGAATAAAGGGATTTTTGATTGCGAAGCTCCTTTTCTTCCGACTCCTCAAGCTCCTTGCGCTTCACGTCGGTAAGCTCCACCATAGTCATTCTGTCTACTCTGTACCGGCATATCTTGCCGTGCTTGTGACAAAAACAGGCAAGGTAGTAGTTGTCGTTTTCCCAGATAAGCTGATAAGGGGAAACGGTGTAAACCTCTCCGCCATGTTTAAGCTGCTTCTTCTTTTCGGGATTAAACTCAAAATACTTGAAGTTAATTCTGCGGTCGCAGAAGATTCCGCTTTGAATTGTGTTGATGTTGTAGTATACCGATTCGTTGAACGCCTTGGTGCGGTTGTCAACATAAATCGACCGCCTGAGCGCACCGGCTTTGAATTCGCTGGTAAGGGTCTGAAGCTTTCCAATAAGCTCGTTTGACTTTTTGATGGTAAGAAACTTCGACGACGCCACTGCGTCCGCCAGTACAAACAGCTCCTCATCCTGAAACAACCTTTCGCCTAAGTAATAAGCGTTTGAATGGCCTTTTTTAGTGGTTTCAATATTAAGACCGCTGTCGCACAGCGTAGCAATATCATCGTAGATAGTTTTACGCTCCGCTTTGATTCCCTCCGCCGCCAGAATATCAATCAGCTGATTTCCCGTAAGCGGATGTTCCTCATCGGTTTTTTGTTTGAAAAGCGCCTCCATTCTCAGAAGCTTTTGCTTTTGTCTGGATACTCCTGCCAACCTCTATTCCTCCCCGCTGCGTTTCAAATCCGAAACTTTGATTCTCGAGCCGTCCGGCTCAATGATTGTCATGTGTTCAAGCTGATTGCGCAAATTCCCCGTTACCGCCGCCCTGTATTCGTTTCTGAGGGCATGTCTTTCTTCTTTTTCCTCAGCGGTGAGCTCACGTGTGCGTGAAATTGCTGTCAGCTCCGACAATCTGTCAAGCTTTTTTTTCTCCATAAACTTTTACACCTTTTCGGCAATACTCTTGAGCATTGCCCTCTTTCTGAGTTTTGCGCAGGCTTTATCCTACGCCGCCCCGGCTCCTTACACAACAAAGCCTAAGCGAACCGACTGTTCTTACAAAATATGCCGTTGTCTTTTTCTCTTTGTGTTACATTTAATTCCTGATAGATTTTCAGGTGCGGCTATTCTTTATTTTGCGCCGCATTTTTATTTCTGCTGTACATATTTTCGCCCAAATGTGTCGGTAAAACATATTATAACACATCTTTTCGGATTTTTCAACGTCAAAATGCACAAACTGTCCATTAAAATTCCCTCATATTGACCAAAAATTATTAAATTTTTTTTACCTCTTGACAAACAGAAAGTTTGTGGTATTATATTATATAGAAAGATGAGAACATTAGTTCGCAGTGTGCAGGAGCAAAAGACAATAATAACTAAACGTAAAAGGAGAAACAAAATGAAGAAACTTTATGAAAGCTACAGACAAACGGTTGACGACCTTGCCGCTCACATAGCAAGACTGAAAAACGAAAAGGAAAAATATCTGGAGCCGGAGCAGCTCAACAGCCTTAACGCCAGAATCGAACTGCTTGAAACGGAGCGTGGCGAGCTTATAAAGATATGCGCTCAGCTGCGGGCGTACATGGAACCAAAGTCTGCCTCTCCCAGCATGGCAGCCCGTAGTCAGGAGGTTGACGCCTCATGAGCAGAAGAGTAAGCCTCAGCGAAACTACGGCAGTATACCGTGACGGAGATACCGAAGTGTCGGAGGGCCGCAGATTGTATACCGACATTCACCAGCTGTTACGACAGTGCATAAGCGACAATTTGACGAAAACCCAGAAACGCTATATAATATTATATTATAAGCAAAACCTGACCGTAACTCAGATAGCGGCGCTTGCAGGGGTGAATAAGTCCACCGTTTCACGCACCATAAACCGTGCAAGAAAAAAGCTCGCCCCCGCCGTAAGACTGGGACTGCTTGAAAGTATGGCAGGGGATAGCGAGGAAAGGAACAGGTAATTTGAAACCTCACACACCGATAAACGATTTTTTGCAAAACTACGCCCGGAGCGGAATATCCCGGTTTCATATGCCGGGACATAAGGGAGTGTCGCTCCACGGACTTGAACCGCTGGATATTACCGAAATAAAAGGCGCAGATTATCTCTATGAAGCCGACGGCATTATCGCCCAAAGCGAAGCTATAACCTCCAGCATCTTTGAAACGGCACGCACCCTCTATTCCACCGAGGGCTCAAGCCTGTCCATTAAAACTATGCTTGCCATTGTTATG
The DNA here is from genome assembly GCA_944388405.1 of uncultured Ruminococcus sp. Classification (GTDB taxonomy): domain Bacteria; phylum Bacillota; class Clostridia; order Oscillospirales; family Ruminococcaceae; genus FB2012. The sequence continues at coordinate 160,286 of CALXIQ010000007.1, read as the reverse complement.
CGATGCGGACGCAAAGGCGGCAGAACAAAAATTATAGCCGCCAGAAACGCCCACAAAGCCTTTATAAACGGCTGTATACTCCTTGATATTCAACCGGTATGGATATATTCAGCTTCCCCCACAGGCTCGGTGTGCGGCTGTCATGTAACGGCTGAGAATGTAAAAGCCGCCCTTGAAAGCAACCCGGATGCGGCGGCAGTGTATATAACCTCACCCGATTATCTGGGAAACCTTGCGGACATAGGGGGCATATCAGCGGTGTGCAAAGCCTTCGGCGTCCCCCTGCTGGTCGATAACGCCCACGGCGCATATCTGAAATTTCTCTCCCCATCGCTTCACCCCATTGACCTGGGGGCTGATATGTGCTGTGATTCCGCCCACAAAACCCTGCCGGTGTATACCGGGGGAAGTTATCTTCACATTTCAAAATCCGCACCGACGGAGTTTTCACAGTGGGCAAAAGCTGAAATGTCGCTGTTTTCCTCCACAAGCCCTTCATATCTTATAATGGGTAGCCTTGATAAATGCGCAGGAGAGCTTCAGACCGGACTTCCCGATAGCATAAGAAGCTGCTGCCAAAGAACTCGGCAGGCGGCGGAAACAATACGCTCATACGGCTGGGAAACCGCAGGGGAGGAACCGATGAAGCTGACCGTAATCCCAAACTCCCGGGGCTATAGGGGAGAGCAGCTGGCTGATATTATGCGAACTCACGGAATAGAATGTGAGTATTCCGATTATTCGTCGGTGGTTTTCATGCCGTCGCCTTATAACAGCGAGGAGGATTTTATAAGGCTGGAAAAGGCGTTTAAGGAGATACCTAAGAAACCGCCCATCCCGACTGAGTTTGAAATGTTTCCCCGCACCAACTCTGTCATGAGCCTGCGAGAAGCTTATTTTGCCCCCTGCGAGGAGATTCCCACAGAACAGGCTTTGGGAAGAATCTGCGCACGGTCGGCACTTTCATGCCAGCCGTCAATACCGCTTATAACGGGCGGGGAGATTTTTACTCCCGATATAATAAAAATTTTAAAAAACTATAGCATTTTTACTGTAAGTGTGGTAAAATAAAATGTATGATAGCGGCTGATGACAGCCTGTTATCCCCATAGGTAAAAAATGATAAGCCTTTACCTTGCGGCAGGCTTAGCGTTAAGGTTAATACCGTCAGGTTAAAATACAAAATTTCCACAAGAATTGGACGGAGGTAATTTTTATGAAACTTGTATACGCCATCGTAAACAGCGACGATACATACGCCGTATCAAAGGGTCTGCTCAAAAAGGGCATCAGAGCTACAAAGCTTGCTTCAACAGGCGGATTTCTTTCAGCGGGCAACACTACCTTTATGATTTGCTGTCAGGATGACGAGGTAGATGTGGTTATCGACGCCTGCAAGGAACATTCCCGCAAAAGAAAGCAGTTTGTTCCGTCAGCAACAGTGCTGGGACCTGAAGGAGTGGCTTCCTATCCCGTGGAGGTAACTGTAGGGGGAGCTACTATTTTCGTTACCGACATCGAACGCTTTGAAAAGGTATAGCCTTAACAAACACCCGTGAAAGGAGGATAAAAGGCTTGTGTATGCAGGCTGTTTACCATGAAAATATACGCAAACGCCGAAAATATAAATCTTATATCCTCCATGATTTCAAAGGGCAGAGAACCTCATTCCATAGCCATATGCGGAGAAAAGGGACAGGGTAAAAAAACGCTGGCGAAATATATCGCCGCAATGCTTTTGTGCCAAAACGGGCAGGCTAAGCCCTGCGGAGTCTGCAAATCCTGTAAAATGCTTGAGCATAACGCCCACCCCGATTTTATTACCGCTCAGGCTAACGAAAACGGCAACTATCAGGTGGATACAATACGTGCACTGGTTTCCGACGCAGTGGTAAAGCCCAACGAAGGCAGGTTCAAGGTCTATCTTATCCCCGACCTTGACAGATCGGTCAGCACCTCTGTTCAGGTGCAGAATATTCTGCTTAAGCTGATAGAGGAACCGCCTGCTCACTGTGTTGTCATTCTTACGGCGGCGTCAAAGCAGACTTTTTTGAAAACCATAATTTCAAGAGTGCTATGCCTTACCGCTCAGCCCTGTACCGACGCCGATTCGGCTGAGTTTCTGAGAGGGTTAAATAAGTACTCAGAATCTGACATAAGAGATGCGATAGTCTGCGGTCATGGGAACATAGGCAGATGCCTTGAATTTCTTGAGGGAGACGTTCTGCCTGCGGCTTTTGAAATTGCCTCCGGCTGTTCAAGGGCTATGCTTGCTCGGGACGAATATGAAATACTGCGGCGGTTTTTCTCTGCCGACGGCAAGAAGGCAGTGTTCAGACAGTCGCTGGTTTTCCTAAGCGAGATAGCAAGAGACGCCTGCGCCGCAAGGCTTGGGATAAAAAACAGATTCAGCTGCTGCCCCGATACGGCGGCAGGGCTTGCGGGGATGCTCAACGAGGAAACGTTAAGAGAACTTTACGGCTTGCTGTGCGATTACATAGCAAAGGTGGATTCAAACTGCAATCTTACCCTTACAATGAACAGCCTGTCGGGGGAAATATGCGGCGTTATAAACAAACCAGCCTGAACATTTTAATCAACAGCGCAAAGGAAAGGAACGGTGAAAAAATTTGCTCAAAATAATCGGAGTAAGATTTAAATCCATAGGAAAAGTTTATTATTTTGACCCCCACGGTCTTGATATAAAGATGAACGATAAGGTAATCGTTGAAACCGCACGAGGCGTGGAGTGCGGCGAGGTAGTGCTGTGCGGACGGGAGATTGACGAAACCCAGTTTTCAAATCCCATTAAGCAGGTAATACGAATCGCCACCCCCGAGGATTTTGCGGTTATTGAAAAGAATAAGGCGAAGGAAAAGGACGCTTTTAAAATCTGTGAGGAAAAAATCAAGCACCACAAGCTGAAAATGAACCTGATAGACGTTGAGTGCACCTTTGACAACAGCAAGCTGCTGTTTTACTTTACCGCTGAGGGACGCATAGATTTCCGCGAGCTTGTAAAGGACCTTGCCGCCGTATTCCGCACCAGAATTGAGCTTAGACAGATAGGCGTGCGGGACGAAGCTAAAATGCTGGGAGGACTGGGAATCTGCGGTAGACAGTTCTGCTGTTCACAGTTTCTTGGGGAATTTCAGCCTGTGTCGATAAAAATGGCAAAGGAACAGTCGCTGTCCTTAAATCCCACCAAAATCTCAGGTACCTGCGGAAGGCTTATGTGCTGTCTGAAATATGAACAGGAAAACTATGAGGAGCTTTTGAAAACCACCCCCAAGGTGGGAGCGATTGTCAAAACCGCCGACGGCAGAGGAGTTGTGGAGGAAGCTAACATTATTACCGGAAAGCTGAGAATAAAGCTTGACAAAACCGATGCCGTAGTTACCCTTGACAAGTCGGAGGTGGAAGTGCTTAAAGACGCCGTAATCAAGCTTAACAAAAACGAGATTAAGGCGCTTAAATCCCTTGAGGATAAATAGCAGGCGTTAGAGTTACGGCTTGAATAAGCCGCCGTGACGTCAAATTATACATCGTAATAACAAAAACGGACGGTCATAGTTACCAAACTGTGACCGTCCGTTTTTTGCTTTTTGAAGCGAGCGTTTATTTTGACGGAGCGCATACCCTGAAAGTAATAACGCCCGAATCATATTTTACGGATATTCTGCATTTGTGAGAATCACAAATGGCTTTTGCTATAGAAAGTCCTATTCCGTAGCCGCCCGTTTCCCGTGAGCGTGAGGAATCCGCTCTGTAAAAACGGTCGAAAAGCCTTGACAGATCCCCCACGGGTCTGACACTGCAGGGGTTGCATACGTTAAGCTCAATTTGCTTGTGCTCATATTTCAGCGAAAGTTTTATCTCTCCGCCGTCGTCGGCGTATTTAACCGCATTGTCAAGGAGAATGGAAACAAGCTGTCGCATCATGCCCTCGTCGCCGGTAAACTCTATGTCATTTTCAACGTCAATCGCCAGAGACTTCCCCCGGGAAGCCGCCAGAGTTATAAACTGGCTTGCAGCGTCGTAAACGGCGTCGCTGAGGTTGAATTTTTCAAAGACCGTTTTAATTTCCTCGTCCGTTTTTGAAAGGGTAAGCAGGTTTTTTATAAGCTCGCTGAGACGTTTGGTCTGATTCTTAATGCTGTCAACCCATTCCGAGCTGCCCTCTGTAAGCTCCAGAACCTCGGCATTTGCGGAGATTATGGCAAGGGGAGTTTTAATTTCATGCCCGGCGTCGGTTATAAACTGCTTTTGCTTTTCCATGCTTTCAATAACGGGACGTATGGCTCTTTTTGAAAAAACCGCCACCAGTATGCTTACCACAACAAGCCCTGAAAATCCGATAGCCAAGGATATAATAAGAAACTGATATCTGGTTTCAAGCTGACTGCGGCAGTCGATAAACACCAGCAGATACCCGTCAGAGTCCTGTGAAACAGCGTATCTGTAATTTTCAGCCCAGCCCTTTTCATTACCGTCCTCCAACGCCTGAGTGGCATATTCCGCTGCGTCGTCAGCGGTTATTGCGGCAATATAAGAGGTGTCGATAAGGATTATTTCGCCGCTTTGGTCAGTTTTGACGGTGAAATAACGGGTGACGTATTTGGTTTCGGGATTAATCCCTTTGTCGTAAAGCTCTTTTTGCCCGGGAATGTCGGCAGGCGGCTTGTCATGCCCCGATTTTCCAAAGTCGGGAAGCCTTCCATCATTTTCAATGATTATAGCAAGCAGATTGTCCGACTTTGAATTTTGCTGATACACATTTATCATGTTTATTGTGCCTATTATCACCACTTCCACTAAAAAGAGAGAAAGTACTGCAATAAGCACAAATTTTCTACGCAGCTTTTTTATCATTAAAAAAGTCCTTTCATCTCAGACAGCCGCCTTGCAAACAATTATTCTTCGTCAATAAGGGCAAGGGTGTATCCCACGCCTCTTGTGGCTTTAATTTCAACGTTTGCGCCTATTGAAGCCAGCTTTCTTCTGAGATACGCAATATATACCCAGACGACGTTTCTTTCCGCCTCCGAATCAAAGCTCCAGATTCTGTCCATGAATTTTGAGGTTGATATAAGCACATTGGGGTTTAACATAAGCATTTCAAGCACCTGAAACTCCCTGTTGGCAAGGTGAACCGACGCCTTGTCGGTCGAAAGCTGAAAGTTTTCACGGTTAAGGGTTATGTTGCCCATTGTAAGCTTGTTGGGCGCAAAGGCGGTGTTTCTTCTGGTAAGCGCACGTATTCTCGCAATAAATTCACCTATGGCGAAGGGCTTTGTCATATAATCGTCCGCACCGGAATTAAGCCCCAGTATCTTATCGTCAAGCTCCGCCTTGGCGGTAAGAAGCAGAATGGGAGTCTCAACTCCGTTTGAACGCAGCAGCTTGAGCACGTCAATACCGTTCATTTGGGGCATCATAATATCCAGCACTATTCCGTCGTAGTTCTCACTGAGCCCGTAATTCAAAGCGTCTGTTCCGTTGTAAACGGCGTCCACCGTATAATGATTGTGTTTTAAAATGGCTGAAAGGGCATTTGAAAGCTCTCTTTCGTCCTCGGCAAGTAAGATACGCATATACAAAACCTCCTGAAATTATGTATCTGTTTAACAGTAAACGTCTGCTTATGTTTTATTATATCTGCATTACCTTAAACCTACCTTAAAGACAAGTATAGCATATATCCCGCAACATTTCAACCTGCAAAGCCTTTCTGCGCAAAAGCTTATTTGCGGCGGTTGACGAAAGGCGGGTTTCATAGTATAATTAAAGTTTGAAAACACCTAATATGAAAGGAGAAAACCATGGCAAGGACTTTAGAGCCTTATCAGCTTATTGAAAGAAGCATTATAAAAAAGTACCGCAAGGATATCTGGAATAAATTCGTAATGGGCATAAAGGAATACAAAATGATAAACGACGGCGACCGTATTGCCGTTTGTATTTCCGGCGGAAAGGATTCTATGCTTATGGCAAAATGCCTCCAGCACCTTCAGAAGTATTCGGAGACAAATTTTGAGCTGGAATTTCTGGTGATGAACCCGGGATACAACGAGGTAAACAAGCAGAAGATAATCGATAACGCCCGGCTTATGAATATCCCCATACATATGTTTGAAACCCATATCTTCAATATAGTGGCAGGAGTCAACAACAACCCCTGCTACCTCTGCGCCAGAATGAGGAGAGGTCATCTCTATAAAAATGCTCAGGATCTGGGCTGCAATAAGATAGCTCTTGGGCATCACTTTGACGACGTTATCGAAACCATACTTATGGGCATGATTTACGGCGGACAGGTTCAGACCATGATGCCGAAGCTTCACTCAAAAAACTTCAAGGGCATGGAGCTTATTCGTCCTCTGTATATGGTCAGGGAAAAGCACATAAAGGACTGGGTGAGATACAACAACCTTGAGTTTATTCAGTGCGCCTGCCGTTTTACCGAGGAATATTCAAAGCTTGAAAACAAAGGGGAGCTTTCAAAGCGTCAGGAAATAAAGGCGCTTATTGCAAAGCTTGCTGAAGGCAACGAGTTTGTTGAAACGAATATTTTCAAAAGCGTTTATAACGTAAATCTCCGTACTGTTATCGAGTATGAATATAAGGGAAAGAGATATAATTTCCTCAATACCTACGACGATTACGATTGGGATAAGGAGCATGCAGAAGCCGAGAATGACGATGAATAAAGCCTTGCATATCCCGCTGGAAAAGAAAAAACAGAAAGGAGCAAAGATTCATGGAAACACCCCTTTCAAGACTGGAACTTATATACGGCAGTGAAAAAGTGGCGTCGCTAAAAACCAAAAGAGTGGCGGTATTCGGCGCCGGTGGAGTGGGGGGATATATAATCGAAGCCCTTGCCCGCAGCGGAATAGGCGCAATCGACATTGTAGACAACGACAAGGTAGCCCTTTCAAACTTAAACCGTCAGATAATAGCGGTAAGGGATACAGTGGGAATGATGAAGACCCAAGCGGCAAAAAACCGTGTGCTGTCAATCAATCCCGAATGTGTTGTAACCGAAATTCCGAAGTTTTACGCTCCCGATAATGCGGAGGAATTTGACCTGACAGCGTACGACTACGTTGCCGACGCAATAGACTTTGTGCCGGGGAAAATTTCGCTGGCAGTAAGGTGTGGGCAGTTAGGCGTACCAATCATAAGCGCAATGGGAGCGGGAAACAAGATTCATCCTGAAATGCTTGAGGTGGCGGATATATATCAGACCTCGGTTTGCCCCCTTGCAAGGGTAATGCGACGGGAGCTTAAAAAACGGGGAGTAAAAAAGCTTAAAGTAGTTTATTCAAAAGAGGAAACAAAACGCCCTCTCCATGCCAAGGGCGAAAAGCTGCTTCCGGGGAGTACGGCGTTTGTGCCCTCCTGCGCCGGGCTTATTATGGCATCGGTAATAATAAACGAGCTGCTTGAATAAATGCACAAAAACGTGACCGTAGGCGGTCCTACAATCAAGGCGATGTTAAGTCGTCTTTGTGAGGGCACAGCCTGCGGTCATTTTTATTGCCGATTGGTAAGCTCAGATTTAGTCACCGAAAAAACTATATGGGGCATATCAATTCCCATGTAACGCTTGGTAAAAATACTGCGGGGAAGCATACCGTTTCTTATTGCAACTCGCTGGGAGGATAGGTTGTTTGTGCGTATAATTGAACACACCTCATCAGCTTCCAGACTTTGAAAAGCGTAATCTCTGCACGCCCTTGCCGCTTCACAAGCATAGCCGCAGTGCCAGAAGCGGCGGTTGAAAAGATAACCTACCTCCAAAACCTCTCTGCCGCCGGTGTCCTGAATCGTTATGCCGCACTGCCCGATAAGCCTGCCGCTATCCTTTAATATTACCGCCCACAGCCCGAAGCCGTACTTTTCGTATCTGTCAAGCTGGCGATTTATCCAGTCGTATACCTCTTGGTCAGAAAAGCTATGCTCGTAGGCATACATTGTCTTTTGATCCTTGAGAATTTCCGAAATATCTGTAAAATCATTCATGGTCATTCTGCGGAGAATGAGCCGTTTTGTTTGTAAAACCATAAAATCCCCCATATATAGCAATTAACCTGTTTGCCGCCTTTTGCGACTTAAAGCAGGCTTTATTATATCATAGCAGCTTGTTTAAGTCAACCAAAAAGGCTGTGTTATGATATGCTTTCATGCGGAGGACATAGCTTTGATATTATAATTTTTGTCATTAAGCACAAAAATCATATTTTGAATTTGTAGCAAATCACAAATTTTTCTTTGAGCAAAAGATTTTTTAGGCGAAAGTTGCACATCTGCGTGCAACTTTTTCTTGTTTTGTGCCTGTAAGTGAGAGAGGTTAATATAGACAACAAAAAGGAGATTAAAATGAAACAGATTGACACCAAGGATTTTGCCCTGTTCTTTTCCAGAACCCGAAATGCGGCAGAAGCGGCGATTGCGGCAGGAATAAGTCCGCTGAGAGCAAAGCTGGAAGGGATTAAACTGCTGTCCGACAGACGCACCAGAAAACAGCTTGAAGCGGCGGACAAGCTGAGAGGCAAAGAGCAGTGCGAGGTAAGGGCAGGGCTGGAAAGGCTTGCCTACGGCAGGGTAAACGACGCGGCGGCGCTGGTGTTCGCAGAGGAGATAACACCTCATATGCTGGCAGAAGCTGACCTTTTCAACGTGTCGGAAATCAAAAGAATAAAGGGCGGAGGAGTGGAGATAAAGTTTTTCGACCGCCAGAAAGCTCTTGAAAAGCTGGAGGAGCTGGACATTCGCATTAAAAACGACGAAAAGGCAAGGAATCTTGTTGAGGCTGTATACGGCTCAGGCGGCGGAGAAATTGTAAGCGACACCCCCTTAGAGGGTGAAGGCGATGATTAAAAGCAACGGCAAGGTAGGCTGGCAGGACTTTTCCCCCAAGCAGAAAATGGTGTTCAACTGGTGGAAAAACCAAGGCTCACGTGATAAGGAGGGGATAATCTGCGACGGAGCGGTGCGGTCGGGCAAAACCCTTTGTATGTCCCTGTCCTTTGCGGCGTGGGCGTCGATGAACTTCAACAACTCGGCGTTCGGCATCTGCGGAAAGACCATAACCTCGGTGAGGAGGAATCTCATTGCCCCCCTTATCGCAAATTCCTCCGAATGGGGGCTTGAAATAACCGAAAACCGTACCAAAAACTATATTGACATCAGCTTCGGCGGTTCCCGCAACAGATTCTATCTCTTTGGCGGCAAAGACGAAAACTCCGCTTCGTTGATACAGGGAATAACCCTCAGCGGAATACTGCTTGACGAGGTGGTGCTTATGCCCAGAAGCTTTGTTGAACAGGCAGTGGCAAGATGCTCTGTGGCTGGCTCAAAGCTGTGGTTTAACTGCAATCCTGAAAACCGGTATCACTGGTTCAAAAAAGAGTGGATAGACAAGGCTGCGGACAAAAATCTTATTTATCTTCACTTCTCGCTGGAGGACAATCCCTCTCTCACTCCGGCGATAATCAAGCGTTACCGCACAATGTTTACGGGAGCATTTTATCAGCGCTTTGTACTGGGCAGCTGGACGGACGTTTCCGGCTGTGTTTACTCCATGTTTGACCCAAAGCTGCACGTTGTAGATGTGCTTCCTGAAAGCTTTTCACGCTTTGCCGTAAGCTGCGACTACGGCACGGTAAATCCCTCAAGCTTCGGACTGTGGGGAGAAAGCGAAGAAGTGTGGTATCGTATCAGCGAGTATTACTACGATTCCCGCAAAGAGGGTCAGCAGCGCACCGACGAGGAGCATTACGCCGCCCTTGAACGACTGTGCGCTGGAAGAAGCATAAGTCTTGTGGTATGCGATCCCTCAGCCGCTTCGTTTATTGAGTGCATACGCCGCCACGGAAAATTTCCCGTCGCCCCTGCCGTCAACGATGTGCTTTCGGGAATAAGACGGGTAAGCGACGCTCTTAGCTCGGGGAAAATAAAAGTACATTCCTCCTGCGGCGACGCCATAAGGGAATTTTCCCTCTACCGCTGGGATAAAAACACCGTCTGCGATGCACCCGTAAAGGAAAATGACCACGCAATGGACGACATCCGCTATTTTGTCACCCGCTTTTTAAGGCAGCCCCCCTCTCCTTTTTGCGTGATTTCCCTTGACAGGCGGTAAACATAAGAACAAGAAAGGAATGACAGCAATTTGAACTTATTCAGAAAGAAGTCTCCGCCCCTGTCCGACAAGGTATCCTGCTCGGCTGAGCGTGAGGTCTACAGGCTCTGCCCCTCGTGGAACAGCTTTGAAACTCAGTTTTACGAAAATCTCAGAGCCGAAGTGCCGGTGCTGGACGCCTGCATCGGCAAGATAATACGGCTGTGCAACGATTTTAAGGTGGTGTGCGGCGACAAGCAGGCACAAAAGCTTATGGACGATTTTACGCTGAACCTGCACTCGGGAATTTCAGGCAGGTCCCTCAACTGCTTTGCGGATATGTGGCTTGACACCCTGCTTACCTACGGCAAGGCTCTCGGAGAGATTGTGGTGGATTCGCGCCGCAGAAAAATAAACGGCGTGTATATAGCCGACCCGGTAATGTTGGGAGTACGCAGGGGAAAGACTCCCCTTGATTTGAAGATAATCGAAAACGCCACCGGCGACGAGGTAAATATCCCTCACCCCGAGCTGCTGCTTTACTCAACGCTGAATCCGTCGGTAAAGCACCCGGAGGGAGTGTCCATACTGCGGGGAACTCCTGCCCTCAGCGAAGTGCTTATGAAAATATATCGCTGCATAGGTCAGAACTTTGACCGAGCCGGAAACGTCCGCTACGCCGTGACCTACAAGCCCTCCGACGACCCTGCCGACAGAGCGTTTGCAAAGGACAGAGCTCAGGAAATCGCCGCACAGTGGGCTGACGGAATGAGCAGCGCAAGAAACGGCGTTATAAAGGATTTTGTGGCGGTAGGCGATGTACAGATAAAAGTAATCGGAGCCGATAGTCAGATAATAGATACCGAAGTCCCCGTCCGTCAGCTGCTTGAGCAGATAATCTCAAAGCTTTCCATACCGCCTTTCCTGCTGGGTCTTAACTGGTCCACCACCGAAAGAATGTCCTCTCAGCAGGCGGATATTCTCACCAGCGAGCTTGAATACTACAGGCGGCTGCTTACCCCCATACTGCTGAAGATTGCCCGTACATTCCTGCGGCTGTGCGGCTTTGACTGTGATTGTGAGATTGAGTGGGAAAACATAAATCTCCAGGACGAATCCGAACTTGCCAGGGCTAATTATTACAACGCCCTTGCCGAATCGGAACGTACTGCCAGGGAAGTAACGGTAGATTAAACTCAGAACAGAAAGGAGAAACCCAATGGAAAACGACTTTACACTTGACGATGGGCTGCTTGAAAAGCTTAACAGGTACACCCGAACGCCCGTTTCGGCGGAGGAGGTTTACACCTTTCCGGTAATACTTTGCGACAACGAGGTTGACCGTGACGGCGAGCGGTTTTCAATAGCCGCCCTTGAAAAGCTGGCACAACTTTTTGTGGGTAAAACGGGAATTTTCGACCACGACCCCAGGGGCGAAAACCAGACGGCAAGAATTTTCGACTGCGAGGTAAAAACCTGCGGCGACCGGCTTACCGAAGCCGCCGAGCCTTACACCTGCCTTGTGGCAAAGGCTTATATGATGAGAACCGAAAAGTCAAAGGATCTTATTGCAGAGATTGAAGGCGGAATTAAAAAGGAGGTGTCGGTGGGCTGTTCGGTGGGTAAAAAGCTGTGCTCGGTGTGCGGAGCTGACCTGAAAGAGAATCCCTGCGGTCATATAAAGGGCAGATATTACGACGGCAAGCGTTGCAACGTTATTCTCGATGAGCCTACCGACGCTTATGAATGGTCCTTTGTAGCCGTTCCCGCTCAGCGAAATGCGGGAGTAACCAAAACTTACAGTGACGACCGTGACGCCGTTGAGGTAAAAGCCTTGAAACGAGAGCTTTCCCTCAAAGAGGATGAAAATTACAGAGCCTGCGAAATGTTAAAGCGTGAGATAATGTCGCTGAGCTTTCTTTGCCGTCCTATAATGGCGGTGGAAACGGTAAAAACACTTACCGAAACCCTGAGCTTTTCACAGCTGGAAAAGCTGCACGAAACGCTGAAGGAACAATGCTCCCGTGAGGATATTCCTTTGCAGTTGGACAGCGGCAAGCCGGCGAAAAAACCGGGGGAAAACAACAATTTCAAGCTTAAAAAGCAGCGATAAAAATATAAGTTCGCTTCGGCAAAGGCGGAGCAAAGGTGAAACACAAAAATCAGGCGGCTTAATTTTGCCGCTTAATAAAAAAGGAGATATGTTTTATGTACAACACAGTTAAACTTGAAAAAGGACTTTATTCAATTACAGGCAAAACCTTCACTCAGGCGCTGCAGCAGCTTGACCCGGACGAAAACTATGCCGGCACAGAACTTGCTGGGCTTGATGCCTATGAAAGACAGCTTAAGCGATTTGACATTAAGGTGTCGGGAGTAAATTCAGATCGGGTGGAAAAATTCTTCGCCTCAACCGAATCTGCAGTGCTTTTCCCCGAATATGTCCGCAGAACGATAAAGCAGGGTATGGAGGAAGCGTCCATACTGCCCGAGGTAGTAGCGGCGGTTTCCTACACCGACGGAATTGATTTTCGAGGACTTACCGTAACCAAAAACGGCACCGACACAGGTGTTGCTCAGGGCGGAGAAGTGCCTGCTTCAACCGTAAGGCTTGCTTCAAGCGCCAAGGCTCTTACCAAGTTTGCAAGAAAGCTTTCCTGCTCCTACGAGTCTATAAGAAAGCAGCGTCTTGAAGCCTTCGGCGTAATTCTCAAAAGCCTTGGCGCTCAGATTTCAAGGGCGGTAAACAAGCTGGCGATAACTGAGCTTACCAGCGGCGTAACGCCCTCGGAAATTTCAGGAACAAGCCTTACCTACGCCGACCTTGCAAACTTCTGGGCTTCCATGAGCGACAACGACATGACCACGATGGTTTGCACTCCGGCGCTTATGGCGCAGATTCTTGCCCTTGACGAAATGAAATTCTGCGTTTCGGATTTTATGTCCAGCGGAAAGGTAAAGACTCCCTATGGAGTAACGCTGGTAAAATCCTCAGCGGTGGACAGCACCGACATCGTGGGAATAGACAAGACCTGTGCCGCCGAAATGGTGTTCGGCACCGACGTAGTTGTTGACTTCGACAAGCTTATAACTACTCAGTGCGACGAAATATCCTGCTCGATAATGGTAGGTTTTTCAAAGCTTACCGACGGAGCGGTAAAGGTTCTCAGCACAGAGGCATAATTTTATCAGGCGCTTGCGGCGGAGGAAAAGCTTCCGCCGCAGTGCATATCTGATGACGGGAGGAATGAAAAATGGCTCAGATAACCTACGCTAACGTAAAGGACTTGTTTCTCAGAATAACCGGGCTTGATTCGGATGATTTTGAATACGAGGACCTTATCAACAGCGGAATAGACTTTGTTCAGCAAAGACTTATCGTCGAACCTGACGATGATTCGGTGACAAAGTGCGAATATGCCGCCTGCGCTGCAGCGGTTTATGATTATGTGCTGGAAAGCTCAATGCGGCTTAAGGTAATGTTTTCGGAAAACGGCGCGGCTTACGACGAAACGGCTGACGAAAAGGGAATTGCAGCCGCCAAAAGGCTTAAAAGCAGCGCATTTGCAGCCTTGAGAGGGCTTGTGCGGGACGATGACTTTGTGTTTATGGGAACGGAGGAGCATTATGACCAGTGAGCTTAAAACTGTTATAACCGCCGCCGCCCAGACACAGGGTCTGACCTACATTCCGGAATTTTCTGCGCAAATGCTTACTTTAAAACCTAAGGAAAGCTTTTGCCTTTGCGGCATAAGATCCGCTTCATATTCGCCTAAGATAACTGCGGTAAACGGGGCTTTGTGGGGAACTGAGGTGGTTTATTCGGTTGAGATTCGTCTGCTTGGCAACCGCTGCGGATATTCCGATTATGAACAGCTTGAACAGAAGGCGGACGGCTTTATGTATCAGCTGGGAATGGGAGGCGACGCGCTTGTGACGGAGCTTGACAGGTCGCCTGCTCAGCGAAACAGTCTGGTGGGTCGCCTTGAGATAAGCATAAGCGCAAAAATTAAAATGCTTATAACGGAAACCGACGAAACCCAGACGGGGAGTGATGTGTAATATGCAGACAAAAGTAATAAGCAAGGAAAGCGTCAAGATAGTTCTGGGCGAGGACGAATTTTATATGAACGAAGCGGTATTCGTTGGCGAAACAAAGCTTTCGGAGATAGCTCTTGTAAACGGTGAAACGGACAGAAAAATCGTAAGCTCTCAGCCTGTATTTATTACCCTTAAAGGAAAAGTGCTTCCATGCGACAGGGAATTTTATCTTGACCTTATCTCTCAGTATTCGGGTCAGGCGATTGAGGAGATAACCATAGATGAAACCGATTATACCGACCTTGTGATGATAAAGGGAACGCTGAAGCTTTCCGACCAGGCGTTTGTTGGCGAATGTATTTTACAGCTTAAAGGCTTATAGGAGGTGATAGTACGTCGCAGTTATGTTATTTTGTAGTCAGAAATCCAAACTACAATACAATCTACACCATCGAAAATTTTCATTATATCAAAGACAGATATATTCCTTATACCTACACTTCGGGAAGATTTTTTTCTGATGAGGATCTGTCGGAAGGATATGAAATAAGCTGTTATGCAGGTTCAAAAATGATTCATCAGGGTACAATGGATAAGCTTGATAGGAAATGGGAAAACGGAAGATGGGTTTATAACTTTGAATCAAAAGGCTACAGCGCAATGCTTGACCAGAACGAGCCTGTTCCGAGAATGAATTATAACGTAAGTCTTTCGACGCTTGCCACACGCAATACTATCATACCTATGGTGACCTATGAAAGCGGAACTAAAACGGTAAACTATGTGTATGTGAAAGAAAACTCTACCATATGGGATGCGTTTATGGCATACAGCTACAAGGCTTATCAGACCTTTCCGTATATTTACAGCACAAATAAAGTCAGAGTAACTCCGCAGGTGGACGCTTTGCGCAATTACAACTACGAAGCGATTGTAAGCTTCGGTAGTCTTAAAGATGTTCGGGGAATAATTTCGGAAGCTTTCATGGCGGACGATGAAGGGCAATATACCTACACATACGAAAACACCTACGCTGACGATCTTGATATTATCAGGACAAGGTATTATGCCCTCGATGACCAGTGGTTAAGCGACCCGGTAAGCGGACTTACCGCAAGGATAAAGTATTCCAACAAGGGAATGAAAGGATATTTTTTCACGTATATCGGGTACAACCAGGAGGAGCTGTTTGACAGGGCAGTCCTGTCACGCAGTGATTTTTCTTTCGGGAATCTTTCGGTGGGAAGAATAGAGCTGAATGTTAGTGACATGAGAATTCTGACTACGCTGACCTGTTATGTGGACGGAAACTGAGTTTCAGGATTATCCTTACGATGTATTGTCGTAAGGATAATTTTTTTACTTGCAGAAAATGCACGGGCAGATTGACATTATCGGCTTAAAGAGTTATAATATTTCCGTTATACAAATTGTAAAAGACAACAGGAGAATAATAATGGAAAAACTAAAAAAGATTATCCCCCTTGTTATTCCGCCTCTTGCAGTGCTGGCGGTTATGCTGATTGTATTTAAAGCAAGCGGTATGTATCCTTTTGGGGAAGGATCGGTTTCGTGGTGCGACATGACTCAGCAGGTAGTGCCGCTGCTTATGGATTTCAAGGATGTGCTGGACGGAAAGTCAAGCTTGTTTCTTAATCTGAATAACGCCGGAGGAATGAATTTTTACGGTGTGTTTTTCTTTTTCCTTGCAAGTCCCTTTTCATTTCTTATAAAATTTGTGGACAAGGGAGATATATTCACTTTCGTAAATATACTTGTCATATTAAAGCTTATGACTGCCGCTTTTACATCTGCGCTGTATTTTAGGTTGTGCAGAAAGGAACTTGACGGGGGCTATGTAATTGCACTTAGTTTAATTTACGCTTTGTGCGGCTACGGGATGCTTTTCTATCAGAATCTTATCTGGCTTGATATGATGTATCTTTTCCCGCTTCTTATGATATCGCTGGATGTTCTGGTGCATAAAAGCAATAATATTCCGTATATAATCATTGTTACTCTGATGATGGCGGTGAATTTCTATATAAGCTATATGACGGTGCTGTTTATCATACTGTTTATGGCGTTATATGTGTTCAGAAATGGAAAAAGTGAAAACAGGGCTGCCATATGTGTAAAATTTGTTTCCGGCTCGCTTATTGCGGCGCTGCTGTCGGCGGTAATATGGCTGCCCTGCCTGATACAATATCTTACTTCGGGAAGAGGGGAGTCGGTTGTCGAAACGATAGTCAATTCCGACTTTATAACCAGTTACAAGACAGTGCTTCCGCTGCTTTTCTGTTCCGGCTTTATATTCATGCTGGTAGGCTTTCATGCGCTTAACGGAAGCAGAAGATGCCAACGTGCAAATTCGTATCTTATAATGTTTGCACTTTTGCTGATTCCGTTTTTTATCGAGCCGATAAATAAAATGTGGCATACGGGAAATTATATGTCCTTCCCTGCAAGATACGGATTTATAACTATTTTCATAGGTTTGATATGCTGCGCCGAATTTCTTCAGAACAGAGAGGATATTTCAAAAAAAGTCGGCATTGGAAAAGCTCTTGCAGGTTATGTGGGGGCGGCGATACTGCTGGAGCTGTACTATATTTTCTCGGTAAAATTTATAGATGAAAATTTTGAGGACCTCAGCCATTATACCTCCAGCTTGTGGGGAAATGATGCGTCATTTGAGAGCAATGCGCAATTGTTTGCAGTTTCGGTAATAGTATTTGGGTTGTTGTATTTTGCATTTTACAAGGGATATATAGACAAGCGGTTTTTTACTATTGTGCTTTGTGCTGCTGTAGTATTTGAGTCGGCAGGAAACGTAAAAATATATATGACCTCTTACGCTGAGAGAAATCCCGAAAAAACACAGTCGATAGCCGAAATAACCGACCTTGCCGGAAAAATCGACGACGACGGTTTTTACCGTGTTGCCACCGACGGAAAGCTTATGGATTACAATATGGTGGGAGCGCTGGGTTATCCGTCCCTCAGCCATTACACTTCTCTTACCGACCGTGAATTTATGTTCAATCAGAAAAAGCTTGGCTACACTACCGTATGGATGGAGGTAGGCTCTTGCGGAGGAACGGAGCTTACGGATGCCCTTTACAGCGTAGGATACAGGATTGTAAGGGGGCAGGGGGAAAACCCGGTGTACACAAACGGGGAATATTCTATAGAAAAGCTGCCCTACTCTTTAGGACTTGGATTGATAACAGAAGCAGACTTATCAGATTCTGAGGAAATTACCTCAGGCATTACCAGGGCGCAGGTTCAGGAGTATCTGTTTGAAACTCTCTTTCCGGGACAGGGAGAGCTTATAAGCGAATATGAATATTCGGAGGATTCATACGGCATAACCAATCAGAACGGCAGGTATGTTATCGACAGCGGAGGTGTAGTAAAGTACAGCTTTTATGTTGACGGCAGACAGTCGGTTTATGCCGATTGCTTCGACAGATTTTCAAACGATCTGAGTGAAGAATATTTTGAAAGCTTTTCAATAACGGTAAACGGAAGATCCGTAACGTCAAATTATCCTACCACAACAAACAACGGAGTTATTAAGCTTGGAGAGTTTGAAGATCAGCAGGTTGAGGTGGCCCTTAATTGTAAGAAGTCGGTAAGCTGTTATTCCTTCGGGGTATTCGGACTTGACCTTAACAAGCTTGAAACCGCCGTAGAAAGTTCCGAGAGCGCAGGCTTTACTGCCGACGGAGGAAAACTGACGGCAAGCTGCACTGTTTCGAGGGACAAGACCTGTGTGCTTTCAATTCCTTATGAGGAAGGCTTCACTGTAAAGGTAAACGGTGAAAAAGTGGAATACGCAAAGGCAGTTGGCGATTTTATTTCATTTGAGCTCAACGACGGGGAAAATGAGATAGAGATTAGCTTTATTCCCAAAGGCTTTTATGTCGGACTTGCTTTGTCGGTTATGGGAGCGGCAGCGTTTGTGCTTTATATAATTTTCAGAAACAAGCTTGTTATTTCACAGAAAGCGGGACTTGTTGTTCTGCGGGTAGTGCAGGTTGGGGCGATTGCGGTGATGGCAGTTATATATATTCTGCCGCTGATTCTGAATCTCAGAAAATATATTGAATAGCCTTATGACATTTAAAAGGCGGTACGCATAGAAAATGTGCGTATCGCCTTTTTATTATATATATTTTGATTACAGGATGACGGATAACCGTTTGAAACCTTTTGAGGCATCTGTTCGTCGGTTTTCTTAGGCAAGCCGTTTATCCCTTTGCAAGATACCAGCTTTCGCCCTCGCCTACCTCAACGGACATTGGTACTGCGAGAGATACAGCGTTTTCCATTTCTTCTTTGAGTATCTTTGCCGCTTTATCCTTGTCTGCAAGAGAGGATTCGATGATAAGCTCGTCGTGGACCTGAAGTATCAGCTTTGCGTTGAGTTTTTCGGATTTAAGGCGGCGGTAGACCTTTACCATTGCAATTTTGATTATGTCGGCTGCCGCTCCCTGTATGGGGGCGTTCATTGCCGCACGCTTTCCAAACGCCTGCATTACTTTGTTTGTAGCTGAAAGCTCGGGAATGTAGCGGCGGCGTCCGAAAATTGTGGTGACATAGCCGTTTTTTATACCGTCCTCTACGGTTTTGTCCATAAATTCGGACACTTTTGGAAAGTTGTTGAGATAATTGCGGATATATTGTTTGGCTTCGGCTACCGATACGCCGATGTCCTTTGAAAGAGAAAATGCGCCAATTCCGTAGATTATTCCGAAGTTTACGGCTTTTGCGGCGGAGCGCATTTCGGGAGTTACAAAGTCCTCGGGAAGCCCGAATACCTGGGCGGCGGTGCTGGTGTGAATATCCCTGCCGTCTTTAAAGGCTTCCTGCATATTCTTATCGCCGCATACCGAGGCAAGCACTCTCAGCTCGATCTGGCTGTAGTCGGCGTCAAGGAGGGTGTTGCCTTTTTCGGCTACAAAGAATTTACGCATATTTCTGCCGATTTCTTTTCTTACGGGAATATTCTGCATATTGGGTTCGGTGGAGGATATTCTTCCCGTGCGGGTTTCGGTCTGCTTAAAAACAGAATGAACTCTGCCGTCCGGCTTGACCTCCTTTAAAAGTCCGTCCACATAGGTGGAATTAAGCTTTGTAAGGGTGCGGTATTCCAGAATAAGGGAGATTATCGGGTGCTTGTCCGCAAGGCTTTCCAGAACTTCGGCATTGGTGGAATAGCCGCTTTTTGTCTTTTTCTTTGCGGGAAGTCCAAGATCCTCGAACAGCACCTTGCCAAGCTGTTTTGGAGAGCCGATGTTAAATTCCTGCCCTGCATAGGCATATATCTGCGAGGTAAGTTTCTCGATCTCGGCGGAAAGCTGTACTCCGAAAGCTTTTATCCCATCGGTATCAGCCTTTACGCCCACCGCCTCCATAGAGCCGAGAACCTCGCACAGCGGAAGCTCGATATCGTAATAAAGCTTGTCCATTGCGGTAAGCTCCAGCTGAGCTTTAAGGCATACGCTCAGAGGTTCAAGGGTGGCTATATCGCTGAATCCCTCTACATCCGAGCGGTAAAGCACTTTATAGGCGGTACAGAGGTTTTCTATTGTATATTCGCTGGTCTGGGAATTTAGCAGATAACCGGCAAGGTCGCAGGCAAAGCTGAGGTTTTTAAGTTCCCTGCCGTTTTCAAACGCAGTTCGATAGGCGGTTTTTCCCTCAAAGCAGATCTTTTCGCCCTCTGTTTCAAAATAGTCGAGGGCAAGGTCGGTATCTTCTGTGTACATAATCACGCCGCCGCTTTGTATCTCCAGTCTTTTGCCGTCAAAGATAAAGCAGGAGGGAGAATGGTGTAGCTCCTTAAGCTTGGTTTTATCAAGCTCTGATATTTTAAATTGGGGCAGGTCGCTTAGTTTAAGCTTTTTTTCCTCCGGCGAATCGCCTTCTTTGGAGGAGGTCACATCGGAAAGCTTTAATCTTTCCATCAGCTTCATCATTTCAAGGTCGCCCAGCAGCTCTTTGGTGTGAGCGGGGTCACCTTTGCCAAGCTTATAGCTTTCGGGATTGCTGTCAATAGGCGCAGTAAGGCATATTTCCGCCAGAAAACGGCTGTCCTCGGCGTCCTGCCTGCCGCTTTCAAGCTTGGCACGGACAGATTTTGTAAGTGTGATATTGTCCAGATTATTGTACAGTTCGTCAACACTTCCGCATTGCTGAATAAGAGAGAGTGCAGTTTTTTCACCGATTCCCTTAACGCCTGAGATATTGTCGGAAGCATCACCCATAAGCGCCTTTATTTCTATCATTTGTCTGGGAGAAACTCCATACTCGTCCATAATACGCTGAGGGGTATAGATTTTTGTTTCCTTTGTGGTGGCAAGGCGGACGGTTACCCTATCATTTATAAGCTGGAAGCTGTCGCGATCGCCGGTAAGGATATAGGTTTCGTTTCCGGATTCGTAGAATATTCTGGACAGAGTGCCGAGAATATCGTCGGCTTCATAGCCCTCGCACTCAACGATTTTTATGCCCATTGAGGTCAGAAGTTCTTTAATAACGGGCATCTGCTGGGCAAGCTCATCGGGCATACCCTTGCGGTTAGCTTTATAGGCGGCGTTTGCCTTATGGCGGAAGGTGGGAGCTTTCAGATCAAATGCCACTGCAACGCAGTCGGGCGACACTTCGCCCAGCTCCTTTAAATATATGTTCATAAAGCCGGTTATAGCATTTGTAAACTGACCCTTGGAATTTGAAAGGATTCTTATTCCGTAAAAGGCACGGTTCATTATGCTGTTTCCGTCGATAGCTAATAGTTTCATTTGTTACACCTCAGATTATTTGTAATAGCGGGTTATTTAAATTTCGCCACGATTATTCCTCCGACAATTTATCCAGCGCCAGCGTTGCGATTCCGTTAAGGCTTTCGTCGGCACGTGTACCTGCCAGATAATCATAGTATCCCTGACAGCCTATCATTGCCGCATTGTCGCCGCAGTATTTAAGTTCCGGCATGAAAAGCTTATAGCCGCGCTCTGAGCAGGCGTCTTCCAATGCCGAGCGAACCCCCGAATTTGCGGAAACTCCGCCGGCAAGTCCGATAGTAGTGTACCCAAGATCCTCAGCCGCTTTCATTGTTTTGCTCACAAGTATTTCCGACATTGTTTTCTGGAAAGACGCCGCAACGTCCTCACGTTTTATTTTCTCGCCTTTCTGCTCAGCGTTGTGGACAAGATTTATCACTGCGGTTTTTAGTCCCGAAAATGAAAAATCATACTCGCATCCCTGAACCTTGGGGTGGGGAAGCTTATAGGCGTCGGGATTTCCCAGCTTTGCCGCTTCATCAATAAACTTTCCACCGGGGTACTCGTAGCCAAGAGTTCTTGCTGCCTTGTCAAAACATTCACCTGCGGCATCGTCGTGAGTTCTGCCCACAACATGGTATTTTGTATAGTCAAGCACCTCCACGATATGAGAGTGGCCTCCCGACACCACAAGGCACAGGTAGGGAGGTTTCAGCTCGGGATGGGAAATATAATTCGCCGCAATGTGCCCGGCTATATGATGGACAGGCACAAGCGGTTTTCCGGCTGACATTGCCAGACCCTTTGCAAAGCTTATCCCCACAAGCAATGCGCCGATAAGCCCGGGCGCGTAGGTTACTGCTATGGCGTCGATATCTGAAACAGAGCAGGAGGCTTCCTCAAGCGCCGCCTTTACCACCCCGTAAATGCTTTCGGCATGACGGCGGGAAGCGATTTCCGGCACTACTCCGCCGTACAGGCGATGCTCGGCGATCTGGGTGGCGACTATATTGGAAAGCACGTTTACTCCGTCCTCAACCACTGCGCAGGCAGTTTCGTCACAGGAGCTTTCTATGGCTAATATCTTCATTGTTATCATTCCTTTGGTGAAAAATAAGTCTGCATGAATAATCAAATACCGTGTATGGTATTTTGACATAGTAAAAATACATCATGTGGTATTTTCAACTACAATCGGTATATTCTTTTCATCTCGTCGGTATAATCTCCGTTTTCGTCTGTAGTATACAGCTGCGGCTCGACTTTAAGAAAAGGATTCCCGCCCTTTCTGCCATCCACCATCACAAGCCATGGTGCAGTGTACGGATTTTTGGACACAAATCTTATCCTCTTTGGCTCGATTCCGTTTTGCCGCATGGAGGTCATGATATCGCACAGCCGCTGAGGACGGTTACAGATGCACAGCCGTCCGCCGTATTTCAGATTTCTTTTAGCCGAAGCGCAGACATCGTCTATTGTGCACAGCATTTCATGACGTGCAATGGACACCTCACGGTTATTATTTTTTGCGCCTGTTCCGTCCAGCTTGTAGGGGGGATTGCAGGTGATAAGATCAAGCTCTTTTTCGGAGTGGTAGTCTTTCAAGTCGCCAAGGATCGGTGTGATACTGCTTATACCGGAACGCTCGAGAGAGAGAAGAAGCTGGTTGTGAGCGGATTGTTGTATTTCCACTGCGTCGATATGGGCAGGCTGAAAATTCCGGTACATAAGCAAGGCGATTATTCCGCTTCCGGTGCAGAAATCGCAGACATAGTCCTTTCTTCGCGGGGCGGCAAAATCGGCAAGCAGAAATGCGTCGGTGCCGAAGCGGTGTTCGGCGGATATGCATATTTCTATTGTATCGCTTAACCGCTCGAATGTGTAGCCGCTCATTTTTTCCCTCCAATAGTCTTTGTCATAAGCAATGCATCCTCCTGCGGGTTTGTATAGTAGTTCTTTCTTGTGCCGGTATAAGTAAAGTCCAGTTTTTTGTACAATTCCTGCGCTGCATGATTTGACTCTCTTACCTCAAGCAAGACCTGTTCGGTATCGGGATACCGCTCAATTGCCGCGTTTATAAGCTTTTTGGCTATCCCATGACGGCGGTATTCCTCCCTGACGGCAATATTGTTGATTGTAAGCTCACCGGCAACAAACCACACGTTTATAAAGCCTGCCGTTATTTCGCCGTCAAAAGCGGCAAGTATACTGCAAATAGGATTGCATAGCTCCTTAAAAAATGCGTCCTCGCTCCACGGGTCGGAAAAGCACGCCTTTTCGATTTCCCATACGGCATGGCAGTCGTCTTTGCTTATTTCTCTGATATGTATATTCATGTATTCTCCATATACCATATAATGTATTTATAGAAAAATAAAATACTTGATACGGTATTTTATCTTTCAACCGGGGTATAGTCTATTTCCGACTCGGTATCTGTGGCTTCAAGCTTGAAGATCACCGGGCGCAGTCCGTCGTTGCAGGAGCAGATGGCAACTCCAGGTTTTCTTATCCAGTCACCGTAGTAGAAAAGTCCGTTTTCAGCTCCGTGTGCAAGGGCGAAAACATACTGATATATCGCCTTCCAAGCCTCGTCGCACAGACCCTCTGGCTTGGCATAATCGGCGTAGAAAACCTGTCCTTCGGTCATCATTGGACAGGGTCCGAGATTTTCCGCACCGTACTGGGCGGCAAGCTCCTTGTCCAATGTGGTTTTCAGCACTGTGATTTTTACTTTTTTCATATGTATTCCTCCAATTTAAAACGTTAGCGTTAGATTGTTGGTGATTACCGATTATACTTGCTGTTAGGCGTTTTCCTACGTCATTCCTCCGTTAAAAGCAGTGAATACAGCTCTCCTTTAGAAAATCCGGTAGCTTTGGCGATCTGTTTGCAGGCGTCCGCACCTCTCATGCCTTTTGATACAAGGCTTTTTACCTGCAAAAGGGCGTCCTCTATGGTTTCTGCGGCATCGGTTTCTGATTCTCCGACGCCCTCGATTACCAGAACGTATTCTCCCTTTGGCGTAACAGTGGAGTAATATTCCACTGCCTGGGAAAGGGTAGTTCTGATTACCTCCTCATGCAGCTTGGTAAGCTCACGGCAGAGTGATATTTTTCTGTCACCCAGGTATTCCAGCATATCCCGCAGCGTATAGATAAGCTTGTGAGGAGCTTCGTAGAAAACAAGAGTGCGGCGGTCGGTAGCAATTTCGGCAAGGTGCTGAAACCTGAGGCGTTTGGTAGTTGAAAGAAAGCCTTCAAAGCAGAAGCGTGAGGTGGAAAGTCCGCTTACCGCAATGGCGGAACAAACCGCCGTAGGGCCGGGAACAACTTCGGTTCGGATACCGTTTTGGGCGCAAAGCCGTACAAGATCCTCTCCGGGGTCGGAAATACAGGGCATTCCGGCGTCGGTCACAATGGCGCAGCTTTCGCCGCCGGCTATCCTGGATACTATTCGCATTGCCGCTTCCTCTCCGCTGTGGCGGTGATAGCTGACCGTCGGCTTTTTTATTTCAAAGTAATTAAGCAGCTTCTGGGTGACCCTTGTGTCCTCCGCACAGATAAAATCCACCTTTTTTAGGGTTTCAATCGCTCTGTAGGTCATATCGCCCAGATTTCCTATGGGAGTTCCTACTATATAAAGCACGCTCATTGTTCGCTGCCTCCTTACATAATTGTTGTTCTTGTCAGTGGCTGCCGGTTGTCAGTATGGTTTGCACCGTTTTTTCAAGATCGGAATATTCGTTGAGATTTCCCGATTCGCCCCGTATTTTTGCCGAGCCGGGAAGCCCTTTTACATACCATGCCATGTTTTTGCGCATTTCTTTCATACCCTGCTTTTCACCTTTGTATCTGCACAGCAGTCGGGCATGACGAAGCATTATATCCATTTTTTCCTCCAGAGTTATTTCCGGAAGAAGCTTGCCGGTCTGAAGATATTCTTTTATCTCACGGAATATCCACGGTCTGCCGTAGGAACCTCGACCCACCATAACAAGATCGCAGCCGGTCTGTTCATACATCGCCTTGCAGTCAAGGGGAGAGGTTACATCGCCGTTTCCGATAACAGGGATTTTTACAGCCTTTTTTACCGCTGTGATAACGCCCCAGTCGGCTTTTCCGCTGTAAAACTGGGTTCTGGTCCGGCCGTGCACAGCTATGGCGGCAACTCCTGCCTGTTCCAGCATTTTGGCAAGCTCCGGGGCGTTGACCGAGCTTTCGTCCCAGCCTGCACGGATTTTGACGGTAACGGGGCAGTCGGCGTTTTGCACCACGGTCTTGGCTATCTCGTACGCCGTGCGGGGAGATCTCATAAGCGCCGAGCCGCTGCCGTTTCCTACTATCTTGGGTACGGGACAGCCCATGTTTATGTCGATTATATCCGGCTTGTATTCACTTAGCAGGTACGCCGCTTTTCCCATGTAAGCAGGCTCTTCGCCGAAAAGCTGTAGCGCCATAGGGCGTTCGCAGTCTTCTATTTCACACAAGCGCGCGGTTTTTTTGTCTCCGAAGCAAAGTCCTTTCGAGGAAATCATTTCGCTGACAAGATATGCCGCCCCGAACTCCTTGCACATAAGACGGTAGGCTTTGTCGGCAACCGACGCCATAGGCGCAAGAGCGGCGGTTTGTTCTATTTCAACATTTCCGATATGTACGGTATTCATAGTCCTCCTTAAAAAAGCAGTAAGATTACGGGTCAGATAGTCTGTGGCTGTTTTTGTGAACAGATCTCAGATAGATGTTCAAAAATAAATTCCTGAGCTGCTTTGGGGAATTTTACGGCGGTATAGGGCGTGCCCAGTTTTGAAACGGTTCTGACCTGGATTATTCCCGCCTCCTCAGAGAGAATAGTAACAGCAAGATTCCCCGATTTATCTTTATTTTTAGTAAGGTAATTGTTGTTTATCAGCCAGCTTTCAACGGCATTTTTCAGAATAAATTTGTCTGCACTTATTTCAAGCTGTTCAAAAATGCTGTCGCACAGTCGGCTCAGGCTCATTTCCTCATCTGTGCCTTTAAGCCTTGAGAGGTTTGCGCATATCAGTTTGAAAAGCATATTTCCTACAGTTCTGCCGGATCGGAGCTTGTCAAGATAGGGATTTGAAGCGTTTTGGACCGCAGATGGATTTTCGGAAAGATAGCCGTTTATAACCTCAAGAACCTGCCTGCCGTAGCGCTGCTGCTTGGTTTTGCCTATTCCTGAGCATTCAAGCAGCTGTTGTGGGGTTGTGGGCAGCTTTACGCACATATCCCGCAGTGCAGTGTCGGTGAAAATTATGTATGCCGGCATTTTTGCCTCGGCGGCAAGTTTCTGACGCAGCTTTTTCAGACGGTTAAGCAACTCGGTATCAAGTTTGTAGATTCCGTCGGATGCATGACGGGAGGCTTTCTTTTCCTGCTCCTTAGGAAGCTTCATAGTCAAGGTCTGTCCACCCGAAAGTATGTTCTTGGATTTTGCGGTGAGGGCAAGTGCGGAATATTCCCCATGCCGGCGGAGATAGCCGTTTTGTTCGAGAAATTCTATTATCCGTCTTATTTTTACAGTTGAAAGGTCGCTCATTATTCCGTAGGTGGAAAGGGTGTCAAGTCCGAACTGGTTTATTTTTGCGTTCTTTGAGCCTTTCAGAACTGCGGCAACAACTGCGGCGCCGAAGGAAAGTCTGCGCTGAGCAAGACGATATACGCAGGAAAGTATTTTCTGGCTCTCTATCGTTATATCTACGTCCTCAAAATTTGTGTTGCAGTTGGAACAGTTGGAGCAGAAGTTTTTTGCGCTTTCGCCGAAGTAACGCAGTATAAATTCCCGCAGACAGCCTGTTGTAGTGCAGTAAAAGGTCATCTGCTTAAGGCGTTCAAGGTCCCTTGCCCGTATCCGGGCAAGAGTCTCATCGTCAAAGTCGGGATTTTCAACGGAGTTTTCTATAAGAAACCGATTGGTGCGGACGTCCTGACCGTTGTAAAGCAGGATACATTCCGCAGGTTCGCCGTCACGGCCGGCACGTCCAGCCTCCTGATAATAGCTTTCTATGTTTTTAGGCATATTGTAGTGTATTACAAAGGATACGTTTGATTTATCTATGCCCATTCCGAAAGCGTTGGTGGCGGTTATAAGCTGCACTCGGTCGTAGATGAAATCATCCTGGTTTAGACGGCGTTCTTCGTCGGAAAGTCCGGCATGGTAACGTGTGCAGGAATAGCCGGATTTGTTCAGCCGTTCGCAAACCTCCTCCACGTTTTTGCGTGTGGAGCAGTAGATTATCCCGCTTTTATCCTTATTGCGCTTTAGTATTTCAAGCACCGCCGCAAATTTATCAGCAGGCTTCTGAACCTCGAAATAGAGATTTTCACGGTCAAAGCCGGTGGTAACGCAGTAGGGCGAGTTAAGTCCAAGCAGTCTGATTATATCTTCCTTGACGTCCTGAGTTGCGGTCGCGGTAAAGGCGGCAATTACGGGACGGTAGGAAAGCTGTGCGATAAATTCGGGTATTTTTAAGTAAGATGGGCGGAAATCCTGTCCCCATTGTGAAACGCAGTGAGCTTCGTCTACGGCTATCATGGATATTTTCACTCGGCGTGAAAAATTCAAAAAGCCTTGGGTGCAAAGCCTTTCGGGGGCAACGTAGATAATCTTGTACATTCCCCTTATTGCGTTGCCCAAGGCGGTTTCATACTGTGCGGAAGTGAGAGAACTGTTGAGATAAGCGGCTTTTACTCCAGACTGAATAAGAGAATTGACCTGATCCTTCATTAGCGAAATCAGGGGCGAAACAACGATAGTTACACCCTCCATAAGCAGGCAGGGAATCTGATAGCACATTGACTTTCCGGCTCCGGTAGGCATTATGCCCAGAACGTCACGTCCAGAAAGCGCATTGTCAATCAGGGCTTCCTGTCCGCTGCGGAAGGAATCATGTCCGAAATATTCTTTTAAAACAGAATACTTATCCATAAAAAGCTCACATTCTATAAGCAGCCCCGGCGTTGCAAATGCATGGTAAGTAACCGAACACTTGCAAAAAGTCATTGCTGCAAAGGAAAATTTGTTGTTTTATAAATACAGTTTGTCGCTTGCTTTACCCGTTAAGTGATAACTATCACTGTAAATAGTTATAGTTAATCACTCACTTTGTCTGCGGCAACAAGCTAATCGCTCTTGTAAATATAGTTTCATTTAAGCACTTACTATGATTGCGGCAACAAACTTACCGCCTCTTCTATCCGAAGCGAGCGTCAGCGAGCGGATCGCGTATCGCCCCGTGCGGGCTAGCACCGCGTATCGCCCCGTCCGGGCTAGGACAGCCATACAAAATTGGTGTCGGAGTTGATAAAGTCCATGTTGTAAATCAGGATAACACGGTCAACGTCGTATTGCTCCACAAGCTCTGTTACAGTGTTCTCTGCTAAACGGTAGTAGCGAAGGTCTATCATGGTTATTTCCGAGTAGCTGTCGGCAAGGAATGGGATAATGGCGTTTGCGTATGAATCCTTGAGTACCAGTATCTTTTCATCACTGTCAGCGTTGGAGGTTATTCTCACCTGTCCGAAGTTTCCGCCCATGAAGGTGGAGTATTTGTCCTTTTTGTCAAGGAAGGAGCGGTCGTATAAGCTGTCGGTAACAACCCCTTCGTTTACACGCTCAACAGTGTATTCGCCGTTGTGATTGTTGTAGATGTGAATCTGGTCAGGCTGTATAAAAGCAGAAGGTGCTTTTGAGTGAAGGGTGCCGTAAAAATCGTCGACAGTTTCAATTTCGTAGCTTACATCCGCAGAGGTCTGACCGGAAGATTCCATGTACCAGTCGTAAACTGCTTTTGCACCTTCGCTGGTCCAGTGATGGTCGGTTTTGTAGTATACCTGAGTGCCGCTGTCGGAAATTTGTTTCAACTCCTGAAAAGGATTGTAAAGGGTGATGTTTGGGTTGAGGGACTGAGCAATCGCCGCCATTGTTCCCATCTGGTCGTCGTTTACCGCACTGGCGGGAAGCTTGTCCGCAAGCACAGAAACAGCGTCGGGAATAAGCAGAAAGTCAATAGGACAGTCAATGTTCTGCGCCCAGTCGTTGATGTAACCGATATTAGTGTTTACCTGCTCCATATCCTGAGTGTATTGCTGAATAATATAACCGTCGTCGGCAAAGTAAACACCGTTGGTGTAGGTTTTCAAAACCGTTCTGTCGCAGTCTGTCTTTAAGGATACAAGGGCGTCCTTTAAAAACAGCTGGTCGGAAATGTATTCCTCTATTCCGCTGGTGAATCTGCCCTCAGTGAGGTTTTCGAGAGAAAACTCAGGCTTCTGGGCAAGAGTGCGGTTTTCCATTTCGGAAAATTCCCTGTCCTCGTTGACAATCAGCGCAATTGAAAATCCAAAGGTGAATATCAGAAACACCGCAAGCATCAGGATGTTTGCAAGCTTGCCGCCAATGCCACCGATTTCGGGAATGTAGTCTGTTCTGAGATTTTTGTCGTCCATTTACTCCGCCTCCTAAAATCTGAAATACAAGAACGGGTTGAATGAGTTGCTGGCAAGATATGCCGTTGATACTATAAGCAGAAACGCTACCGTAGCAGGTTCAAGCACACAGATGTATACTACAGGGGCTTTAACTAACAGCTTTTCGCCCAGCTTTTTGAACAGGGGAGTGGAAGCTATTATCAGTATTATAAAGGTTACGGCGTAGTTTGCAAGCCAGAAGATTGCCCGGTCGTTGACAAAATCCAGTCCGCCCAGACCGAACAGGTTCTTGAAATTCTGAATGAGGGCGGAGGTGTCCTCATATGCGAAAATTCCCCAGCCCACAATTATAAGCAGCAGCGAATAGATGTGGGAGATAATAGATGGAGCTTTCTTGAGTGCTTTTCCAAGAAATAACTTTTCGCACAGCAGTATGATACCAAAATAAACGCCCCAGCAGATAAAGTTCCAGTTTGCGCCGTGCCAGAAGCCGGTAAGGAACCATACAATCATAATATTGAGGCACTGTCTTGCAAGGCCCTTGCGGTTTCCTCCCAGTGGGATATAAACGTAATCCCTGAACCAGGTGGAGAGGGAGATATGCCAGCGACGCCAGAATTCGGTGATGGATTTTGAAATGTAGGGATAGTTGAAGTTTTCAAGAAAATCAAATCCAAACATTTTTCCAAGACCGATTGCCATATCGGAATAACCGCTGAAGTCAAAGTAAATCTGGAAGGTGTAGGCTAAGATTCCTATCCAGCTTGAAACAACGCTCATTTCTGACTGAGAGGTTGCCGAGATTTCGGCAAAAAGCGCACCAATGTTGTTGGCAAGAATAACCTTTTTGCCAAGACCGATGGCAAACCGCTTTATACCTCTGGAAAACTGGGCGATTGTTTCCTTGCGGTAATTAATCTGGTCCTCGATTGTCTGATAGCGGACGATAGGACCTGCAATAAGCTGCGGGAAGAGGGTTACGTAGGTTGCAAGGTTGAGATAATTTTTCTGCGACCTTACCTCTCCACGGTATACGTCAATAACATAGGAAAGAGTCTGGAAGCTGTAGAATGAAATGCCTATTGGCAGAGTAAGCCCCAGTATATTAAAGCTTGTGTTAAACAGATTGTTTGCATTTATGATAAAGAAATCTGTGTATTTGAAAAAAAGCAAAAGTCCGATGTTCCAGATGATTGCGAACAGCATTGATATAAAAGCCGTTTTTTCACAGCCCGGCTTTCGCTTTTTGTCGGCGAAAATTCCCGTAATGTATGCCACTGTTATCGACGCCAGCATAAGCAGCACATAAACAGGTTCGCCCCATGCGTAAAACACAAGGCTGAAAACCAGCAGGACTGCGTTTTTTATAACGCGTGGGACGATAAAGTATGTTATTAGCACCAGCGGCAGAAAAGCAAATAAAAATGTCGTACTACTGAAAACCATAAATTTTTATTCTCCGATTCTGATTTATGTCTTGATTCCGTTATTAAAGAAATTTATGCGTACCTTCCGGGAGAGCTTGCCGACGCAGTTGCCTTGGCGGCAAAATCTCACGAAACGCACGCACAATTTCCGTTAATATTGGTATCAGCCGATTATTTCCTCCGCCTTTGCGTTATCGTCTGAGATGCACATGAACACGTATTTTCCCTGAACGGAAAGCACCGGTGAGCCCAGCTTTTCCATTTCCTGAGGCTGATAATCTTCAAAGGCTACCTTCTGGGCTTCAATTCTTGCTTCAAGAGCGGTTTCAATTTCGGCAGCCGCAGCTTCGTCGGTTGCTTCAAAGCAAGCAATCTCCTCTGCGGTAGCTCCACCCGAGCCGATATATACCTTTCCGGCAACGTATTTATCCTGTGAAACGCCTATAAGCTTTTCAATCATTTCGGGTGAAAGCTCATTGAGGGTATCGACAAAGGCGATTTCCGACTGAAGTCTGTCTGCGATTGCAACTACGTCCTTGGTTTCTTCTGTCTGAGCCGCCTCAGCCGAATCGGAGGCTGCGCTCTGGGTCTGTGCCGTAGATTCGGAGCTTTCGTCGCTGTCTGAGCAGGAGGTCATTGCTCCTGTACATACTGTCAGCGCCGCAAGGAGGGCGCAAAGTGTTTTCCCTAATTTCATAGTTCTTAGTTCCTTTCCTTTTTACATTATTATAAATAGATTTTGTGCTTTTATGAATTTTCAGCGAGGTATTCCATCCAGATCATGCAGTACTCACGCATAAGATGTATTCCGTCGGTGGAGGCTTCCAGCGGAAGGGCGCCGTTTTCGTCTTTCAGAGCGGACGCAACGTCCAGATAAACCGAGCCGGTATTTTCGGCGGCGTTTCTCACATACACGTTAAAGTTGTCGATGTTTTCATTGGTATACACGCTGTTGGTGTTAAGCGCCAGCGAAGATACGGGAAGTACCGACTGAACGTATACGGTAGCGTCGGGCTGAAGTCCTTTTACTTTATTGATTACTCCCTCGTACATTTCCTGAAAAGCGTCGGGATAAGGCCAGCCCAGCTCGTTTATTCCGAACATTATGTAAACCCTTCTGAACTGTCTTTGCTTAAGGGCATCGTAAACAGTTCCGTAGCTGCCGTTGTCAAGCCTTATAGTCTGATTTGTTTCAATTGTCTGCACATTAAGACCGGTAGCGGCGTAAAATGTAGCCTTTGGACGGTCGGTGTTCATGCCAAGACCTACCGTTCTTGAGTCGCCGATAAACACAGCGTCGGCGAAATCGTCGTCAATCACAATCTGTGAGGAATCGTCCGTGTTTTCGGCTGAGGATTCGCTTTCGGAGGTTTCCGCCAGCGAATCGGAGTTGTCGGTATCGTCAGACGAAGTCTCGGCATCGGCTTCGCTGCTTGTATCCACCGCTTCGCTGCTTACGTCTGACGTTTCGCTGCTTGTATCATCGGAATTATCGCTTTGAGACTCAGTTTCACTTGCGGACGACTCATCAGCCTCGCTCTGCTCCGATTGGGAAACAGGCGTATTGGCGGTTTGTATTTCTTTGCCGCTCAGCGCAACGTTTATGACCCATATCATTATAAAAACCATAAGCGCAAGGCAACATATTGAAATTGTATACTGCTGCAGCCGCACATGTTTTTTTCTGCGCTCTTTATTATTGTCAGGTTGTCCCATTAAATTCTGCCCCCGATAAATAATTATAAATAATGCGGCGGCAAACGGCTGTGACAAATACGCACGTTTTACCGCTGTCGGCTCTGTCTGATAACAATCGGACAGGACTGTTATATTTTTGTGATGAAATCATTCAAGTTTAATGATAACACATTTCACGATTCTTTTCAAGAGGTTTTGAAATATTTTTTGACATACCCTCTCAGACACGGTGAAAAGTGCGTAATTTGCGTGAATTAAGCTTTGCCCGACGCCTTTTTGGAAACTGATGACATCAGACTGATGCATATAAATAAAAGTACGGGGAACACTGCAGCGCAAAGAATCCCGATGCGAAGGTTTCCGCTCGACTGGGAAACCTGACCCACGAGCGCAGGACCTGAGGAGCAGCCTATATCGCCTGCCAGCGCAAGAAGCGCAAACAGCGCCGTTCCGCCCGAGGGAAATGACTCTGCGGCAAGGCTGAAAACTCCCGGCCACATTATTCCTACCGAAAAGCCGCAGATTCCGCAGGCAAAAAGAGAGATCAGCGGCATTGGGGAGAAAACCGTCGTCAGATAGCCTGCCGTACACAGCAAAGCGCAGAAGGCAATGCATTTTTTCAAAGAAATTCTTTGGGAAACCTTAACGTACAAAGCTCTTGAAGTTCCCATCAGCAAGGCGAAAAGGCACACTCCTATAAGGTCGCCTGCGTTTTTTGAAACATTCAGACTGTTCTGGGCGAAATATGAGGTCCACTGGCTTATTGCCTGTTCCGCAGCTCCTGAGCAAATCATCATTATAAGAAACAGTATAAACAGCTTTTGCACCGCAAGCTTTTTGATGCCCGCAGGCTTGCCCTCCGAAACAAAGGGGCAGAGCGGACAGCTCATAAATGCAAATGCGTTAAGAAAAGGAATAAGCGCCCAGACAAAGGATAAATATTGCCAGTTTTCTATTCCGAATATATTAAAATAAAGAGTAGACACTAAAATTATTCCCGCATGACCCCAGCAATAGAAGGAATGAAGCAGGCTCATTCCCGCCGATTTGTTGTCGCCGGGGAGAGATTCGATTATGGGGCTTACCAGAACCTCAATAAGTCCGCCTCCTACAGCGCAGAAAGTTGACGCTGTCAAAAGTCCGATGTAGCCGTTATCAAGTACAAACGGCAGTATACCCATTAAAACAAGTCCCACCGCCGCAAAAAAATGAGCGAATACAGTGCATACTCTTACGCCTATTCTGTCCACAAATCCTGCGGCAAGGAAATCCACAATCGCCTGAACCGCAAAATTGTATGCTATAAGGAAACCAATCTGAGCCACCGAGATTCCGAAGCTTTGCTGAAAGACCGCAAAAAGCAGGGGTGCGAAATTATTCACCGTTGCCTGAGTGATGTAGCCTATATAGCAGGCTTTTCGAGTAAACGAATATGAAATGTGCATTGTAAAACAACCGCCTTTATAATTGTAAAGTCATTCTGTATTAATAAGCAAATCTTAAAGTAACAGCATTATATCATTGCAAAATACGGTTGTCAAGGGATTTGAGAATGTTATTATGATTTCATATTTTTACATCAAATCAAAAGCTATTAAGAAATTCTTGCGGATATGTTTTTTCGAAATAAAGCCGGACACAAACATCTTACACATTCTTTACATACACCGGGTTACTGTTTTTACAAACGGGTAGTATGATAATAACGTCAGCTGAATAGAGATAAAACAACACAAGCTTAAAAAAGCGTGTGCCGCAGGGGTCGGCATAACGCAAACAGTAAAAGGATGGTATTTATTATGATGAAAAGAACAAGAATTTTTAGCGTGATTGCAGCGGCTGTACTTTCAACTGCTATGCTTGCTTCCTGCGGTGATTCCGACAGCAGCACAGGTAGCGATGGTGGAAACGGCGGCGGAAGCTCAGACAGCACTATTGCCGTTATCTCAAGAGAGGACGGTTCCGGAACAAGAGGAGCTTTCGTTGAGCTTACAGGCGTTGAAAATGAAAACGGCGACGATATGACAACCGTTGAGGCAAACATCGCAAGATCTACAGACGTTGTTATGACACAGGTTGCAGGCGACCCTAACTCAATCGGATACATTTCACTGGGTTCGCTTAACGACACCGTAAAGGCTGTTAAGGTTGGCGGCGTTGAGGCAACAACTGCTAACGTTGAAAACGGCACATATACTATAGTAAGACCTTTCAACATCGTTGTAAATGAGAGCGGAATTTCAGAAGCTGCTCAGGACTTCCAGAACTACATTCTCAGCCAGGAAGGCCAGGCAATCATTTCTGAGGATTACATTCCTGTAGATAACGAGGCTGAGGCATTCACTTCAAACGGCGCTGAGGGCAAGGTTGTTGTAGCTGGTTCTTCTTCCGTAACACCTGTAATGGAAAAGCTTGCTGAGGAATATCAGAAGGTTAACACAAACGTTGAAGTTGAAGTTCAGCAGTCGGATTCCTCCACAGGCGTTAAGTCTGCACAGGACGGAACCTGCGATATCGGAATGGCTTCAAGAGAGCTTGCTGACGACGAAACAGGCGTTACAGGCATCGTAATTGCACAGGACGCTATAGCAGTTATCGTAAACACCGAAAATGAAGTTGACGATCTTACGGTTGATCAGATCAGATCAATCTACACCGGCGAAACTACTTCTTGGGACGATTTGAAATAATGCTGATTCAAAGCGTTAAGTTATTTTGGTAAAGGGTTCAGCTGATTAAGGCGGATTTAAAACCGCAGCGTTATGTACCTCGCCTTTAAAGCGGCGAGGCATTTCGCTGTACGGACAAATTTAAATCAACCTCAGTCGGCGGGGAATTCAATATATAGTCGGGAGTGATTATTACGGATATTGAAAACAAAGGGACTGCCGGAGCGGCAGCCGCAATCAAGCCCAAGAAATTCAATCTCCACAGGCTGGGCGAATCGGTAATGGGAGTTGTGTTCTTCCTTTCTGCGTGCGTTTCTATTATTGCGGTTGTACTTATATGCGCTTTCATGTTTGTAAGAGGCTGTCCTACAATTGCGGAAATCGGTGTAGCGGACTTTCTGCTGGGAACCGAGTGGAGACCTTTGAACTCAACCCCGAGCTTCGGTATCTTCCCTATGATTATAGGAAGTATATACGTTACTGCGGGAGCTATTATTGTGGGAGTGCCTATCGGACTTCTGACGGCTGTATTTATGGCAAAATTCTGTCCCAGAAAGCTGTATAAGTGGCTTATGCCGCCTATCAACCTGCTGGCAGGTATTCCGTCTATTGTATACGGTTTCTTCGGAATGATTGTTATTGTTCCGATTATCAGAAACGTTTTCGGCGGCGACGGACGAGGCAACAGTATTCTGACTGCTTCAATTTTGCTGGGTATTATGATTCTGCCTACAATCGTAGGTATGAGCCAGAGCGCCATGAAGGCTGTTCCCGAAAGCTATTACGAGGGAGCGCTGGCTTTGGGCGCAACTCACGAAAGAGCAGTTTGCACCGTTATAATTCCCGCTGCGAGATCGGGTATCCTTGCAAGCGTTATTCTTGCAATCGGACGTGCTATTGGTGAAACCATGGCGATTATCATGATTGCCGGAAACCAGCCGAGACTTCCCGACAGCATTCTGGACGGAGTAAGAACGCTGACCGCAAACATAGTACTGGAAATGAGCTACGCTACGGGACTTCACTACGATGCCCTTATCGCAACCGGCGTTGTGCTGTTCGTGTTCATTCTTCTGATAAACCTGTTGTTTAACGCCATTACTTCAAAAAAGGAGCGCTGATTTATGAGTGAAAAGATGAGAACTTACAAAGCGCATCCTATGTCGCTGTTGTTTTCTATAATTACAAAAATAGCGGTAATAATCACCATTGCGATATTCTTCTTTATTGTAGGATATGTTATTATCAGAGGCGTTCCATATTTAACGCCCAGTCTTTTCGAATGGGAGTACAATACTGAAAACGCATCTATGATGCCTGCAATTATTACTACATTTGAAATGGTTGGCATAGCGCTGCTTATTGCCGCTCCTTTGGGTGTGTTCTGCGCTATATACCTTGTAGAGTACGCAAAAAAAGGCAACAAGCTTGTTAAATGGATAAGACTTACCACAGAAACCCTTTCCGGTATACCTTCTATTATATACGGTCTGTTCGGAAATATGTTCTTTGTAATATTCTTGCAGTGGCGACTTTCGCTGCTGGCAGGCGCTTGTACGCTGGCGATAATGGTTCTGCCCCTTATCATACGTTCCACCGAGGAAGCACTCAAGTCGGTTGACGACAGTTTCAGAGAGGGAAGCTACGGTCTTGGTGCAGGAAAGCTGAGAACTATATTTGTTATAGTGCTTCCCCCTGCAATGAGCGGTATTCTTTCGGGTATAATTCTTGCGGTAGGACGTATCGTAGGAGAAACGGCAGCTTTGATTTACACCGCCGGTACGGTTGCGAAGATTCCCGGACTGTTTGAATCGGGAAGAACCCTTGCGCTTCACATGTACGTGCTTTCAAACGAAGGTCTGCACATGAACGAGGCCAGCGCCACCGCGGTTGTACTGCTTGTAACAGTTCTGTTGCTTAACGCTTTGGCATCTCTGGTTGCCAAAAAGCTTTCAAAAGGAGAGAAATAAGCATGGCTATTAAATTTGACATAAAAAACGCCGATTTGTTTTACGGAGATTTTCAGGCGCTTAAAAATATAAACCTTGAGATAAGAGATAAGGAGATTACCGCTTTTATCGGACCTTCCGGCTGCGGTAAGTCCACTCTGCTCAAGTCCCTTAACAGAATGAACGATTTGATCGAGGGCTGCAAGATTACCGGTTCTTTCAAGCTGGACGGCGTGGATATTTACAAGGATATTGAAATTACCGAGCTGAGAAAAAGAGTGGGAATGGTTTTCCAGAAGCCTAACCTTTTCCCTATGTCTATATATGACAACATTGCATACGGACCCAGAACTCATGGAATCAAGAAAAAAGCCCAGCTTGACGAGATTGTTGAAACCTCGCTGAGACAGGCTTCCATCTGGGATGAGTGTAAGGACAGACTTAAGAAATCAGCTTTGGGTACTTCCGGCGGTCAGCAGCAGAGACTTTGCATTGCCAGAGCCCTTGCGGTAAAGCCTGAGATTATTCTCATGGACGAGCCGACTTCCGCTCTTGACCCTATTTCTACAATTAAAATAGAGGAGCTTTGCCAGCAGATAAAGAATGACTATACTATTGTAATAGTAACTCACAACATGCAGCAGGCTACGAGAATTTCTGATAAGACGGCGTTCTTCCTTCACGGCGAGATTGTTGAGTTCGATACTACCGAGAAGATATTCAGTGCGCCTTCCGAGCAGAGAACGCTTGATTACATTACCGGACGTTTCGGTTAAAGGGGGATTTATAATATGCGTGCTAATTTTGATAAACAGCTTGACCAGCTTAATTTGCTGCTGCTTAATATGGCGGCTTGCGTAGAGCAGATTATTGCAATGTCTATTAAGTCGCTGGAGGAGCAGAACACCGAGCTTGCTCAGCAGACTGTTGAATTTGACACGAAAATCAACGATTATGAAAAGGAGATTGAAAGACTTTGTCTTAAGCTGCTTTTGCAGTATCAGCCGGTTTTTGCCGACGACCTCAGACGAGTTTCCACCGCTTTGAAGATGATTACCGATATGGAGAGAATAGGCGACCAGGCAGCGGATATTGCCGAGCTTAACATTACTCTTATCGCTCAGAAGAAGAGCTGGGATTTGGGAGAGATCTCTCAGATGGCAAGATGCACTGCAATGATGGTTTCTCATAGCATTGACGCTTATGTTAATCACGACGAGGCTCTTGCCGGAGCAGTTATTGCTTCTGACGATGAGGTTGATAACTTGTTCAACCGCATAAAGAGCAATGTTATAGAGCAGATTGCCGAGGATAAGTCAAAAGGCGAACAGGCTGTTGATACGGTTATGATTGCCAAGTACTTTGAGAGAATCGGCGACCATGCGGTTAATATTGCCGAGTGGGTGATGTTCTCAATTACCGGTGTTCACAAAGAAAAGAAGATAATGTAATCAGTCCTCACACACTTTATCCGATTTTACACCGTTTTTACATTGTCGAATCGTGGATTTTACATTTTACGTTTATAATAGTGATTGTAAAATCGAGATAAAATGCAAAAATAGGAATTGTAAAATCGGGAGAGTTGTTTATGGACATTTTTATGGTACTGAACTTGATCGGCGGATTGGCGCTGTTCCTTTACGGAATGAACGTCATGGGCACGGGACTGGAAAGGCTGGCGGGCGGAAAGCTTGAGAAAATTTTCGAAAAGCTTACATCCAACCCGCTTAAAGCCGTTTTACTGGGTCTTAGCGTTACGGCGGTAATTCAGTCGTCTTCGGCGACTACGGTAATGCTGGTAGGCTTTGTAAACGCAGGTCTTATGAAGCTGCGCCAGGCGATCGGCGTTATAATGGGCGCCAATATCGGCACTACCGTTACGGCGTGGATTCTGTCGCTTTCGGGAGTTGAGGGCGAAAGTTTTTGGATTCAGATGCTGAAACCGTCGTCATTTTCGCCTATACTGGCAATTATCGGCGTGTTTCTTGTTATGCTGTCAAAAAGCGACAAGAAGGTAAATATAGGCACGATAATGATGGGCTTTGCGGTGCTTATGTTCGGAATGGAAATGATGTCCGGCGCAGTTGAACCGCTGAAAGATGTTCCTGAATTTGCTAATCTGCTGACAATGTTCCAGAACCCGGTGCTGGGAGTGCTGGTGGGCGCTGTATTTACTGCGATTATACAGTCTTCCTCCGCATCTGTAGGTATACTTCAGGCGCTTTCCGCTACCGGAGCTATCAAGTTCGGTGCGGCGCTTCCTATAATTCTTGGACGGAATATAGGAACCTGCATTACGGCGATAATCTCGTCCATAGGAACATCCAAAAACGCCAAACGTGTAGCGGTTGTGCATCTGTATTTTAATATCATAGGCACGGTGCTTTTCCTTGCGGTGTTCTATACGTTGAATGCGATTTTCCATTTTTCGTTTATAAATGACACTGTCGGGGCGGCAAATATAGCGGTTGTACATACTATATTTAATTTTACTACGACATGTTTACTGCTGCCGTTTATCAATCAGCTTGAAAAGCTTGCTTATCTTACAATCCGCGACAAGCCCGGCGATAAGGGCGTTCAGGCGGAGGATCAGTTTAAGCTGCTTGACGACAGATTTCTTCAGACGCCGCCGATTGCTATCGAGCAGTGCAGAACCGTTGCGTCAAATATGGCGGATATTGCGAAAAATTCCATTGGACTTTCCCTTGAGCTGCTTGCGGAATACAATGACGACAAAGCGGAGCAGGTCAACGGTATGGAGGCGCTTGTTGACAAGTATGAGGACAAGCTGGGCACATATC
Organism: uncultured Ruminococcus sp.; assembly: GCA_944388405.1. Lineage (GTDB taxonomy): Bacteria > Bacillota > Clostridia > Oscillospirales > Ruminococcaceae > FB2012. The sequence goes on along the minus strand of CALXIQ010000007.1, from coordinate 120,322 downwards.
TTGTAAGGCTTTCAAGCGGTGATATGTCTCACAAGGATTCTCAGGCAGTGGCAACGCTGCTTCATACTATAGGAGATTTTGAGCGTATTTCTGACCACGCTAAGAACATCGTAGCGGTGGCTAAGGAAAAACACGATAAAAACATCGAGTTTTCCGCTCAAGCGGTCAGGGAACTTAAGGTTATCTGCAGTGCGGTAACCGAAATACTTGATCTTGCGGTAAAGGCTTTTACCCAGCAGGATCTTTACAGCGCATTTCTTGTGGAGCCTTTGAAGGAGGTTGTGGATCAGCTTAAAACAAAGCTGAAAAGCAGACATATCAACAGGCTTCAGAAGGGTTTGTGCACAATAGAGCTGGGATTTATCTTTACCGACCTGCTCACAAATCTTGAAAGGGTATCGGATCACTGTTCCAATATTGCGGTTTGCCTTATTCAGGTCAACGACGACAATTTTGAAACTCACGAGTATCTGAGAACGGTAAAGACCAGCGGAGAGGATTTTGATTCTGAGGTTGAAAAATATCAGCAGATGTTCGTTCTGCCCAAGAAAGACTTTTAAACAGGGGTAAGGTCGTTCGTCTGAGGTGTAGAAAGGAAGGTTCATATGTCGCTTATATACTGTATTGAGGACGACGACGGAATAAGAGAGCTTGTTTCCTGCGCCTTGAAATCGGGTGGTTACAAGGTAAAGGCTTTTCCGAAGGCAAAGCCCTTTTATGATGAGGTCAAGGCTTCGGCGCCAGATCTTGTGCTTTTGGATATAATGCTGCCTGACGAGGACGGGCTTTCAATTCTCGGTAAGCTTAAAAGCGACCCGAAGCTTAAGGACATTCCTGTTATAATGCTTACCGCAAAAACCAGTGAGATTGAAAAGGTAAGAGGACTTGAATCGGGGGCGGACGATTATATCACCAAGCCGTTCGGTGTAATGGAACTGCTTTCGAGAATCAAGGCGGTTCTCAGGCGTACAGCTAAGCAGAGCGGCGAGTATGAGGTGTTTGAGATTGACGGCTGTTCCCTGGACGCTTCAAGAAGAATCGTTACCTACAACGGAAAAGAGGTTACCCTTACATACAAGGAGTTTGAGCTGCTGATGTATCTGATGCGCCACCAGTCCATTGCCGTCACCAGAGATAAGCTTATGGAAATGGTTTGGGGCTATGAGTTTGCAGGAGAAACAAGAACGGTTGATATGCATATAAAGACCTTGCGTCAGAAGCTTGAGGCAGCAGGCTGCAAGGATATTATAAAAACCGTAAGAGGCGTCGGATACAAGTGTGGGTAAACATAAAGCGGTAAATTACGGGAGGCACAGGACGATGCAGAAAAAAATATTCACTGTTATGACTGCCGTCGTTGCGGTTTCTCTGGCTGTGTTTTCGCTTGTAATCGGAGGAATTTGCTATTCACTTTATAAAAACGCCGCTCAGGACGAGCTTAAAGCCGTTGCTGAAATTGCGGTCAGCAGCATTGGTGAAAACGCTGATTTTTCTCAGCTTGAGCAGGATTTAACCGATGCGCTCGATTACGACGTAAGACTGACCTTTATTGAAAGCGACGGAACGGTTGCGTTTGACAGCGACGCCGATGTGTCGGAGATGGAGAATCATCTTGACCGTGAGGAAGTAAGGGAAGCCCTTGAAAACGGAACGGGCGAAGCTACAAGAGTTTCGGATACCCTTAACAAAACCGTTTATTATTACGCCGTTGAATACGACGATGGAGTGCTGCGGTTTTCCAGGGAGCGGAGCAATCTGCTTTCGATTTTTATTGTGGTGGTCCCCATTATCGTCTGTGTTGCGGGGGCAATATTCATTGTGACGACGGTGATTTCCATAAAGCTTTCGGAAAGTCTTATTCAGCCTATAAATAAGCTGGTTACTCAGTTTGACCCCAACGGTGACGGGCTTGGTAATATGGAAACGCCCTATGAGGAGCTTAAGCCTATTATCAGAAACGCCGATTTGCTCATGCGGCGAATCTCAAAAAATGTGGCTAAGCTCAAGCGTGAGAAAGAAAAGATAACGCTTATTACCGACAACATGGTAGAAGCGATGATACTGCTGGATTCCGACTATACGGTGCTTTCGGTAAACCGCAGCGCAGTCAAGCTGCTTAATCCGGAGTTTGACCCTCGCTCTCATGCAAAGCTTTCTTATCTTACAACCAATGCTCAGCTTTTGGAACTGCTTGACAGGCTTAAAGAGGAGGATTCTGCAAGAGGCTTGGTTGCGGTTAAGAACAGATCCTTCAGGACTTATATCAACAAGTCTGATTTCAACGGCGATTACGGCATCATAATCTTTATGGTTGACGTTACCGAGAGCATGATGAGCGAGCAGATAAGACGGGATTTCTCGGCTAACGTGTCTCATGAGCTGAAAACGCCGCTGACCACCATCAAGGGCTTCGGTGAAATGATGGAAAACGGAATCATAACCGGGGCGGATAATATGAAGAAATACGGAGGAACAATCTACCGTGAGGCGGAAAGACTGCTTTATCTTATCAACGATATAATCAGGCTGTCGGAGATTGAGGAGCACGCCAACAGTGAAACCGACAGCATAGATGTGCTTCGTACGGCTCAGGACGTTGAAGAAATTCTACAGAATAAGGCTTATAATCACAAGGTGTCCATCTTCGTCAAGGGCGAAAGCGTTGTTATAGAGGGCAATCAGAGTTACATGACAGAGCTTTTGCTTAATCTGATGGATAATGCCGTTAAATACAACAACGACGGCGGCTCTGTATGGGTCGAGGTGTCCAGAAGCGGCGATAATGCGGTTATCGTTGTCAGGGATAACGGAATCGGAATTGCCGAGAAGGACAGGGAACGGGTTTTTGAGAGATTTTATCGTGTTGACAAAAGCCGTTCAAAACAGACCGGCGGAACAGGCCTGGGACTTTCCATCGTCAAGCATATTGTTGCTTACCACAACGGTGAGATAGCCATAAACAGCGTTCTCGGAAAGGGAACGGAAATAACAGTTGTAATTCCCCTTACTCAGAGCTGATACGAATTGTAGGGCTTGCGGTATTTTGTGGAATAATTACGAAATAATAACCTCTTTATCGGCGCATTGCGTCGGGTAAGGAGGTTTTTTGCAGTCGGCAGTCGTTAAAACGCAGCGCAGGTAGATATATCCGTATAAAGGGCGATAATTGACATCTAAGGTCGCATATGATATAATATATTGTGGTTAATTGCGTCAGAGAAACGGGGGTTGTGCAATGGAATGTCCGAAATGCAAAAAAACTGTCGGAGAACATGATTTGGTGTGCAAAAACTGCGGAATAGCGCTTAAGGAAAAGCCAAAAAAGGCAAAGGGCTTTAAAGAGCTTTTCACAAAGAAGAAATCGGGCAGCAAGGATTCGTTTGGGCGTAAAACTTCGTCTGCCGGAAAAGTTATTGGTGGCATCGTCAGCGGAAAGAATGAGAAAAAGATAAGAATCGCTTTGCTTGCGGCGCTTGCTGTGCTTCTTGTTGTGCTTATCTGGGTGCTGGCAGTGAGGCTTTCGGCGGACGAGGGCGAAAAGAGGGCGCTTGAAGCCGCAGAATTTGTGGGACAGCCAATTACTGCGGCGGAAGAGGATATGGAAATCCACTTTAAGGACAATTCCGACTTCAGTATTCTGAATAATGCGGCGGTGTTTGATTATATATATGAAAGTGAGGACAACCTTGAGATAGACGACATTGTTTATCCCGAATGGACTGTAACCGTATTAAAGGATTCTTCCGACAACATTGAAACCGTTACCTATACAAACTACAAACAGCTTGAAAGCGACAGCCGTGGAGAAAAGCTTGACAGCCGCATTAATCTTGACAGCTTTAACCGAGGAGCCCGTTACAGCTCGGTATCAGACGCTGTGGGGCTTGACCCGTATAAAATAGTGTACGGCGAGGACAGCATAAGCTATATTTATAAGTATTACTACACCGCCGCCGACGGCAACGCACAAAGCGTTGTGCTTACCGTTGTGTTTGACAGCGACAGCGAATATCTTTATTACACGTCTGTCAACGTATACCCTCAGAACATTTAAAAAGTGGTTTGGGCGACTGTAACAGTTGTTACAGAAAGAATACAAATTGTTTCACAAAGTCTACAATTGGTTTGGCGTTATTGACTTATTCTCCGATTGCTGATAATATAAAGTGATGAATTGCAGTAGTTAATAGCAGAAGTGTATGTGTGTTTTACGGGTGAACCCGTAGAACGGGCGGTAATTTTAAGCGAAACGCTGTTAATCAGCTTGGCTGTATTTATGAATTCATAGCTCGGGCAGAATGTCCTATGTTATAACGACGGGGCTTTTTTCGTTGGCGTAAATATAGATGATTTAATTTATTGCAGGTAACCGCCTATGCCCATTATTTCAACAGGCTATGAGGAATCTTGATTAGGGAGGTTATGTATGGATACAAGTGTAAACCTTTGTATGGGCTGTATGAACGAGCTGGACGCAAACGGCGTCTGTCATTATTGCAGTTATACGGACGATATGCCGCATTTGCAGTCATACCTGGCTCCGAGAACGGTGCTTGACAACAGATATATCGTAGGTAAAATGCTTACCTATAACGGCGAGGGGGCTTCGTATATATGCTATGACACAATACGCAAAACCAAAGCTGTTGTGCGTGAATATATGCCCGATACCCTCTGCGAGCGTGAACGTGGAACACAGAGAATTATTGTTAATTCCGACTGCCTTGCAAAATACAAGACCTATATGTCGGAGTTTGCGGATATGAACAGAACCTTGTCGAGAATGAGAAATTTGACCCATATCTCCACCGCTATGGATATGTTTGTTGAAAACAATACCACATATGTGATACTGGAGTATGTGGAGGGGGTTTCACTCAAGAAATTTCTCCAGTCAAATGCGGGTTATCTTACCTGGAATCAGGTTAAGAAGCTGTTTGTGCCGCTGTTCACTACTTTAAGCATAATACACAATGCAGGAATTATTCACAGGGGAATTTCACCCGAAAATATAATCGTTACCACAAGCGGAGAGCTGAAGCTTACCGGATTTTCAATCAGCTCCATAAGAACGGCAAATACGGGACTGTCGCCTGAATTTTATTCAGGCTACACTGCGCCGGAGCAGTATTCTTCTCTGGAGTATCAGGGCACATGGACCGATGTATATGCAATTGCCGCAGTGCTGTACCGTATACTTACCGGCTGCGCTCCGTTGGACGCAAACACGAGAATATATAACGATACGCTTATCGACGCCCACCGTATCAATCCGAATATACCGACGTATATTTCAAACGTAATCTCCCGTGCAATGGCGGTAAGGGGCGAGAACAGAATACAGACAGTAGACGAGCTTGTTACAGAGCTTTTCAGCAAGAATACCCATATCGAGCATCAGAAGGGTGCAACACAGACTATACCTATTCAGAAAACGGCGCAGAAGCCCAAAAGGACTCAGCCTCCCGTAAACGAAAAGAAAGCGGAGCCTGCAAAGAAAACCAGCAATGCGGTCATGGCGCTGAGCATTACGCTTCTGGTGGTATTTCTTGCGCTGGGAGTATTTTTGCTTTATCAGCTTCTTGGCGCACCAAGCGCCGAAACCAATGATTCCGATGCAGCCTTGAATTCGGCGAATATAAGCGAAAATCAATATGACAGCGGCGAATCGAGCGAGTCAGATTCGGTTATAATAGAGGAAAGCGAGCCTGACGACAGCTATCCTTACGGTGTGGGTTCGATTATGCCCAATGTTGTGGGGATGAGATATGAAACTGTTGTAAACCGTCTTGGCAGTGAATTTAACATCAGAGCCGAGTATTTCTATTCCGATACCGAAGAGGCGGGAATTATAACGGAACAGAGCATCCCCGAGGGAAGCGAATACGACCCTGCAAGAATGAACGAACTTGTGCTGAGAGTGTGCAGAGGATTGGCAAACGTTCCCGTACCTGATTATATGGGAATGACCTATGAGGATTATTCTGCTTTGCTGGATTCTCTTGATATAAAGTACAGAAAGTCAGAGGTTGATGACGAAAATGTGGCCTACGGTTATGTTATTTCCACCAGCATTGACATAGGCGATACCATAAACGTGGAGGAAGGCGAAGTGCTGACGGTTGTGGTTTCCGAACCTGCGGGTCAGAACGACGACTCTTTCGATGACGAGGCAAGCTCCCTCAGTGAGTCGGCGTCGGACGCTCAGTGATATCAAAATGCTGAGAACAATTGGATGTAAAAATTCGGTGAGCATTTCGAAAACGTTTAAAATTTTATGAAATGATAAAGTAAAGCCCTTGACAATGTCAGGGCTTTATGCTATGATAATTAAGGTTTATGATAAAAAAAGTATATACTCGTGGAATATCTTGCATAGTAAGATTTCCATCTGTTACGGAGGAATAATTATGGCTAAGAGAATTGGTGTACTGACAAGCGGTGGAGACGCTCCCGGAATGAATGCTGCTGTTCGTGCTGTTGTAAGAGCAGGACTTCAGAAGGGTATGGAAGTTGTCGGTATACGCAGAGGATATGTAGGCCTTCTTAACGGCGATTTTATTGAAATGAACGCAAGAAGCGTTTCGGGTATTATTCAGAGAGGCGGTACTTGTCTTTTTACTGCAAGATGTCCTGAATTCCGCAGCATGGACGGCGTGAAAAAAGGCGTTGAAATGTGCAAGGAAATGGGTCTTGAGGGTATCGTGGTAATCGGCGGCGACGGCTCCTTCAGAGGTGCGGGAGACCTTTCCGCAATGGGTATTCCCTGCATCGGAATCCCTGGTACTATCGATAACGATATACAGTGCACAGAGTATACGATCGGATACGACACGGCTATGAACACCGCTACGGAGATGATCGATAAGATAAGGGATACCGCTCAGTCCCACGACAGATGCTCGGTTGTTGAGGTAATGGGCAGAAAGGCAGGCTACATTGCCATAAACGTCGGACTGGCTGTAGGCGCAGAGGCGGTTATTACACTGGAAAGAGCTTATGACCTTGATGTTATTGCGTCAAATATGCTTAAAACAAAGAAGAGCGGAAAGACTCACTTTATCATTGTTGTGGCTGAGGGCGTTGGTCAGTCTGAAAACATTGCCAGAACAATTCAGGAGATGACGGGAATCGAATCGAGAGTTACGGTTCTCGGTCACGTTCAGAGAGGCGGCTCGCCTACGGTAAGAGATCGTGTGCTTGCCACCGAAATGGGTTATCATGCCGTTGAGCTGCTTGAGCAGGACATCGGAAACAGAATTGTTGGTCTTAAGGACGGCAGGGTTTACGATGTGGATATTCAGGAAGGCCTTGCTATGAAGAAGCCTTTCCTTGATGAAAGGTATGATATACTCAATAAGACTGCTTTTTAATTTGCAGATTGAGATTTATTACAATTGAATATACGGCTGCCCGCAAGTTTCAATGCGGACAGCTTGCATATTACAGAGTAGAAATCTGTGCGTTAAGTGCCTGAGGGACGGGGAGTTGCCATCAGGACGAAAAGGGTAAAACCCTTGCGGTGCAGGTTTCGCATCCCGCTGAATGTGTAATCTGAGAGCTTTTCATTCTCCGGTTATGCACAGCATGGTTTTCGGTACGGTGAAACGTTACGCCGCGCCGCAGCTCGCTCATAAGAAGGAGGTATATTTATGAAGAGCTTTTTTTATTTGTTTTACGAGTCCTTCAAGTCGCTGAAGGACATCAGAACCCTTACCACCACGGGTATTCTGATTGCGCTTTCCCTTGCAATCGGGTTTTTCTCCATTGATGTAACCCCGGATTTGCGTATTAACTTTGCCTTCCTGGCAATCTGTACGATAGGTATGCTTTACGGTCCCGTGGTGTGCGGAATGTCCAACTTTTTAAAGGACTTTATAAGCTATATACTGCAAAATCAGTCGCCCAGAGCTTACAGCCCTCAGCTTGCGCTGGTGGTTTTTATTGCAGGTGTTATTTACGGCTGTCTGCTTTACAAATGCGATTTCAGCACTAAGAAGACAATAAGCATGATTAGAATTGCTCTTGCCAGAGGGCTGGTAGTGCTGTTTTGCAATATTGTGCTTAATTCTTATTTCCTTTACACTCTTTACGTAAACAAGGACTTTGGAATAACCAATCTCACCCACGACGGCATCAGCGGCTTTGCGGTGTACTGCGCTCCGAGAATTGTAAAGAACCTTGTGCAGCTGCCGGTGGATTTGATAATACTTATGATTTTCCTGCCGATGATAAAATTCGCCTACGATAAGGTGAGGGCGCAGTTCGGTCATGCGAAGGGCAGTACGGTTTAGCTGAAAAATAAACGCAAACTAAAAAAGTTAATATTGAGTTTATCAAGCGGTGGTATTATGCATATATCACCGCTTGTTTTAAAATTTAAAGGCTGCTACTTGAAAAAACAGCCTGAATGTAGTATAATATAAAGTACTTATTATTGTTTGTTGAAGGGATATGTTTTGTATGATAAACGTAGGTTTTGTCGGAGCCGGAAATATGGGCTTCGCAATTATGAAGGGAATCGCTCACAGTGATTTGTGCAGCGATGTTAAAATGTATGCCACATCCACCACCGTTCGTATGTTCGCTTACGACCCGGATGGTGAAAAGCTTAAAAGGATGGAGGAGCTGGGGGTTACGCCCTGCAATAGTGAGGCTGAGGTGTTTAAAAGCTGCAAGTATGTTTTTCTGGCGGTAAAGCCTCAGCAGCTTGAAGAGGTGCTTGATAGCGTTTCCGGCTGTGTTGACAAGGATACGGTAATAGTTTCTATCTGTGCGGGAATTACCGGCGAATATATCAAGTCGAAAACTATTTCCGACGCCAAGGTTGTGCTTGTTATGCCAAATACTCCGCTGCTGCTGGGAGAGGGAGCTACTGCGCTTTCTAAGGTTGAGCCGTGCAGCGAGGAGGAGTTCAAGCTGGTGTGCGATGTGTTTGCATCATGCGGCGAGATTGCGGTTATTCCTCAGGACAAAATGAAGGAAATAATTGCGATAAACGGCTCGTCACCCGCTTTTATATATCTGTACGCTCAGGCGTTTGTGGATTATGCAAAGTCGGTGGGAATTGACGAAGGAGTGGCAAAGTCACTGTTTGCAAAATCCCTCATAGGCTCCGCCAAGATGATTACAGACAGCGGTTACACTATCGACGAGCTTATAACCATGGTATCCTCGAAGGGTGGAACTACCATGGCAGGGCTTGAAAAGCTGCGGGAGGGCAATCTTCATCAGACGGTTGAAAACTGCTGCAAGGCGTGCACAAAGCGGGCTTACGAGCTTTCAAAGTAATTATATCAAAGCATCCGGCATATACTTTACAAAAAGTATATGGAGTGATGTGTAATGCAAAATCAAAGGACAAGCGGCTTTTGGCGGCGCAGAAATAATTTTTTTGCCTTTCTTGTGGGAGCGACGCTTTTTGGGGTTGTTCTGGGTACAATGGCATACTGCTTTATGAGTCGGGATTTTTTGAATCAGCTTTCGCTGGCGCAGGAGAACTTTCTCGAGGTCAGGAGAAATTCCGATTTTGCGGTGGTGTTGATGAAATCTCTTTCAACTTCCACCATGTTTTTAGGGGCGGTTTTTGTTCTGGGCTTTTCCGCAATTGCTCAGCCGGTAGAGATAGGAGTGCTTGTTTTCAGAGGCATGGGGCTGGGAGTGACCATGGCGCAGGTTTATACTCAGTACGGTACTACCGGTATAGCCATATGTGCGGTGCTTATAGTTCCGTCGGCGCTTATATCTGCATACGCTCTTATTATCGGTACAAGGGAAGCCGTTTATATGTCTAACCTGCTTATGACAAACTCGCTGTCCGACAGACCTTCTGAGGGTATGCTCAGTTCGGTTAAGCTTTACGGCACAAAGTTTCTGGTGCTGGAGGCGGTGTGCGCCGTTTCGGCTGCTGTGGACTGTTTGTGCTCGGTTATTTTTGCAGGCAGGTTTTAAAAAGATTTTGCAGTCGCTGGGCTTATTATTGCTTTACAATAAAGAATATTAATTTAAAGGAGCGTAAAAATGTCGTTGTTCGGAAATTATGACCAGCCGGGAAGAGGTATTCCAAAAGCGCCGGCTGAGAAAAAGGGTATATTCAAGTTCTTTGAGATATACGGCAGAAGATGCTGGAAGCTTATGGGACTTAATGTGCTGTACTTTTTGTTTTTTATTCCTGCGCTTTTAGCAGGGCTGCTGGCTTATTGGCTTAACAGCTATGTGCCTTACTGTCTGGCGATTATCACGGCTGTCTGTTTCGGTCCGGCAACCGCAGCCATGACAAAGGTAACGAGAAATTTTTCTCAGGAACGCAATGCGTTTATTTATGCTGATTTTATGGAAACCTTCAAAAAGTGCTTTAAGCAAAGCTTTGTTATGGGTATTATCGATGTGATATTCATTGCAGGCTTTTCGGTAGCTCTTCCTACATACAATACCATGGCTCAAAGCAATTCGGTTATGTATGTGCCTTTTGTTATATGCCTCAGTTGTCTTATCGTTTTCTTTATGATGCATTTTTACATTTATCTGATGATAGTTTCCACTAATCTGAAGCTTAAGCAGATACTGAAAAACTCATTTTTCCTGGTAAGCTTAGGAGTGAAGAACAGCCTGTATACGCTGCTTGTATGGATTGTGGTGGCGTTCTTTATGGTGATTCTGTTTCCATATTCGCTGTTTATTCTGCCTTTCTGGCCGCTGTCTTTTATCAGCTTTGTGAACTCCTTTAATTGCTATCCAATTATAAGAAAGCACGTTATTCAGCCTTATTACGACGCAAGAGGCGAGGATAACCCCGAGTTTGACTATCTTAAGCCAAAGAAGGACGAGGCGGTATTTGAGGACAAGCCGGAGCTTGAAACTCAGCCGGAGAAAAAGCCCCGTCAGAAGCGTGGCAAAACCATATCGTAAAATAAGCCACAAAAAACCGTACCGGTCAACCCGATACGGTTTTTTAGTGTATTTCAGCAAAATCACGACGGCTTAGCAGGCGTAACGGCAGGCAAGCTTGTAACGGGAACGCTTATGCCTTCTGTGTCAAAGCGGTCTTTGACAAGCATCAGCAGCTTGTAGTTAAGCGGTGAGTAGTCCTGAGATTTCACCCACACTCGGGCAAGAATTTTTATAACACCTGCGGTCTGCTCGCACATAACAACCTGTGGGGGTTCAGGTTCCGAAAGGGCGGTGGGTTCGTCTTTAAGCAGCTGCTGTATAATTTCCACGGCTTTTTTGTAATCGGCGTTGTAGCTGATTGAAAAATACATATCAAGCCGCCTGCAATCCTCCTGAGTATAGTTTACTATAGTGGCGGCGGCAACAGTGCCGTTGGGGATAAGCACGGCTTTGTTGTCGGAGGTAAGCAGACGGGTATAAAGTATTGTGATGGCGTTTACTGTTCCCGACTGGCCGCTTATTTCAACGAAATCACCGCACTTGAAGGGGTGATTGAACATTATTATAAACCCGCCGGCGACGTTGGAAAGGCTGTCCTGAAGCGCAAGTCCGATTGCAAGACCTGCGGCGCTGAGGGTGGCTATAATTGAAGTCATAGGCACATTAAGTTTTGACAAAGTGATTATTCCTACCAGTATATACAGCAGCGGTTTTACAAGGGAGATGAGAAAAGTGTGCGCCGTAGGGTCCATACGGCTTCTTTTGAGGGCTTTGGTCATAATGTTAATGATGATTTTGGTAATCAGTATTCCTATCGCCAATATAATCGCAGCCGACAGCAGGTCGGGGGCGAAATCCTTAAGTTCGTTAAACAAACGTTCTCCCATAACAAAAACTCCTTTTAAAAACAGTGTGACGGTGAAATGCCGCAGCACGCAAAATACTATCCTTAAAAACAGTATATCATATTTTAAGCAAAAAGCAAAGGTTAATTTGTGAATTTAAAAGGAGGATTTTTTACGCTATAAGGTATTCCTAACAGGGATTTGGGCAAGGGACTTTGAAATTTTTCTGCAAAAAAAGTGTGATGAGCACTTGTAATTCAGGTTAAAATAGTGTATAATAAATAGTAATTGATATGTTTAAAAGGACGTTTGTATGTCTTAATTTTGTTATAAGGAGTAGCTGCGATATGTATGAGCTTGTCAATGCTCTTTCAGAAAATGTTATTCACGGCTCGGACAGCAATTTGTCGGGCACTACCATTGCTACCGTGGTTATAACCGGAATGGTTGTGGTGTTTATAGGTCTTATCCTGCTTGTGCTTCTGGTAATGCTGTACGGTAAGATATTTGACGCCGTCAACAGAAAAAAGGAAGAAAAGAAAAATGCAGAAGCTGTCAAAGTAGAAACCAAACCGGCTGAAAATGTTCCTGTCGTTCCTCCCGCTATCGAGGAGGGAATAGAGGAAGAGGTTGTGGCGGTTATAGCGGCAGCTGTGGAGGCTATGAGCGCTCAGAGCGGAAAGAAGCTGAAGCTGAAAAGCGTTAAGACGGTTAAACCCCAGCGTAACCCCTGGGCTGCTGCCGGAATTGCGGAGAATACAAGACCGTTCTGATATATATAGATTTGCATTTTAATTTGAAAGGAACGTGGAAAGTTAATGGGTATAATAAATAGTTTCCTGGAAACTATGGCAGATCTGGCCCGTGAATCAGGCTTTGCGGGATTTATAGCCGACGACGGCTGGAAAAACATTATAATGATACTGGTATCATTTTTGTTTATGTATTTAGCTATAGCCAAGGGCTTTGAGCCGTTGTTGCTTTTGCCGATTTCTTTCGGTATGCTGCTTACCAATCTGCCCTTTGCCGAGATGTATCACCCCGAGTTCTGGGATTATATCGAGGTGGAAGAACGGGGCGGAGTTATAAACGACCACTATATAGATTACGGGCGAGTCTTGCAGCACGGAGGATTGCTTGATATTTTGTATATGGGCGTAAAGTTGCAGATATATCCTCCGCTGATTTTCCTTGGAATAGGCGCAATGACCGACTTTGGTCCGCTTATTGCAAACCCTAAGAGCTTTTTGCTGGGAGCTGCCGCTCAGGGTGGCATATTCTTCACCTTTATTGGCGCCGCTTTGTTGGGAATGACTGCCGCCGAGTGCGGTTCTATCGCAATTATCGGAGGAGCAGACGGTCCTACGGCAATTTACGTTTCCTCAAGACTTTTATCAAAAACGGACAGCATAGGCGTTGGTACCATAGCTCTTGCCGCATACACCTACATGGCGCTGGTTCCTATTATTCAGCCGCCGATTATGAAAGCGCTTACCACAAAGAAAGAGCGTTCGGTTGTAATGGGACAGCTGAGACAGGTTTCAAAGACGGAAAAGCTGATTTTCCCCGTTCTTGTAACGGTTATTATCTCACTTATGGTTCCGTCGGCCGCACCGCTGGTTGGTATGCTGATGTTCGGAAATCTTCTTAAGGAAAGCGGTTGCTGCGACAGAATTGCCAAGACGGCTCAGAATGAGCTTATGAATATTATCACCATATTCCTAGGAGTATCGGTAGGAGCTACTACCAGCGCAGACAAGATACTCACCATATCCTTCGGAAAGGTGATACTGCTGGGCGTAATAGCTTTCTCATTGGGAACTGCCAGCGGAGTGATTTTCGGAAAGATAATGTATGTAGCTACAAAGGGCAAGGTAAATCCCCTTATCGGTTCTGCGGGAGTTTCCGCTGTGCCTATGGCGGCGAGAGTTTCACAGAAGGTGGGTCAGGAAGAGAATCCTACAAACTATCTGCTTATGCACGCAATGGGACCAAACGTTGCGGGAGTTATCGGCTCTGCAGTTGCGGCGGGCGTACTGCTCAGTATAATTCAGGTTTAATACAAAAGCAAGATGGCGGACGGTATTCGTCCGTCATTTTTTTGAAAAGAGGCTGTTAAGATGGAAAGTAAATTTTTTGCGGTTATTTCACGTATGAAATATATTAACCGCTGGTCGCTGATGAGAAACACCATACCCGAGAATATAAGCGAACATTCTCTTGAAACTGCTTTTATTGCCCATGCCCTTGCTCTGCTTCGCAACAAGCGGTTCGGGGGGAATGTCAACGCCGAGAGGTGCGCTCTTATTGCAATATATCACGACGTTTCGGAGATAATCACCGGGGATCTGCCTACCCCGGTAAAATACTACAGCAAGGACATAAAAAGCGCTTACGGCGAGATTGAAAACAACGCTCTCAATCAGCTTTTATCCTATCTGCCCGACGATTTAAAGGAGGAATACGGTAAGGTGTTCTTTGGCGGCGAGGAGGACAGGGAGCTTTTCAGGCTGGTAAAGGCGGCGGACAAAATTTCGGCTTTGATAAAATGCGTTGAGGAACGACGCATGGGAAACTCGGATTTTGCCTCGGCGGAGAAAAGCACTCTTGAGGCCATTCACAAGTTGAATGTTCCCGAGGCGGAGGTTTTTCTTGAGGAATTTATGCCGTCGTATAATCTTACTCTTGATGAGCAGTGTTGAGGGGAGAGGTGAGCGGTGCAGACAATTTTTATACATGGATTGGGACAAGACCCGTCAAGCTGGGATAAAACAACTGATTGCCTGTCGGAGCATGCAACCTGCCACTGTCCCGATTTGTCACAGTTCTTAAAGGGCATTGAGAGTACATATGTTAATTTGTATAATGGCTTTTCAAGGTATTGCGACAGCTTTTCAGAGCCTTTCAATCTTTGCGGACTTTCTCTTGGAGCGGTGTTGGCGCTGAATTACGCTGTTGACAATCCACATAGGGTAAATTCTTTGATACTGATAGCACCGCAGTTTGAGATGCCCAAGGCTTTGTTGAAATTTCAGAATGTGATTTTTAAGCTTATGCCGGAAAATGCATTTAATCAAATGGGATTTGGCAAAAAGGATTTTATCACATTGACTAACTCAATGGCAGCCCTTAATTTCAGCAATAGATTGAAAATTGTGTTGTGTCCGGCGTTGGTTGTTTGCGGCGAAAAGGATAAGACTAACAGAAAAGCGGCGATAAAGCTTGTACAAATGTTATCTGACGCCGAATTTTGTTCCGTGGATAAATCGGGGCACGAGGTTAATATTGACCAGCCGTACAAATTGGCTGAGATTATCGAAGATTTTTACACAAGAATTTAAAATTGATGTTTTATGTAACACTGTGTTGACAGGTACGGTCAATAACTCTTGCGGTTTGTATTGACTTTGAAGCGGTAATGGTATATAATTAGACTGTGTTAATTTTTCAGAGATATTGGGGGATTATATTGGAGACTATAATTGCGGCTTCTTTGCTTGCGGCGGATTTTGCTTATCTTGCCGACGACATAAAAAAAGCCGAAGCATCGGGTGTGGACTGGATTCATTATGATGTGATGGACGGGGTGTTTGTGAGGAATATTTCATTCGGAGAGCCGGTGCTTAAAAGCATATCAAAGCTTATAACCCTGCCTATCGACGCTCATCTTATGATAACCGACCCTATAAGATATATTGATAATTACGCCGATCTGGGAGTAAACGGAATAACCTTTCATTTCGAGGCGGCTCATGACGTGGGGGCGGTAATTGATAAAATACGCTCAAGAGGGCTGAAAGTCGGTTTGTCTGTAAAGCCGGCAACGCCTGTTTCCATGATAATTCCTTATCTCAGCCGTGTGGATATGGTGCTGGTTATGACGGTGGAGCCTGGCTTCGGTGGACAGGTTTTTTTGCCCCAAACACTTGATAAAATCAAGGAGCTTAGAAAGTATATCGACGACCACAAGCTTGATGTGATTATTCAGGTGGACGGCGGTATAAACAAAGAAACATCTGCTGTAGTCCGTGAATGCGGAGCAGATGTTCTGGTTTCGGGTTCTTATATTTTTAATGCTGAAAACATGGCTGAGGCGGTAAAGTCCCTCAGATAAACAAATTGAACGGGGAGTCGGAAAGTAAATTTCCGTACTCCCTGATTTTTTCGGCTTTTATGCGGTTGGTTATGTTTGGGGGCAGTTTTGAAAGCCTTCGCCTGGCGGTGGATTTTGTGCAGTCAAGCTCCAGCATAAGCCCATAGCCTCCGTTTATTTCATAAAGCCGTGAGGAGATTATTTTGTCGCCCACAGATTCCTGTATAAATTTTGCGTTTTCAAAAAAGAAAGCGGGCGTTTTTGAGTAAAAGCCTATAAGCGTCGAGGTGGCTTCCGGCTTTGGTCTGTCGGAGGACAGATATATTACAAGTCCGTTATCGCTTTGTTCGTATACCTCCACCGAAAGGGAGTCGGAGGAGCATCTGAACAGTCCCGATTCCCGCAGAATGGCAAGAGTACAGGTAAGAAATGATTTGGTTTGGGGATTATCTTTTTCAAAGCTTTGAAAGCTTATTCTCAGCTTTGAAGCTTCCGACGCTGTGAGAATAATCATCGCTTTGTCGGCAGAAATTGGCTGAACGTCCAAGCTGATCCCTCCCGTATTTACCGTTATAATTTTATTATACTCGGCGGCGGTTGTTCGGGTGAAAGCTATTGCTCCAGCGATGCCCACTCCTCCATTTTTTCGTCAAGTCCGGTCCGCAGGTTTTCAAGCCGTGTGCATTTTTCGTTCATAAGGGCAAAGTCCGAGGCTATCTCGGGCTGTTGTATCTCTTGCTCAAGCTGAGAGATTTCCGCTTCGTCAGCTTCAATTTGTTGCTCAAGCTCCTTGATTCTTGCCCGCCTTTGAGCGTCTTTGGCACGCTGTTCCTTGGAGCGGTACTGTTTTTGCTTGTTTTCAAGATACTCCTGACGCTGACGAAGCTGTTTTTCCTGCTGCTGGGCCTGTTCGGAGGCTTTTTTCTCCTCTGCCACCTTGGCTGCATATGCGTCAAAGTTGCCATCGTAAGAGCGAACCCCTTCAGGCTGCACCTCGATTATTCTGTCTGCCACCTTGTTTATCAGATAACGGTCGTGGGAAACGAGAATTATTGTGCCTTTAAATTCTGCAAGGGCTTCCTCGAGAACCTCTTTGGTGTTTAAGTCGATGTGGTTGGTAGGCTCGTCCAGAATAAGGACGTTTCCCCGATTAAGCGCCATAAGGGCAAAATACAGCTTTGCCCGCTCGCCGCCGCTTATTACCGACACCGGCTTAAATACATTCTCGCCGGTAATAAGCACCGAGCCGAGAGCCTTGCGTATTTCAAGCTCGCTCATGCGGGGGAATTTCCTGTCCACCGAGCCTATTACCGTATCACGCATATCAAGGCCGCTGTGCTCCTGGTCGAAGTAGGAAATCTTCACGTTACCGCCCCACAGGATGTTTCCGCCTTCGTGGGGGATAAGCCCTTGTATCAGCTTTAAAATGGTGGTTTTTCCAATGCCGTTGGGACCGATTATTGCAACGTGCTCGCCCCGTCTAATATGAAGCTCAAGATTTTTTACCAGAAGCTTTTTTGAAGCGCCGCTGCCCACTTCAACTGGGCAGCCTGTTACCTGCAAAATATCCTTGGTGGGCTCTATATCGTATTCAAGCTTTATTCTGGGGGGTTTTGTATACATAGAGGGCTTTTCTATACGCTCTATTCTGTCCAGCATATGCTGACGTGATTTTGCCATTTTTGCGGTGGAGGCACGGGTTTTGTTGCGGACTATATAGTCCTCCAGCTTTTCAATCTCTTTCTGTTGGGCTTCGTACTCTTTAAGCTGACGTTCGCTGTTCATTTTTTTCTGTACGAGATATGCCGTGTAGTCGCCGTTGTAAGAAGTAAGTTTTCCGTTTTCAATCTCGCAGATTCGTGTGCACACCTTGTTGAGAAAATATCTGTCGTGGGAAACGATGAGGATAGAACCTTTATAGCCTTTGAGGTAATCCTCCAGCCACATAAGGGTCTGAAAATCCAGATGGTTGGTAGGCTCGTCCAGTATCAGCAGATTGGGTTGTTCAAGCAGCAGCTTCGCTAGGGCAAGGCGTGTCTTTTCGCCGCCGGAGAGAGAGGAAACTATCCTGTCCGTAGGAGTGTCGCCAAAGCCCATTCCGTTAAGCACCTGCTTAATTTTAACGTCGATGATGTAACCGTCACGGGCTTCAAAATACGCCGAAAGACGGGAATACTCCTGACTGACAAAATCAAGCTGATCCCCTTGCATGGAGGACATTTTTATTTCCAGCTCCTCCATTTGTTTTTTTACCTCAAGCAGCGTGCGGAAGGCGTCGTGCATTTCCTCGTCGATGGTGGAATTTGAATTAAGTCCGCTGTTTTGCTGCAAAAATCCCACTGCCGCCTTTGAGGACACCGAAACCGAACCGTAACCCTCGGGGGTTTTGTCAAAGCCCTCCATGCCGGTTATTATTTTAAGCAGGGTGGATTTTCCACAGCCGTTTTTCCCTATAAGCCCCACCGTTTCGTGATCCTCAACGGTGAAGTTTATATCTTTAAGCAGTGGTTCGCCGTTATAATATTTATATAAGCTTTCTATATTTACAAGCATAAAGTGATAACTCCCGATTACAGATTAAAACAACGCCTGAAAGTCGCAACACGGCATTGCCTTTATCATTATACCTTTTTTTGTTCCGAATTGCAACCAAAAATAAAATAATCGTCGGTTGCGGTTGAAAGTAAAAGAAACATTAAACCCCCGAATCTTAAAGAATCCGGGGGTTTTAAAGCTTTGACGATAATAAGTCTTATTTGTTTTTGCTGATAAGCGCAAGAGTATCTCTTGCAATAAGCAGCTCTTCATTGGTTGGGATTACCCAAACCTGAGTTTTTGAATCCTCGGTGGAGATTTTTGCAAGTTTGCCACGCACTTTATTTGCCTCGTGGTCGATCTTAACGTTCAGTACATCGAGATTTGAGCAGGAGCGTTCACGAATATCGGGAGCGTTCTCGCCGATTCCGCCTGTGAAGATTATAGCGTCCATTCCGTTCATTACTGCGGCGTATGATCCGATGAATTTCTTTATCTGATAGCAGAATACTTCGCCGGTAATTTTTGCTCTTTCGTTGCCGTGCTCGGCGGCTTCGGTAATGTCGCGATTGTCGGAGCTTATTCCCGAAAGTCCCAGGAAGCCGGATTTCTTGTTGAGATACTCGGTCATCTGGTCGGAAGTAAAGCCCATTTTCTTTTCAACAAACTCAATTGCCGAAGGGTCTACCGCTCCGCTTCGTGTTCCCATTACAAGACCGTCAAGGGGAGTAAAGCCCATTGAAGTATCAACGGAAATACCGCCGTTTATAGCAGTGATGGAGGAGCCGTTGCCAAGGTGGCAGGAAACGATTTTGAGGTCCTTTATATCCTTGCCCATAACTCTTGCCAGCTCGGCGGAAACATATCTGTGTGAAGTTCCGTGGAAGCCGTATTTTCTTACGTGAAGCTTTTCGTAGCATTCGTAGGGAAGTCCGTAAAGGAAAGCCTTTCTCGGCATTGTGGAATGGAAAGCGGTATCAAAAACAACTACCTGGGGTACGCCCTCGGGCAGTACCTTTTTGCAGGCTCTGAGCGCAAGGGCATGAGGATGGTTGTGGACCGGAGCAAGCTCTGCAAGGGCGTCGATTTTATCTATAACCTCGTCGGTGGCAATGCAGGCTTCCTTAAACTCCTCTGCGCCCTGTACTACTCTGTGACCAACTGCTGAAATTTCAGCCATTGAATCTATAACCTTGGTTTCGCCGGATGTAAGCACCTCAACAAGCTTTTCAAAGGCTTCGGTGTGGGTAGGAAAATCGCAGTCTTCCTCAAGAGTTCTGCCATCTCCCGTTTTTGCGGAAATGTGACCGTCGATACCGATTCTGTCACAGTTTCCTTTTGCGATAACCGATTCATCATCCATCTCCAGCAGCTGATATTTCAGCGATGATGAGCCTGCGTTGATAACTAATATTTTCATTGGATAATATTCCCCTCTCAAACAAAAATGAATAACAAGACTTGACTTTTGTCCTGTTATCAGATACTATTATTATAACAATAATATCTTTGTTTTTCAAGAGCGTTTTTTATAAATATGCATTTTGCACAATTTTTCACACCTTATTTTATTCAATTTAAACGTTAAAGCTACAATAAACCGAAATATGAAAGGAAGCGGCAAATGCTTACAGCCGGAATAATAGCGGAATTTAACCCTTTTCACAACGGACATAAATACCTGCTGAACCGCACAAGGGAGAACGGAGCTACTCACATTGTGGCAGTTATGAGCGGAGCGGCGGTACAGCGGGGAGAATGTGCTGTGGCGGATAAATATTTCAGGGCGCAGGCTGCGGTGAAAAACGGAGCGGATCTGGTTATAGAGCTGCCTTGTCCTTTTTCCTGCTCCAGCGGCGAGATCTTTGCCATGTCGGCGGTAAAACTGCTGGCGTCTTTAGGGGAGGGCGTGGTAGCACGGCTTTCTTTCGGAAGTGAGATAGAGGATTTAAGGCTGCTTGAAAAAGCGGCGGAAGCGTCATCACAGCTGGCTGATTCCCGGGAGGTAAGAAAAAATCTGGCGGCCGGGCAAAGCTATCCTATGGCGGTTTACAAAGCGGCGTGTGAAAAATACGGAATGGAAACCGGCGAGGCGCTGGCTAATCCCAACAGCATACTTGGGGTGGAATATATAAAGGCGCTGAAAAAGCTAGCGCCCCACATCCAGCCGTCGCCTGTGGCACGAATGGCGGTGGGTCATCACGACAGCGGCACAGTGGGGAGTTTTGCTTCGGCTTCGGCAGTAAGGGGAATGCTCAGAAAGGGAGAGGATGTTTCCGGCTTTATTCCCGAAGGGTGCGTCCCCCAAAAGACGTATTATATGGAGAATATGCAAAAGGAGCTGCTGTATCTGCTTGCCTGCGCAGACAAGCCGATGCTGACGGAACTGCCCGATGTAAGCGGAGAAATTGCCGACCGAATTATATCGGTAATGAAACAGATGCCCATTACTGCCGATGATTTCTTCAACGCTTGCAAAAGCCGAAACATAACCATGGCAAGGCTCAGGCGCATTGGATTGTACCTTGTTCTGGGAGTAAAAAAATCCGATATACTTGCTCCTCCGTATATAAGGATACTTGCCTTTAACGGCAGGGGGAAAGAGATTCTTGCCTGCTGTAAAAATCCGCTGCTGCCAATGGACACATCTCTCAGGCGGCTGGAACAGACCTCAGATTACAGCGGCAGGGTGTCGCAGCTTGAACAGAATGCGGTGAAGTTTCAATACTTCTGTGGAGATTTTACTGACGCTTATATAAATGATTATCAGCGGAAAATCACATTGACTGAATAGTGTGAAGGTTATGATAAGGCAGTTTCGGCACGGGACATAAAAAAGGAGTTATCATGAATTTTTATTTGAGAAAAACGGTTGTGAGCCTGGCGGCGGTGGTTTTCGCAGGCTCGCTTTGTTCTTGCGAGCAGACAATAGCGCAGCGTGAGGCGGCGCAGGTTATGGCGGTATTTCTTCCTGAAAGCTACGATTTAAGAGAGCAGGGCTTTGACGTTTTCCCAAGGGATCAGGGCAGCGACGGCGCTTGCTGGGCTTTTTCAACCATTGCCGCAGCGGAAAGCTGGGCGGTTTTAAATGGGTATGAACAAAACGACGTTGATTTTTCGGAAGCTCACCTCACCTGGTTTGCCCTTAATCCCAACAGCGGCGAGGGTGCGGACGGCACAAACCAAGGAGATCTGTCCGATTCGGGAGGAAACTGGCTTACCGCCGCAGCCGCTCTGTCCTGCTGGAGCGGTATTGAATACGAGGTATATGCTCCCTTTCAATCGGGCGTATCGGAACACAGTCTGTCGGAGGAATTGAGATATGCTTCTCAGTACAGGCTTAAAAATATAAATCTCTATCAGCCTGAGGATGTGGAAGCTATAAAAAAGGCGGTAATGGATTACGGCGGAGTGCAGGTTGAATATTTCACCGAAAGCGATTATTATTCAAACGACGGGCTGTCCTATTACTATGACGGAAGCCTGACTGCCAATCATTCGGTTTTGATTGTGGGCTGGGACGATAATTACAGCAGGGAAAATTTTGGCGAGGTAAAGCCTTCGTCGGATGGGGCGTGGCTTGTGAGAGGAAGCTGGGGAGATTACGGAGATAACGGTTATTACTATATTTCCTATGAGGATTCCTCCCTTGACAGCTTCGCTTCCTATGAATTTTATCCCGCAGAGGAGCTTGACAACAATTACACCTATTCCACAAACGGCATGGAAAGGTATCTTTCATCTTCCGAGGAGATTCATCAGGCAAATGTGTTTACCGCCAGGGGCGACGAGCTTTTGGAGGCAGTTTCATTCTACACCTTTCAGACCAACGGCAATGAGAGCCTGGAATATCAGATAGACATTTACAAGGATGTGGAGTTTAACGGGGATACTCCCATAAACGGCAGTCCTATAACCAGCGTTTCGGGCAGCGTTGATTTCAACGGTTTTCACACGGTAGAGCTTGGGGCAAAGGTGGATTTGTCGGCGGGAGATACCTTTTCGGTAGTACTCAGGCTTTATCAGCCTGGAGGAACGCCCAACGCCGCCTGCGAGGGCAGAGCGGATTACATGAACAGCCAGAGCGGCGAAAGCTACATTTCAATGAACGGGGACAGCTGGTATAAGAATCAGCAGGTGCCTTTGTCGGGGGGAGAGGAGAACATGAATAACAACTGTATAAACGCCTATACCGTTGATAAGAATTCTCCCGATAAAACTCAGCTGGAGAGCCTTGTGGAGGAAAACGCCGACAATTCCGCTTTGGCAGACGTAGTGGAGCAGGCAAGGGAAGTGCTGGCTGATTCAGATGCTTCAAAGTCGGAGGTAACAAACGCCGTCGCTCATCTGCTGGCGGCAACAGAAGCGGCAGAGGAAGCTTCATAGTAGGGATAAAAACTTTCAAGAACATAAAATAACGGACAGAATCTATGCACCAAAATCGGTACTTAGACTCTGTCCGTTTTGTATTATTAAGCTGTAAACAAGTCAGGCTTATCTTGCTGTCGACAGCGTAGCGGGCATAAGCTTTCGGTAGTCGCTGAAATAGAAATCCGCTTCACGCTTCATGTCCTCCCAGTCGACGGCATAATGCTTGTCAAGACAGGCGACGGCGGTAAAGTTTCCGGCTTTGGCGCCTTGTATACCCTCGATAATGTCCTCAAACACTGCGCAGTCAGTGGGGCTGAGGGATATTTCATCGCAGGCAAGCTGATAAACATCGGGAAAGCCTTTGCCACGTTTTACACGGTCGGTGGAGGCGAAGCTATCAAACAGCTCGTACACTCCGTTGTTTTTAAGGGCGGAGGAATAAAGCGGCTCAGCCGAAGCGGTTGCAAGGGCGATTTTTATTCCCTGTGATTTTATGTAGCGCAGAAATTCATCTGCTCCCGGCTTTATGAAAACGTTGCTTGCATACTCTTCCTGCGCCATTTCATACCATTCCTTGGTTACGCTGTCCACCGTTTCGTCAAGCCCGAAGCGTTCAATGGTGTATACCGCCGCCTGATTGAAATTCATGGAGGAAACCTTTTTGAAATAGTCGCCGGGAAGCTCAATGCTGCGTTTTGCCATAAATTTCTCGTCGATGTCGCTCCACACGTGGGAGGAATCCACCAACGTTCCGTCAAGGTCAAAAATAATGCCTTTAAACTGTGTAAAATCCATATTTATAATTCCTTTCAGATTTTGTTTATTCCGCGGTCTTAAATCCCTGACCGTATATTTCGTTTGCGGCGGTTACCAGCATAAATGCATGGCTGTCGGTTTTAAAAATAAATTTTTGCGCCGCAGGGACTGTTTGTCTTTTCATTGCGCACAGAATTATTTTCTTGTTATCCTGTTTGTAGCCCGAAACGCCGTCCAGAGCGGTGCAACCCACATCTATGGTGTGAAGCAGCCCGTCGGCAATTTCCGTGCCCTTTTCGGTTATTATTATAAGAAGCCTTGCAGAATCTGTTCCGTAGAGAATAAAATCAATCACCTTTGAACAAACGGCAAGAGCTATCAGCGAGTACAGAGCGTTTTCGATATTTTTGAATACTATTCCCGCAAGTATTGAAATCACGCCGTCGATAATGAGAATCAGCGTTCCGATTTTAAGGTGAGGACGTTTTGCGGTTATAAGCTTTGTTACAATATCGGTCCCGCCTGTGGTAGAGCCGCAGCGGAATACCAAAGCGCAGCCTGTGCCCAGAAAAGCTCCGCCGAAAACTGCGGCAAGCATCGGCTCATTGGCGGCAGGTTCAAAAAATGCGGAGGCGTCTGCGGTCAGCCCTGCGATTATTATAGCTGTAATTGTACCAAATATAAACCGCCAGCCCCATTTGAGCACGGCAATTATCAGAAGAGGGAGATTAAGCAGCATTGTAAAGCTTCCCACACCCAGGGGGAATACGCTGTTAAGCATAATTGAAATGCCGCCCACACCGCCCGGGGCGATGCTGTTGGGCGCAAGAAAAAGCCCCAGCGAAACTCCGTAGAGAACCGCTCCCAAACATAATATTAAAAAACGCCTTGCGGCAGAGCCGTTAAAAAAAGCGTCAAAGGTCATAATAGTTCATTCCTTTCCGGTCATAGTGCGGACGACGCAATATCGTTACGCTCACTGGCGTTCGCTCCAATTTGTGGGAAGATAGCAGTTTGTATCCGATAGGTATGTTTTGATTAAGTCGGAAGTTTGCTGCAAAGTTTAAGTTGCACTTTTCTCACTCACTATGGCTGCGGCAACAAGCTAACTGTTCATACAATCAAGTGAGTATCAGCAAACGTGACGCGTATTGCCTCGTCCGGGATAGGACGCAGATATTTTTGTGCCTGCTGAGCAAACAGCGTTGAGTTAAAACTATTATGTCCCTACAGAGGTGTTTTTATCAGAGAAGGAATAAAAACGTCTTGACCATAACGTCTTTAATATTTAAACGAACTCGGTGAGCAGATGGGAAGCAAGTCCTATAAGCTCGGGGCAGGGGCGTTTTTTGTAGTAGCTGTCGGTGCGTTTTTCGGGGATGGGGCTGCTTGCTCCGGAGGGAAGTCCCAGCAGTTCACGGCAGACTATTGAATCAAAGCCGTTTTCCTCTTTGAATCTGGCGGCGAATTTCTGGATAAGTTCGTAAAGCGCTTTTTTGTCCTGATAGTTTTTAGGGTCGGTATAGCCGTATTTCATGCTGAGGACCATAAACGCCCCCGAACAGCTTCCGCATACCTCTCTGAGCCGTCCCATTCCGCCGCCAAAGCCGGAAGCGATGTGCACCGCAGTATTGAAATCAAGTCCCATCTCCTCATGCCACGCTCCTACCACCGACTGGGAGCAGTTGTAGCCGGTTCTGAAAAGTTCCATGGCTTTTAAAGCCTTGGGAGATTTGTTTAAATCAATCATAGTATGTCCGTATTCGTATAAATACGAAATTTTCACCTGCTTTTCACAATAAATTTTTGCTTTTGACATTATTATATTTTATCATATAAATATAGAGTTGTCCACACCTTGAGTGTAAGCTTTTGATGATATTTTCGGCGTTGCCGCAAGGTTTTGTAAAGTGTCGGAAAATGTTTAAAAAAAACTATTGACAAATGTCCACTTGTGTGGTATACTTTAACCACGGCGTAAAGCTGTAAAGTTTGCCGACATAATCTGTCGGTTAAAAGTCAGGTAAACGATAAATTTAATAGAGGAGGATAAAAATTATGTCAAAGTTTGTATGTTCAGTATGCGGTTACATTTTTGAAGGTGAGCAGGCTCCCGAGAAGTGCCCTCAGTGCGGCGCACCGGCTTCCAAGTTCACAAAAATGGAAGAGACCGAGCTTGTTTGGGCTGACGAGCACAAGGTAGGCGTTGCTCAGGGTCTTGACGAGGAAGTTGTTCAGGGTCTGAGAGAGAACTTCAACGGCGAGTGCTCCGAGGTTGGTATGTATCTTGCAATGGCAAGAGTTGCATATCGTGAAGGTTATCCCGAGGTTGGTCTTTTCTATGAGAAGGCAGCTTATGAGGAGGCTGAGCATGCTGCTAAGTTTGCAGAGCTGCTGGGCGAGGTAGTAACACCTTCCACAAAGAAGAACCTTGAGCTGAGATATATGGCTGAGAACGGCGCAGTTACCGGAAAGCTTGCAATCGCTAAGAGAGCTAAGGAGCTTGGCTACGACGCTATTCACGACACAGTTCATGAGATGGCTAAGGACGAAGCACGCCACGGCTGCGGATTCAAGGGCCTTTACGACAGATACTTCAAGTAATGTACAGCTTTAAATATTGCCTGTACGGAAATTGTCCGTACAGGCTTTTTATTTTCTCATTTTCATTCTGAACTGCTTGGGGGTAATGCCTTTAAGCTTTTTGAAGGTTTTTATCAGGTGGCTGCAATCGGAAAAGCCTGTTTCCTGACTGATGTAGCTAAGGTCAAGGTTTGTAAACAGCAGCATATCCTCAGCTTTGCAAATGCGGATAAATTCAATGTATTCCTTGCAGCTTTGTCCGTACAGCTGTCTGAAAAGCCGTGCAAAATAGGAGTAGCTCATGCCGCATTTATCCGCCAGAAGCTGCACTTTAAGGGGCTCGGAAAAATGAGAGTCGATATATTCGGTTATGGTGTGTATTGATTCCGCTTCAACGTGGGAAACGGAAATGTGGTCGGTGTCAAGCCCTTTTTTTCGCCAGATTCTTATAAGTTCAACCAGAAGGGTGGAAAGATTGGCTTGTATTATAAGGTCGTAGCCATAATTTTTTTCATCTATTTCGTGTATACAGCTCATAAAAATCTCTTGGATGGCAATAGCATTAAGCTCGCTATTGTCAAACAGAAAATCAGCGCAGGGGTCGTCCTTGGCTGCGGCAAGAATATATGACAGCTTGGGCGAGTAACTGTTTGACATATTAAGCCTGTTTACGTCAAATTTCAGCACCGCATATCTGCAGTAGCGGTCGCCGTCTGGGTAGATTGAGTGAACAGTCTGGGGGTGGAATACCACAAGCGTTCCTTCAGAGGCGGTGCGGATGTCGTTTATGCTGCTTACAATTACCGAGCCCTCAAGTATGTATATTATCTCAGCAAAATAGTGCCAGTGAGGTCTTACGGGGAAGTTGGTCTTATTTGTATCAAACAAAAAAGCTTCGTAGGGAGAGTTAAGTTTATCGCTGTATTCAAAAAGCTCCTGCATTGCGAACATCCTTTCGGTTGTATAGAAACGTACAATTTTTTGCTGTAATGATTATAGCACAAAAGACCCCGTTTTGATATAATTATTTTGTAAATTTTTAAGGCGGCTGCCCCTTATTGGGGAGGGCGCGGCATCACAAATAAAATTGTAAGGAGTGAGCTTATGAAAATTTTATTTATCGGCGGAACGGGGACAATCTCAGGGGCGATAACAAGGCTGCTGCTGTCAAAAGGCGAGGAGGTTTATCTTCTTAACCGGGGTTCAAAAAACGACGAGGTTAAGGGAGCACATCATATCTGCTGTGACATCGGCGACGAGGAAAAGGCGGCAGGGCTGCTTGAGGGAATGACCTTTGACTGTGTGGCGGATTTTATAGGTTTTGTGCCGGAGCAGCTTATGAGAGATTACCGGCTGTTTAACGGCAAAACCAAGCAGTATATTTTTATAAGCTCCGCTTCGGCGTATCAGAAACCGTTGTCAAACTATATAATAAACGAGGGAACGCCACTGGCAAATCCCTATTGGGAGTATTCAAGAAACAAGATAGCCTGCGAGGATTATCTGATGAAAATGTACCGTGAGAATGGTTTCCCTGTGACTATAGTACGTCCCAGCCACACCTACTGCGATAAAAGCGTGCCGGTAGGAGTTCACGGAAACGGCGGCAGCTGGCAGGTGGTAAAGCGAATGATAGAGGGAAAAAGGGTAATCGTCCATGGCGACGGCTCGTCCCTCTGGACTATGACCCACTGCGACGATTTTGCCAAGGCTTTTGTGGGGCTTATTGGAAACATTCACGCCATTGGCGAGGCGGTGCAGATAACCTCCGACGAAAGCCTTACCTGGAATCAGATTTACAAGGCGATTGCCGATGCTCTGGGAGTTGAATACAAGCCTTATTATGTGCCGTCGGATTTTCTTGCTAAGTGCAGCAATTACGATTTTGAGGGAAGTTTGCTTGGCGACAAGTCTAATACGGTGGTTTTTGACAACTCAAAGCTGAAGCGGCTTGTTCCGGGATTTAATGCGGAAATACGCTTTGATATGGGCGCAAAAAGAGCGGTGGAATATATGCTTTCTCACAAGGAGTGTCAGCAGCTTGACGCTGAATTTGACCATTGGTGCGACAGGGTGATTGAAGCTATGGAAAATGCAGTGCAGAGTGTTTTAAGCTGAAAGCCGCAGCCAACAACTTAGATAAAGCATTGTAAATTCATCAAGAAAGGAAGGTTAGTCATGGGGAGATTGAAATCACCATGGCGGAGATTATGGTTGATGTAAAAGGAAAATGGGTTTTAGTAACGGGAGCAAGCAGGGGAGTAGGCAGGCAGATTGCCTTGTTTATGGCGAGCCGGGGAGCAAATCTAATACTTCACAGCAGAAGCCTTGAACACACGAAGGAAGTTTTCAAGGAAGTCAGCGAAACAGGCGTACAGGCTTTGCAGGTTGAGGCGGAGCTTTCAGACCCCGGTTCGGTTGAGAATATGCTTAAAACAATCGACGACAGCGGCGTGCAGGTGGATATTGTGTTTAACGACGCCGCAGTGCAGATTGCCTACCGCACAGAGTATTTTAAAACTCCCGTGGAGGATTTTACTCAAAGCTTCATGATTAACACGATTGCCCCGGCGATGATATGCTATCATTTTCTGCCTAAGATGATTGAGCGGGGCTTCGGGCGGATAATCAACACCACCAGCGGAATAAGAAACGAGCCTGAGCAGGCAGGATATTCCTCCAGCAAGGCTGCGCTTGACAAATTTACCACCGACTTATCCTCTGTTATCGAGGGGACTGATGTTATGATGAACATCACCGACCCCGGCTGGTGCAGAACCGACCTGGGCGGACCTCACGCTCCCAACTCGGTGGAAAGCTGTGTGCCCGGGATTGTTGTGGGGGCGTTTGTGGACGACAAAAAGAGCGGACGGCTTTTCCATGCTCAGAGCTTTACCGGGCTGAGCCTTGAGGAAGCGGTGAAAAAGGCGGAAAATATGTATTGATTGCAGCAATTTCGGTTGACTTTTCTTACTGATTGCGGTATAATTAATAGAAGCAAGAGGTTTAGAGACAATAAGCAAGAGGCGTGGAGGAAAAGATTATTTTCTTTGATTCAACGCAGGTGAGATGGTATAATCATTGGTATTTTTGCGGATTTGCATTTCATTCAGAAAGGGGTTGCTGAAATGAGAAACTCAAGCTGGAAGCATCCGTTTCCTACACCTATCGATAAGCTGTTTGATAAAGACAAGGACGGAATGCTTAACATATATGAATCCCATCTCAGGGACACTTTTATTGATGAAATGAAGCGTCAGGAGGAAAAAAGGAAAAAGAGAGGATACGGTGGTCCGTATTTTCCCTCGGCGAATTTGAATTTCAATAAAACCTCCACCGGGAAGGATTCTGATGAGCTTAATTCACAGGCTTCCGCCGGTGTACAGCTGTTTGTTATTATTCTGGTAGATGTTTTATTGATTGGCGCATTTATTTTTGTTTTTACAACAGAATTACCTGATTTGGTCATGGCGATTATTATGCTTGGCAGCGTTGCGTTCAGTTTGTTCCTTTTAAGAGAAGTAGGGCTGTATGGCAGCAAGAAGAAAAAGAAATAGTGCAGTGCAATTGTTTTATATATCCGGCGTTCGGCAATCGGGCGTCGGATTTTTTGCATAAAGAAACCCTGCGGCTGTAAAAACCGCAGGGTTTTGTAGTTTTAAAGCTATTCCTTTGAAGCAAAGCAGGCGAACACCTTACTTGCGTGTTCCTTGTCCTTTTTACCGCCGGTTAGCAGGCTTACAACCGGCACTACTATCAAACCGAACAGCATTGAGAAAGCTCCGGCATTTATGGGTGACGCCAGGTCGATGCCGAAAAGTTCGCCGCTTCTACCGCCGAAGGTGTAGTAAAACATATGTACAACCGTGATGCCTATTCCGCTTATAAAGCAGGCGATAACGGCGGCCTTGGTAACGCCCTTCCAGAAAAGGCCGTACATATACGGAGCGAGGAAAGCACCAGCCAGCGCGCCCCATGAAATTGACATAAGAGTTGAAATAACCGTCTGGGGATTTTCAAGGGTTATAATTGCCAGAATTACGGAAATCAAAAGGAAGATTGCAATAAAAAATCTCAGTATGAACAGCTCTTTTTTCTCGCTGATTTTTCCTACAAGAGGCTTGATAAGGTCAATTGTCAGCACCGAGCTTGAGGTAAGCACCAGAGATGAAAGGGTGGACATGGATGCTGAAAGCACCAGCACCAGCACAATGCCGAACAGCAAATCGGGAAGCTGCTCCATCATGTGGGGTACAATCCCGTCAAAGCCGCCCTCGGGAGAGCCGTTAACGTCGTTTACAAAAAGCCGTCCGAACGCTCCAAGGAAGTAGCAGCCGCCTGCCACGATAAGGGCGAAAACCGTTGACACCACAGTGCCGATTTTAATCGACTTGTTGTCCTTTACGGCATAGAATTTTCCCACCATCTGGGGCATACCCCAGGTGCCTAAGGAGGTGAGGATTACAACGCCTGCAAGGTTTAAGGGGTCAGGTCCGAAAATGCTGCTGTATGTGCCTGTGCTGCCGTCCGACGAGGGGATTTCGCTGAGCATATCCATAGAGGAGAACAGTCCGCCGTTTATGTTGAGAATAGCTATAACCACGGCGGTAATGCCCACCAGCATAATTATTCCCTGAATAAAATCGGTGAGGGCGGTAGCCTTGTAGCCGCCCATGATTACGTAAACAGCGGTGACTAAAGCCATTCCGATAATGCAGTATTTGTAGGGGATTCCGAAGCCGGTTTCAAACAGCCTTGACAGTCCGTTGTACACCGAAGCGGTGTAGGGGATAAGAAATACGAAAATTATCAGCGCCGAAATGATTTTCAGCGGTCTGCTGTTGTAGCGTTTTTCAAAAAATTCCGGCATCGTCTTGGCTTCGAGGGCTTTGGACATTACTCTTGAACGTTTTCCCAGCACCAGCCAGGGGAGCAGAGAGCCTAACACTGCGTTGCCTATTCCCACCCAGGTGGTGGCGATTCCGTAGTTCCAGCCGAATTTTCCCGCATAGCCCACGAAAATAACGGCTGAAAAGTAAGAAGTTCCGTAAGCAAAGGCGGTAAACCACGGACCTAAGGCACGTCCTCCCAGCACAAATTCCGACACGCTGTCGTTCTTTTTCTTATAATACCAGCCGACGCCTATCATTATCAGCAGATATACTATAAGAATTATCCACATTTCCAACATAAGTTCCATTCCTTCCACATACATATCAACAATTTAAAGATTTAATGCTTTTATGCTTTTATCTAATAAATCGTACAAGTGATATTATATAGTGAAAAGCATAGTTTGTCAAGAGCTTTTTAAAATTATTTTTAAAACCGTGAAACAAGCGGAAGAATTTAAAAACGCACAAATTATCTTTTTGTCGCAAAACCTATTTACAAGAGGAGGGTTTTGTGATATAATTATTTGGTGGCATTGTGTCCCCTGGTGGGATTTAAGCTTATATGCCGCTAATTTTGCTTTGATTCAGGCAAGGAGGAAAAATTTCATGGTAAGAGCAATAGTAGGTGCAAACTGGGGCGACGAGGGTAAGGGAAAGCTTACCGATATGATGGCTCAGGAATCGGACATAGTTATCCGTTTTCAGGGCGGCGCCAATGCAGGACACACCATAGTAAACAACTATGGAAAGTTTGCGCTTCACACGCTTCCGTCGGGCGTTTTCTACGATCATACGACTAATATTATAGGCAACGGGGTTGCACTGAATATACCTGTTCTTTTTAACGAGATTAAGTCGATTGTTGACAAGGGTGTTCCTATGCCTAAGATATTGATCTCAGACAGAGCTCAGATGGTTATGCCATATCATGTTCTTTTTGACCAGTATGAGGAAGAGCGCCTTGGAAAGGCAAGCTTTGGCTCTACCAAATCGGGAATTGCTCCTTTCTATTCTGATAAATACGCTAAAATTGGTTTTCAGGTGCAGGAGCTTTTTGACGAGGAAAATCTTCGCAAAAAGCTTGTCAGAGTCTGCGAGACAAAAAATGTGCTTTTGGAGCATCTTTATCACAAGCCGACTCTCGATCCTGACGCACTTTTTGAAACTCTGATGGAATACAGAAAAATGGTTGAGCCTTATGTATGCAACGTTTCCCTTTATCTTTGGAATGCGCTTAAAGAGGGAAAGAACATTTTGCTGGAGGGACAGCTGGGCTCACTTAAAGACCCCGACCACGGAATTTATCCTATGGTTACCTCTTCTTCTACACTGGCGGCTTACGGAGCTATAGGAGCTGGTATTCCTCCTTATGAGATAAAGACGATTGTAACCGTTGTAAAGGCTTATTCTTCAGCAGTGGGAGCGGGAGCGTTTGTTTCAGAGATTTTCGGAGAAGAGGCTGACGAGCTGAGAAGAAGAGGCGGCGACGGCGGAGAGTACGGCGCTACCACCGGCAGACCCAGAAGAATGGGCTGGTTTGACTGCGTAGCTTCAAAATATGGCTGCAGAATTCAAGGCACTACCGACGTGGCATTTACGGTTATTGATGTGCTGGGCTATCTTGACAAGATTCCCGTGTGCGTAGGTTATGAGATTGACGGAAAGGTAACCACCGATTTCCCTACAACTCAGTTGCTTGAAAAGGCAAAGCCCGTGCTTGAGGTGCTTGACGGCTGGAAGTGCGATATAAGAGGCATAAGAAATTACGACGAGCTTCCCGAAAACTGCAAAAAGTACATCGAATTTGTAGAGGAGCACATTGGATTCCCCATTACAATGATTTCAAACGGTCCTAAGAGAGAGGACATTATTTACAGAGAAAGTAAACTGTACAAGTAACATTTACGCCGCTGTTTTCAAAAAACGGCGGCGTTTGCTGCTTGACTTTGGCGATGCGCCGACGGCGGAGCGGCCATTAAGGCTGATGTAAACAGAAAAAATTGCGATGGCGGTAAAAAAGTGTTGACTGTCGGACGTAAAAATGCTATTATTAAAGCTGAAAAGGGGGGCTTTATATGAGAAAAGATTTGTTTGAGTATTTGTGGACGGATAAGAAAAGAACGATTTTCGGTCTGCCAATCTCATTTACAAGGTATTTTCTTACTGAGAATAAGTTTATAACCCGCAGGGGATTTTTGAGAATTGTTGAGGACGAGCTGGAGCTTTACAGAGTCACAGATAAAAAGCTGGTGCTTCCGCTGGGACAAAGAATTTTCAAATGTGGAACCATTGTACTGCACGTTAAGGACGTTGACACTCCGGTAAAGGAAATAACGTCCGTAAAGCAGCCGAGAAAGGTGCTTGAACTGCTTGACAAGCAGATAGAGCTTAACCGTGATAAATACAGTATCCGAGGTCGTGATATGATAGGAGCGGAAGGCGGTCCTTACGACGTTCATGGCGATGAGTTCGGTTCGGGAGATTTTTAGAAACGGTTGACGCAGGCTTAGTCATATGGCTGCGGTATTTTATCGGCAATAGGTTTCGGCGGCGTTTTTACGCCGCTTTTTTGATTTTGTCCGTATGGAGGTTTTTATGCTTGAAAGAGAGTATTTTGAGTCCCTTGTGCCGTGGCATGAGACGCTGAAAAATTCGGGACTGCCTGTGTTTATCTATGGCATGGGCGACGGCTGCGTCAAGCTTTTAAGGCAATTTGATGCTTATGATATAGAGTGTCGCGGGATTTTCGCCAGCGATGATTTTGCAAGGGGCAACGAGTTTGCGGGCTTTAAGGTGCAGAAGCTTTCGGATATTGAAAACAGTTGCAAGGATTTTTGTGTTGCCGTTGCTTTTGGCACCGATATACCTCAGGTTATGGAGCGGATTCGCAGTATTTCAAAAAAGCACACTCTTGTTTTTCCCGACACTCCCGTTATCGGCGCTGATGTTTTCACAAAATCCGGTTTTCTTCAGCGGTTTGACGACGCAGAGAAGGTGTATGGGTTGCTTGCAGATGAGATTTCCGCCAAGGTTTTTGAAGGGGTTATTTCCTTTAAAATCACCGGGAATATTGATTATCTGGACGAAGTTTTCACCTCTCACGATGAAGCTTTTGAGAATATTCTCACCCTTTCGGACAGTGAAATATATGCGGATCTGGGGGCGTACACAGGCGATACAATCAGGGAATTTATAAGTTACGCCAAGGGATTTCGCAAAATTTACGCCCTCGAGCCTAATAGGAAAAATTTCAGAAAGTGTGTAAGCAATCTGATTGGCTTAGACAACATAAGCTTTTACAATTCTCCCGCATGGAAAAAGGATATGCCCATTAATTTTGACAAGGGGGAAGGACGACAGACCCATATATCAAAAAATGGAGTTTCGGTATACGCCCGTTCCCTTGACAGCATACTTGACGGGGGAGAATGCACCTATGTAAAATACGATGTTGAAGGCTCGGAGGCACAGGCTATAGAGGGAAGCCTCGTAACAATAAAGAAGTATGGTCCAAAAATTTGTACAGCTTTGTATCATCGGGGGTATGATATGCTGGATATTCCGCTGCTTATTAAGCGGATTGATTCGAATTACAGGTTTTACATAAGGCAGTATCCCTACTACCCCGCGTGGGAGACAAATCTATTTGCGATAAAGTAAACAAATCCTCGTAAGGCGGCTGTGTTCTTGACATAAGGGCGTCTGTGGGGTATAATTGTTGCTATATTAAACACAGAAGGCGAGGCTTGTTTTTCAGGCTTTGCCGTATAGACAAAAGAAGGAGGACTTTTTGTGAACAAAAATTTGAAAAGCTTGCTGGTGGCGCTGGTGATGGTTGTTGTGGTTATAGCAGCATTTGTAATATTCCGTCTGGCGACGTCCGACAGCTCCGAAGGGGAGACCGTGGTGTACGGCTCTCAGTCGGATTAGGTCGGCGAGCAGCAAGCAGATGACGACGAACAGGCAGAGGTCGCTTCAGACAACGGAACTGACGGTATTTACGATACCACGGTGGTTTCACAGGCGTATCTCAGCGGAAATCCCGACAGCCTAAGCGGCATTGACCGTGACATTTACGATAGGGCAGTCGAAATTATATCCGAGGTTATAACCGACGATATGAGCGATTTTGAAAAGGAGCTTGCGATTCACGACTGGATAGTCTATAATTGCACCTATGATAACAGAGCCCTTGGAATACTCAGCGAGCCGGGTGAAAATTCAGACAATCCTTACGGTGCGCTCTGCAACGGACAGGCTATCTGCACGGGGTATACGCTGTCTTTTCAGATGTTTATGGATATGCTTGAAATTCCCTGTCTTACCGTTTATGCGTCTGACAACGAGGGGGAAGAGCATGCCTGGAATATGGTTGAAATTGAAGGCGATTGGTATTATGTCGATGTGACCTGGGACGACCCTGTTCCCGACAGCGACGGCAGGCTTGTATCTCATCAATACTTTAACGTTACCGAAGATTATATGAGAAGCACGGGACATGTGTGGGACTCAACAGGACTTGAAAGCGCCAACAGCGACACTTATTCATATGTAAACGGCTCGGCGGTGGAGATACACAGCTATGAGGATCTGAGCAATGCCGCAGCCCAGTGCCTTGAGGGCAACCGAGGAGAGCTTTATGTTATTTTCGCACAGGATTCCGGCGTAACTGTTCAGGGCTACGACGGCGAATATTTTGACAGCACCGACAGCCCGGTTGGAATTAATTATTTTGAGCCGCTGAGAAGTGAACTGGGAGATATTGACGTATATACCTATGTAACGGACATAGGCGGAGTTTTAGGGCTTGAAGTAAGCTTCGGATAAGTCTGCTGTGAAGGGAGGAAGCGTCAGGGCAGGCGTGGCGTCGGCTTGTGACGCAGGCAGAATATGAAATTCAGACCATGCATAGATATACATAACGGTCAGGTAAAGCAGATTGTGGGCGGAACTCTTTGCGACAAAAATAATTACGCCCGTGAGAATTTTGTTTCCCGTCAGGACGGAAGCTATTACGGCAGATTGTATAAAAGCTACGGACTTGCGGGAGGGCATATTATTCTGCTGAATCCCTCAGGCTCGGAGTATTACAAAGCCGACTGTGAGCAGGCTTTTGGTGCGCTAAAGGAATTTGAAGGGGGCTTGCAGATAGGCGGCGGAATAACCGACCAAAATGCCGGAGGCTTTCTTGACAAGGGCGCAAGCCATGTTATAGTAACAAGCTTTGTTTTTAAGGACGGAGTTATAAACTTCGACAATCTTAACCGACTGGTAAAAGCTGTGGGGAAAAGCAGGCTGGTGCTTGATTTGTCCTGCCGCAGAAAAGGGGACGATTATTACATCGTTACCGACCGCTGGCAGAAGTATACCAACACAATTCTTGATGAAAAAAGCATTGATATGTTGTCGGGATATTGCAGTGAATTTCTTGTTCATGCGGTGGACGCCGAGGGCAAGGCAGGGGGTATTGAAAAGGACGTTGCGGCGCTGCTTTCCAAAGCTTGTGAGATTCCCGTTACCTATGCGGGGGGAATTTCAAGCTTTGAGGATATTGAGCTTTTGAATACAATCGGCAGCGGAAGAATAGATTTTACTGTGGGCAGTGCACTTGACATCTTCGGAGGAAAGCTGAAATTTGAAGAGGTTGCTTTATACGGCGGCACAGTATCTGATTTGTGAAATAACTGTAAAAAACATTGCTTTTTATTCAGCTCTGTGATATAATAATACAATATTTGTGCTGTGACAGCAGGAGCTGTCTTAAAAAATCAAGCGTTAATTGCGAAAGGCGATGAAATATATGGCGAAGGTAAGAGTGGCCGTTATTTTCGGCGGCAAGTCAAACGAGCATGAAATATCCGTAATCTCGGCAGCTCATGTAATCAGAAGCATACCAAAGGATAAATACGAGGTGACCTGTATCGGCATAACAAAAAAGGGTCACTGGCTGAGATACATAGGCAGCGTTGACGAGATACCTACGGGAAAATGGGAATATCATCCCGATAACGTGCCCTGCGTTTTAAGCCCCGACCCCCTTCACAAGGGATTTCTGGCAATCAGACAGGACGGCAGTGTGCAGAATGTAAAGGTGGATTGTATTTTCCCGGTACTTCACGGCAGAAACGGCGAGGACGGTACAATTCAGGGACTGCTTCAGATGTCGGAGTTGCCCTTTGTGGGTTGTGACTGCATATCCTCGGCAATGTGCATGGATAAGGATATTACTCACACCGTCCTTGAAGCTAACGGAATAGCTACCGCAAAATGGGTTACAATTCTTGAATCGCAGCTTGATAGCCAGCTTGCTTCAAAGTGCGATGAGATGGAGCAAAAGCTTACATATCCTATGTTTGTAAAGCCTGCAAACTGCGGCTCGTCGGTGGGAATTTCAAAGGTAAGCAACAGAAGCGAGCTTGAGGCGGGAATAAAGCTGGCGTTTGCCCACGACAAAAAGGTTATTGTTGAGGAAGGAATAAACGGCATTGAATGTGAGTGCGCCGTTATGGGCAACGACAAGCCTTTCGCTTCCGCAATAGGCGAAATAAAAGCGGCAGCGGATTTTTACGATTACGAGGCTAAGTATGAAAATCCCCAGTCCCAGACGGTGATACCGGCTGATATAAGCGATGAAGCGTCAGAAAAAATTCGTGAAACGGCAGTTAAGGCTTACAGAGTAATGGGCTGCGAGGGTCTTGCAAGAGTGGATTTCTTCCTTTGCGAAAACGGCGATGTGATTTTAAATGAAATAAATACTATGCCCGGACATACGCCTATCAGTATGTATCCTAAGCTTATGGAGCACGAGGGGCTTTCTTCGGAGGCACAGGAGGACAGACTGATAAAGCTTGCTTTTGAAAGGGCGGACTTTGACTATGAATAATGCGGCGATCGGAGTTTTTGATTCGGGCGTAGGGGGGCTTACCTGCGTCAAGGAGCTGGTACGCTTAATGCCTAATGAAAATATTGTGTATCTGGGCGATACCGCAAGGGTTCCATATGGATCTAAAAGTAAGGAACTTATTGCCCAGTACGGCAGGCAGGATATTAAATTCCTTGAACAGCACAACGTCAAGATGGTACTGGTGGCATGCGGCACCGTTTCGTCGGTGCTTATGACTACTCCCATATTTGAGGGGACTTCCATAACCGAGTTCAGCGGGGTGATTTATCCTGCCGTTCATGCGGCGTGTGCGGCTACTCACAACAACCGAATCGGCGTTATCGGCACTACCGCAACCATACGAAGCGGATGCTATGGAAAGGCGATACATGAAATGAAGCCTGATATAAAGGTTGTGGGAAAGGCTTGTCCCCTGTTTGTGCCGCTGGTGGAAAACGGGTACACCTCTCCCGATAATCGTGTGTCTACGCTTGTAGCTCAGGAATATCTTGAGGTTATGATAAGAGAAAAGGTGGACACTCTGATTCTTGGGTGCACTCATTATCCCATGCTTAAAGACATTATTGCAGGGGTTATGGGTGATGGAGTCAGACTTATATCCTCCGGGGCTGAGGTGGCAAAGCACGCTCAGAAGATTCTTGCCTACAACGACGCTCTCAGCGACAGAAAGGAAGAGGGAACGCTGGAGCTTTACTGCACCGACAGCGTTGAGCTTTTCGAAGAGAATGTAGATGCCTTTTTGGGAAACAATAAAAATATAACAATATCAAAATGCAATCTCGCTTTATAGCAGCGGGCGAAAGAGGTTAGATTTTGAAAAAGGACGTTACAATTTCGCTTATAAGCACCCAGTCTGACGGCAACGAAACCGAGCAGACGGAGCTTATAACTCAGGGAAAATATATGAAAACGGCAGACGGATATGTGCTTTCCTATGACGAAACGGAAGCTACCGGCTTTGAGGGCGCAGTTACCAGCCTTGAGGTTACCGGCAGCAAGAAGATTGTTATGACCCGTACGGGAGCGGTATCGTCAAATCTTGTGATAGAGCCGGGAAAGAAGCATCACTGCCATTACGGCACGCCATACGGAGCATTTATGGTGGGAGTAAACGCCAAGGAGATAAAAAACACCGTCACCGAGCAGGGAGGACATCTTGAATTTCGGTACGTTGTGGATGTCAACTCAAGCTATATCGGTGATTTTGCAATCTCAATAGATGTGAAATCATCAGAGTGCAGGGAATTGCAGCCCTGACAAAGCGTTTGCGTTTCCCATGCGGCGTCAGATGTCGATAATTCGGGTAATCCTATCAAACTGAAAGGAATGTTAAAAGAATGTCAAATCTTATAAAAGAAGCTCACCAGCAGGTGAGGGAGCTTGTTATGAAGGCTCTGGGAGAATGTGTTTCAGAGGGAGTGTTTCCGCCCGAGCCCATACCTTCGTTTAACGTTGAAATTCCCGCTGACCCCCAAAACGGCGACATTTCCACAAACGCCGCAATGGTCTGCGCAAGGGCTTTCAGAACCGCTCCGAGAAAGATAGCGGAGGAGATAGGCAAAAGGCTGTTTCTCAGCGGCTCGTATTTTGAAAAGTGCGAGGTTGCGGGAGCAGGGTTTATCAACTTTTTCTTTGCACCCCAGTGGTTTTCCGAGGTTGTAGCTGCCGTTATAGGCGAGGGTGCAGATTACGGAAAAACCCAGACCGGTCACGGAAAAAGAGTTTTGGTAGAGTTCGTATCGGCAAACCCTACAGGACCTATGCATATCGGCAATGCCAGAGGCGGAGCAATCGGCGACTGTCTGGCTTCGGTGCTTGAAAGGGCAGGCTACGATGTATCGAGAGAATTTTACGTAAACGACGCCGGCAATCAGATTGAAAAGTTCAAGACATCTCTCGAAGTGCGGTATTTGCAGATTTACAAGCCGGAAACTCAGATGCCCGACGACGCATATCTGGGTGAGGATATTGTAACTCACGCCAAGAATTTTGCAAAGCTTTACGGCGATAAGTACCTTTCCTGCGACAGCGAGGAAAGACGTCAGGCGCTTTGCGATTACGCCCTTCCCATCAACATAGAGAATCTTGAAAAGGATTTGAAAAAATACCGGATTACCTACGACAAGTGGTTCAAGGAAAGCGAGCTGCACAAAAGCGGTGCAGTTAAGGATATAATAGAAAAATTAAAGGCAAGCGGCTATACCTACGAGCAGGAGGGAGCGCTGTGGTTTAAGTCCTCAGAGCTTGGGGACGATAAGGACAGGGTGCTGGTGCGTGCCAACGGCGTGCCTACATATCTTGTGCCGGATATTGCTTATCACTACAACAAGCTTGTTACAAGAGGGTACGATATAGCGATAGATATTTTCGGAGCAGACCATCACGGTTACATTCCCAGAATGAAAGCGGCTATGACTGCTCTGGGAATCAACGCCGACAGGCTTGATATAGTTATAATGCAGATGGTAAATCTGGTGCGCAACGGCGAAAAGTACAAGCTTTCAAAGCGTTCGGGAAAGGCGGTAACTCTTTCCACACTGCTGGAGGAAATCCCGATAGATGCGGCAAGATTTTTCTTCAATCTCCGGGAGCCCAACTCACAATTTGATTTCGACCTTGACCTGGCGGTTTCTCAGACTTCCCAGAATCCTGTTTATTACGTTCAGTACGCTCATGCGAGAATTTGTTCTGTGCTGAGAAAGCTTGCGGAGGAAGGAATTGAAATAAAGGCGCCGGACAGTGGTTTCCTTTCACAGCTTAAATCTCCTGAAGAGCTTGAAATGATAAAATATATGGCGACGCTTCCCAACGTAATTGATGAATCGGCAAAAAATTACGACCCTGCAAAGATGACAAGATACGCCGTGGAGCTTGCCACAATGTATCATAAGTTCTACACAAACTGCCGCATTATGGGTGAGCCTGAGGATATTCTTCAGGCGAGAGTATCCCTTTCGCTGGCGGTAAAGCAGGTTATAAGCAATATTCTTGAGATGCTGAAAATAACCTGCCCGGAAAGCATGTAAGCCGACATAAGTTGAAAATTAAGATTAGCAGCTCTGTTGCAGATTTGCATCGGGGCTGTTGTTTTTTTGCCTGCAAAAGGCTTTTGAAGCTTTTGACATTGAAAATTGTTGAAATGTACGCAGGAGTGTGATACAATAAGTGAAAAGAGGGGGCGAGGGTGTGTCGGATTCTACGTTATACTATTTGTGGCTTACAATCGGTTTTTCTCCATGCAATCCAAGAAAGTGGGATGCGCTTTCAAGATACGATTCGGTTGAGAGCCTTTACGCAAATGTGAAGGATGCAGCGCGGTAT
Source organism: uncultured Ruminococcus sp. (assembly GCA_944388405.1). Taxonomy (GTDB): domain Bacteria; phylum Bacillota; class Clostridia; order Oscillospirales; family Ruminococcaceae; genus FB2012. The sequence continues at coordinate 79,129 of CALXIQ010000007.1, read as the reverse complement.
ATGTCCGGGTCGGAAGCACGTTCGCTGAGTTCCGCTTCGCTGAGACAAGCGGAAGAAATGCTTGAATACTGCCGGGCAAGAGGAATAGGAGTATTCTGTCCCGAGGACAAGGCTTATCCCGACAAGCTGCGGCGAATTGCAAATCCGCCGTCGGTTCTGTTTGCGAGAGGACGGCTTGAGGATGTAAGTTTTGAACGGGCTGTAGCGGTTATAGGAGCAAGAGAGGCTGAGGAATATTCCATTAACTGCACTAAACGTATTTCATCCGAGCTTGCCGCACAAGGCATTACCGTAATAAGCGGCTTTGCCAGGGGAATAGATACGGCTGCCCACGAGGGTGCGATAAACGGCGGAGGAAAAACGGTAGCCGTGCTGGGCTGCGGAATAGAGTATGATTATCCCAAAAACTCGGGCGGGCTTAAAAGCAGGATAATTAAAAACGGTGCGGTAATTTCAGAGTATTTTCCCTCACAAAGACCCTGCCCCGAGAATTTCAAGGTGAGAAACCGCATTTGCTCCGCTTTGTCTGATGCGGTGGTGTGTATGCAGGCTTCTGCTGTAAGCGGCGCCCTTAACACCGCATATCATGCCGCAGAGCAGGGCAAGGATATATTCGTGCTTCCTCCTGCCGACATTTACGCTCCGCAGTATCAGGGTCAAGTTGCGCTGCTGCGTGACGGAGCGGAGCTGCTGCTTTCGACGGAAGATATAATAAACAGGCTGTCGCAAGAGGGATAGTGTTAAAATATATAAAATAAATTATTTATTGATTTTTTGAACCAATAATGTTATAATAATATTGAAATTCGTAGCGGCTGATTTGTCAGCTGCGTTATTTTAAGAAAGGTACGATAATGTCAAGTTCAACTGTAACAAAAGGTGCTCTTGCAGACGCGCTGAAAAAGCTGTGCAGAGAAAGACCCTTAGAGAAAATTTCTATTTCGGATATAACCGGCGAGTGCGGTTTAAACCGACAGTCTTTTTATTATCATTTTCAGGATAAATACGAGCTGCTGGACTGGATATACTATAACGAGCTGTTTGTGCATTTTAACAGCGGCGTTGGCTTTCACAACTGGGAGAAAAACCTTGAAGCGTTTCTCACCACAATGAAAAACGACAAGGAGTTTTATTGCAGTGCGCTGAAAAGTTCCGACAGAACCTTTGAAAAGCATTTGTACAAGATAATGCATCGGCTGTTCGTAAAATTCATACATCACGCCGTCAAGAAAATGGCGACAAGAACCAAGGCTGATTTCTTTGCGGATTATTACTCCCACGGCTTTTGCGGAGTTATTATAGACTGGGCGGTTGAGGGTATGAAAGAACCGCCTGCCGTGCTGGTAAGCAGAATTAAGGAGCTTGCTTTTGAAAACGTGCTTATCGGCGAGGGCTTCAGGGAGAATCTATAAAACGGTTTTATTATGCGGCAAGGGCGGCGGAATTTTTGCAACCCCTTGCTGCAGGCTTATTGCGGAAAGGTTGAATTATGAGAAAAACTGCACTTGTAACCGGCGCAAGCTCGGGGATAGGACGAGAAATCGCTATCGAGCTTAACAGGCGAGGATATAATCTGATTATAACCGCCAGAAGAGAGGACAGGCTTTTTGAGCTGAAAGAGCGTCTTAAAGGGGAGGTTACTGTTATACCCGCCGACCTTTCGGATGCCGGTCAGTGCTATGAGCTTTACCAAAAGGCAGTGGGGAAAAATGTGTCGGTGGTAATTAACAATGCAGGCTTCGGCGGCATTGGCGAATTTTGCGACACCAACCTTGAAAGAGAGCTTAAAATGATAGATGTAAACTGCAAGGCGGTTCACATTCTCACAAAGCTTTTTCTGAGAGATTTCAAAAAACGCAATTACGGATATATACTGAACGTTGCATCCTCCGCAGGGCTTATGGCGGGAGGACCTATGATGGCAACATATTACGCCACTAAAGCTTATGTGGTGAATTTGACTTGTGGGATAAACGAGGAGCTTAGACACCGTCACAGCAGGGTTACGGTATCAGCGCTTTGTCCCGGACCTGTTGACACCGAGTTTAACGATGTGGCAGGGTGCAGCTTCGGAGTAAAGAGCATAAGCGCTCGTGAGTGCGCAGTAAAGGGTATAGAAGGGCTGTTTTCAAGAAAGTTGATTATAGTTCCCGAAAGAGGTATGGCAGCCGCAGCTTGTATCGCCAAGTTGCTGCCCAGAAGGCTTTTGCTTTTTATCACGGGAAATATTCAGCATAAAAAGCTTAAATGACGGCTTTGCAAGGGGAAAAAATTTAAACCTCGGAAAAACAGGCGTATTATGCGGTATTGTTATGTCACGGCTGTGGTTTTGCTCTTTTTTATGTTAAAACCGATGAAATTGCAGCCTTCGACAGAAAAAATCAGATTTTGCTATAGACAAAATCGGCGGTTTATAGTATAATTGATACATAATTTAGTTATTGAGGTTTGATTTATGAGAGTTATTACCGGAACTGCCAGAGGGAGAAAGCTGAAAACTCTTGAAGGGCTTGACGTGCGTCCTACCTCCGATATGGTCAAAGAGGCGGTTTTTTCGATTATACAGTTTAGCTGTCCCGGGGCAAATGTTTTGGATTTGTTTGCGGGCAGCGGTCAGCTGGGAATAGAAGCGCTGAGCAGAGGGGCTGCCCACTGCGTTTTTGTGGACAAAAACAAAGACGCTGTGGATGTGGTAAAGGAAAATGTGAATAAGTGCGGCTTTTTGCAGTCTGCAAGGGTGCTTAATATGGACAGCCTTGAGTATCTAAAGGTAGCAAAGCCAGGTTTTGATATTGCACTGCTTGACCCGCCCTATCGGATGGGTCTGATTGAAAAGGCGCTGCCGGAGCTTGATAAGAAAATGAACAGGGGCGGACTGGTGGTCTGCGAGCATGAAAAGGAGCTGGTTTTAGCTGACGGCTACGGCAGACTGACGGTAAGAAAACGCTATAAATACGGGAAAATCGCCGTGACGGTTTATGAGATTCCCGATGAGGAAGATGAGGTATAGATGAGAATTGCTGTTTGTCCCGGAAGCTTTGACCCTGTAACAGTGGGGCATCTTGATATAATAAACCGAGCTTCAAAGCTTTTTGATAAGGTTATTGTGCTTGTGTCCTTCAATGCAAGCAAAACCAATTCAAGCTTTAAGATAACCGAGCGGATGGAGATGATACGGTCTGTTACGGGACATCTTAATAACGTTGCGGTGGACTGCAACGAAGGGCTGCTTGCGGATTATCTGAAACAGACGGGAGCGTGCGCAATCGTTAAGGGCTTGCGGGCGGTTTCCGACTTTGAATATGAATTTCAGATGGCGTTGGCAAACAAAAAGTTGTACGCCGACGCTGAAACGGTGTTTCTTACCACCAGCAGCGAAAATATGTATCTGTCGTCAAGCGTGGTAAAGGAAATTGCCAGCCTTGGGGGAGATATAAGCGGATTTGTTCCGCCTGAAATACTGGACTTTATTACCGCGCGTCTTGCGGGAAATATAAAGAATAATGAAAGGAAGTCATAAAATGAAAATCGATGAAGTTATTGAGCTGATGGAAACTCTGCTGGAAAAGTCTCCTACTGTGCCTTTTTCTAACAAGAAGATGATAGACGGCGAGCAGCTGGGAGAGTACATTGACAATTTAAAGATGGCTATGCCGGGAGAGATTAAGAGAGCTAAGGACATGGCTCGTGACAAGGACAACATCATTGCCGAGGCTAACAAGAAAGCCGAGGAGATTATAAGACAGGCTGAGGAGCGCGCAAAGGTGCTGGTTTCCGAGGAGGAGGTTATAAAGCAGGCTACCGAAATTGCAAGAGAGCAGGTCAAGCGAGCCAACGACCAGGCTGATGAAATCGTGGCTCAGGCGGTTTCAAAGGATAAGGACATCAGAAACGCCCTTGCCGCCAATCTTGACAAGGTGCTTTCAGACGCCGAGGTGGTGCTCAACAAGAGCCTTACCGACGTTATGTCTACCAAGTCTGCTATACTTAAAATCGGCGCTCCGGAATAACAACGGGCTGCAATAAAAGCTGATTCCTTGGGCGAATCGGCTTTTGTTTTGGGTAAAGATTTTCAAAATGGGTTGCAGGCGGCTGAGGTCTGTAACTGTATAATCAAAAAAGGAGGTTATCCATGCAGGTTTATAGCATGGAGGTTATATTATGGTTGTAATTGAAATGGAAAACGGAAAGAAAATCAAACTGGAGCTGTATCCGGAGGTCGCTCCGATAACGGTGGCAAACTTTGAAAAGCTGGTTAAAGAGGGATTTTACGACGGATTGATTTTTCACAGAGTAATAAAAGGCTTTATGATTCAGGGCGGCTGTCCTCAGGGAACGGGAATGGGTGGTCCCAAGGAGCGCATTAAGGGCGAGTTTCTTGCAAACGGAGTTCCCAACAATCTTAAACACACCAGAGGCGTGATTTCCATGGCTCGTGCTCAGGACCCTAATTCCGCCGGTTCTCAGTTCTTTATAATGCATGAGGACGCTCCTCATCTTGACGGACAGTATGCCGCTTTCGGAAAGGTCGTTGAGGGAATGGATGTTGTGGACGAAATAGCAAATACCAAAACTGATTTCAGAGATAAGCCTGTTGAGCCTCAGGTGATGAAAAAGGTTACTATAGAATAAAATATACAGCAGAGCTTTTCGGTTGTCGGAAAGCTTTGTTTTTGTGTGAGAATGGCAAGTGAGAGGTACAGGCAGTATAGCGATTTGCCGTTCATAGTTTGTTTACCTAAGAAAAAGCCGGGGATTTTGCTTAACCCTCTTGCTTTTTGTCGTAAAATTTGGTATGATAATATGTAAGGTTTATTTTGCTTCGGAAAAGGTTTTGCGGAAGTAGAAGTATATGAGATTTTTTGTGTTCGGAGGTAAAGGTTTATGCCTACTAAGTATGTATTTGTTACAGGCGGAGTCGTTTCGGGCCTTGGAAAGGGTATAACTGCGGCTTCACTGGGTCGTCTTTTGAAAGTCAGAGGCTACAGCGTTACAATTCAGAAATTTGATCCCTATATCAACGTTGACCCCGGAACAATGTCCCCTTATCAGCACGGCGAGGTTTTCGTTACCGACGATGGCGCAGAAACCGACCTGGACCTCGGTCACTATGAGCGTTTTATTGATGAGAATCTTTCCATCAATTCAAATGTCACAACCGGAAAGATTTACTGGAACGTGCTCAACAAGGAGAGAAGGGGAGATTATCTGGGTGGAACGGTTCAGGTTGTGCCTCACATCACCAATGAGATAAAGGACAAGCTTTACAGAGTGGGTAAGGAAACCAACACCGACGTTGTTATAACCGAAATAGGCGGAACGGTGGGCGACATTGAGTCGACGCCCTTTCTTGAAGCTATAAGACAGGCTTACATCGAACTGGGCAGGGATAATGCAATGTTTATCCATGTTTGTCTTGTTCCGTATATTTCAGGTTCTAAGGAACTTAAGTCAAAGCCTACCCAGCACTCCGTTAAGGAACTGCTTTCAATGGGAATCCAGCCTAATGTTCTTGTGCTGCGTTCGGAAATGGAGATCCCGGAAGATATGAAGCAAAAGATAAGCCTTTTCTGCAACGTGCGCCCTGAGGATGTTATTCAGAACCTTACTGCTCCATCGCTTTATGAGGTTCCTATCTGGCTTGAGGAAGAGGGTCTTGCGGATGCTGTATGTTATCATCTTCATCTTGAAAATCGCACTCCCGATCTTGCCGAATGGAAGGCTATGATAGAGCGGGTTAAAAACTGCGACAAGACTGTTACAATCGGGCTTGTGGGAAAGTATGTAGAGCTTGAGGACGCATATCTGTCCGTTGCCGAGGCGCTTCGCCACGGAGGCTTTGAAAACGGAGCAGAGGTCAAAATAAAGTGGCTTCAGTCTGAGGACATCAATAAAGATACCGTTTCGGATATGTTAAAGGGCGTTGATGGAATAATCGTTCCCGGCGGCTTCGGTGACAGAGGAATAGAAGGCATGATCGAGGCGATAAGATACGCCAGAGAAAATAAGATTCCCATGTTTGGTATTTGTCTTGGAATGCAGATGTCGGTTATTGAGTTTGCAAGAAACTGTGCAGGTCTTGAAGAGGCTAATTCTACCGAATTCGGAGAAACTCCTTATCCTGTTATTGATATTATGGACGAGCAGAAGGACATTACCGACAAGGGCGGAACAATGCGTCTTGGACTTTACCCATGCAAGCTTACCGAGGGTTCAAGATGCGCCGGAATTTATAAAGAGCCTCTTATTTACGAGCGTCATCGTCACCGCTGGGAATTTAATAACGAATTCAGAAAGATTCTTACCGAAAAAGGTCTTATGATTGCGGGACTTTCCCCCGATGAAAAGCTTGTTGAAATTGTAGAGCTTCCTGCCGATGTTCATCCCTGGTTTGTGGGAGTGCAGTTCCATCCGGAATTTAAATCCCGTCCCAACCATGCCCAGGTTCTGTTCAGAGATTTTATCAGAGCGGCGGTTGAATACAAAGAGAAATAACCTTGTCGCAGATGTCCCCGCTGCCGCTTGTCGGCAGGTATGCCTCCTAAGGCGGCGGGGACATTCAGGGTTTCAGTGGGGGTTTTAATCCCCCACTGAAACCCTGAGGAGCAAAGCTCCTCAGCGACGGTTGCAATCGTCGCAACGTGATTAAGCAAGCTTATCACGTTTTGCTCCGATTTAAATTTTGCGGGCTGTCCGTCTGATTTGCGGACAGCTTGTTTTGTAACCTGCCTTTGTGGGCGCATGAGTTAAAGGAGAGGTGTTTATGAAAGAGCTTGAATATCCTTTTGATTCGGCATATATAATGAAAAAGAAAAAGTCGCTGAAAAAATCCCTGCTTTCCGATGGAAAGATGAGAATAAAGAAAAAGATTGGGGTTCTCGGCGGTTCTACCACTGCGGATATAGTCAGGGTTATGGAGCTTTTTCTGCTGGACTGTGGGATAGAGCCGGAGTTCTGGGAATCGGAATATGCAAGGTTCTGGCAGGACGGAGTTTTCGGGAACGAGGAGCTTGAAAGCTTTAAGCCTGATATTATTTACATACACACAAGCCTTAGAAATCTGAATTTTATGCCTGAGCCGGGAATGGCGGCACAGCAGGTTGACGAGGGCTTTAATTCAGAGCTTGAGCGGTTCAGACAGCTGTGGGATTCCATTGAAAAGCGGTACGGCTGTCCTGTGATACAAAATAATTTTGAACTGCCATATTACAGGCTAATGGGCAACAGCGAGGCGACATATCCTTTCGGCAGGGTGAATTTTGTTACCCGGCTTAATCTGGCGTTTTATTCGGAGGCTCAGAAGCGTTCGGGATTTTATATAAACGACATCAATTGGCTTTCCTCCGCTTACGGGCTTGAAAGATGGTCTGCGCCGGAGTATTGGTATATGTACAAGTACTCCCTTGACCTTAACGCAATCCCTGAGCTTGCCTTTCAGGTTTCAAGCATTATAAAATCGGTGTTTGGGAAAAACAAAAAAGCCCTGGCGCTTGACCTTGACAATACAATGTGGGGTGGAATAGTAGGGGACGACGGTCCCGAAAATCTTGAAATCGGACAGGAAACCGGCACCGCTCAGGCATACTATGAATTTCAGCAGTATGTGAAGGCTTATAAGAAAATAGGTGTGCTGCTGACGGTGTGTTCCAAAAACGAGGAGGAAAATGCGCTGGCGGGACTTTCTCACCCGGAAGGGGCGGTTACTCCCGAGGACTTTACGGTAATAAAGGCAAACTGGCTGCCCAAGGATAAAAACATTTCGGATATTGCTCGGGAGCTTAATATTCTGCCCGAAGCGGTGGTGTTTTGCGACGATAATCCTGCCGAAAGGGAGATAGTCCGTGCTCAGGTTGAAGGAGTGGCAGTTCCCGAAATCGGAGAGGTGACGGATTATATCAGGGTGCTTGACCGCTCCGGCTTTTTTGAGGTGACAAGTCTTTCGGAGGATGACCTTAAACGCAATGAAATGTACAAGGCGAATATCGCCAGGGCAAATTCTATGGCAAAGTTTGAATCTTATGAGGATTATCTGCTCAGTCTTGAAATGACTGCCGAGATTCAGCCATTTAAGCCGCTGTACATTCAGCGTATCACCCAGCTTACCAACAAAAGCAATCAGTTTAACCTGACCACAAAGCGGTATACCCAAAGCGAGATGGAGGAGATTTCTCGCAGCAACCAATATATCACCCTTTATGGAAAGCTGACCGATAAGTTCGGCGATAACGGAGTAGTGTCAGTTGTAATCGGAAAAAAGAACGGGGATACGTTAAATATAGATTTGTGGCTTATGAGCTGCCGCGTGCTGAAAAGGGATATGGAGCTTGCTATGCTTGATTCGCTGGTGGAAGCTGCCGCCAAGCAGGGCATTTCCAGACTGGTGGGAGTGTATATCCCCACGGCAAAAAACAAGATGGTAAAGGATTTTTATCCCGATGTGCTGGGCTTTTCATCGGTAAGCGAGGATTCTCAGGGAGTTACGGTGTGGGAGCTTGACATCACGGGATATGAAAATAAGAACAAGGTTATTAAGGTAAACTGAAGGGAGTGTTTTTATGAACGCAAAGGAAATTTATGAAAGACTGGAGTCGGTTTTCAGGGAGGTGTTCGACGACGAGGATATAACCCTTTCTCCCACAACAACCGCCGCCGACATTGAGGACTGGGATTCAATCGAGCATATAACTCTTATCAGCGCAGTGGAGGATGAGTTTAAAATGCGTTTCACCATGGGCGAGGTTTCCGGTATGAAAAATGTTGGAGAAATGGCAGACATTATTATGGAAAGAGGAAAATAGCTTTTGGCTTTTCTTCTTGACTGTGGAGATAATACCGACCTATAATTTACTTTGACGACGCATCGGGTGTGGGTGCGTCGTCGTTTTTTGCCAATAGTCGGGGGAGAATATTTTTGTTGCGCTATTGCTTTTGAGGGAGATATGGTGTATAATTATTTCAGATAAGAAATGAAAAGGGGAGGATTGCTGTGAGCTTTCAGCTTGTGCAGGGAGTAAGCGCTGACAATCTTGATGGAGTGGATTCCGCATACTGTATCTGTGATAACGGTATCTCCGCCGTTTTAAGCGCAGAGCTTATTGCAAGGGCGGTAGAGGGGCTGATTAAACGCCTTGAAGCGCCGGTTTTCTTCTTTGTGGAGCTGCCATGCAGTGATGAGGAGGAGAAGAGGCTTAGAAAAAGCAAGACAGACCCTTTTCACTATAACTTGTATTATCTCGATAACTGTACCCTGCCTGTGGCTAACGCTGTTATGAAGCGTTACGGCGAGCTGCTTGTAAACGACGGCGTATGCCGCTTCGGATTTGGCTCTCACAGCAGCGGCGAGGAGATATATTGTCTTAAATATCAAAGCATTTCGGTGTACGGCGATGCGAAAAAATTTGAAAAGGCGTTTAAAGAACTGGGTGTCCCAAAGCAATCCGAAATAAAGACCTTGTGGGACAATTTTTCCGACGACTCACCCGGGACAAGCTTTTCGGTGGAGATAAACGGAGAAACTGTATACGACATACCTGTTAATCTTAAGTCTGAGGGAATGTATCTTTCGGATGTGATTGAGGAAAATTAATTTTAAACGGAAGCGAGGAGTAGTTAAAATGAATATCTGGCATGATATTTCACCAAAGGAGATAAATAATGAGTGTTTTACGGCGGTAATCGAGATACCAAAGGGCTCTAAGGTAAAATATGAGCTTGACAAGGAAACCGGTCTGCTTAAAATGGACAGAATACTTTATACTTCCACCCACTATCCAGCCAATTACGGCTTTATTCCCAGAACCTATGCCGACGACGGCGACCCGCTGGATGTGCTGGTGCTCTGTTCCGAAACGTTGGTGCCCATGTCGCTGGTGAAATGCTATCCTATCGGCGTTATATCAATGCTTGATAACGGAGCCGCCGACGAAAAAATAATCTGTATACCTGTAAACGACCCGACTTATAACCCCTATAAGGATATTTCCAATCTTCCGAAGCATATTTTTGATGAAATGTCCCATTTCTTCACGGTGTATAAGCAGCTGGAGGGAAAGGATACCGTTATCGACGACGTCAAAAACGCCGACAAGGCTGTGGAGATTGTTCAATACTGCATTGACAATTATATAGAAAAATACTGCAAATAATTTAACTGACGTTACAGCGTCTGCCGCACAGCAGATTGATTTGACAAAATCGGTCTGTTGTGCGGTTTTTGTTTATATTTAATTAAGATGTTTTTGTAATAAATACAATTCATAAAAAATTTAATAAGCAGAAATGCAGTTGACCATTCGTAATAATTATTTGATTTAACATTATGAATTTGTAACCTGTTTGGAAAATTATTGCTTTGAAAAGGGCCAGCTGTACGATTTTTTGAACCGATAATGATAATTCGAGAAAAATTGTGGTTTTATTCAAAAAAACAGTTGACCGATACTATATGTTGTGCTATAATTAATATTGTAAAGGAAACCAAATCTGATGTCCGCAGCCTTGGAGGACTCACAGAGTCGGAAAATTTTGCGATTGCAGGAAATGGACATTATGAAACAAATTGTTCATAAATTACAATTCAGTAACCTTTGTTCGACTGAATATTACAAAAAAGTGCGGCAAAATTGCTTGATTTGACGGCGTTTGCTTAATGAATTTTGTTTTTTGACCGAAGTTTTGGCGAAATTTACAGTTGCATTTTCTTTGTACATGGTGTATAATAAAGTCAAAGCGGTGAAAAGTGCAAAAAAGTGGTGAAGCAGCCCTTAGATTTTAACTTTTCAGTGCGCTGTGTGTAAAGGAGGTGGACGTCTTGCTGACAAGCATGCTTAAAGGAACCTACTATCAGACTATGGATGCTAAGGGAAGAATGACTTTTCCCGCAAAGCTGCGTGAAATAATCGGCGAGAGGTTCATCATTACAAAAGGACTTGACGGTTGTCTGTTTGTTTACTCTCTTGAGGATTTTGAGGAAAGAGCCAATAAGATTAAAGCTCTGCCGATGGCGCAGGGAAGAAATCTGCAGCGAAGCTTTATGGCCAATGCCGGCGAGGTGGAGGCTGACAAGCAGGGAAGAATACTTATACCTCCCGCTCTGCGTGAAATTGCAGGCCTTGAAAAGGACGTTGTAGTTGCAGGCGTTTCCGACAGATGCGAGATATGGGATAAACAAAGATGGGAGCAGCTCAATAGCAGCGTTGACGACGAAATGCTGATGAAAGCGTTGGAAGGGCTTGATTTTTAGTGGAATTTAAGCATGTATCTGTGCTGCTTAACGAGTGTATAGAGGGACTTGCAATAAAGCCTGACGGCGTTTATGTAGACGGCACGGTAGGCGGAGCAGGTCATTCAAGGGAAATCGCCAAAAGGCTCGACCCTTCAAAGGGTAGGCTTATTGCGCTGGACAGAGACCCCGAAGCTGTGAAAACGGCGACAGAAAGACTGGAGGGTTTTCCTGCACAGGTTATGCTTGCAAATTATTCAGAGATGGATATGGTGCTTGAAGAGCTTGGAGTTGACGGAGTTGACGGAATACTGCTTGATTTAGGAGTTTCATCCTATCAGCTTGACAATTCACAGCGTGGGTTTTCATACCACAGCGACGCTCCTCTTGATATGAGAATGAGTAAGGAGGGCGTATCCGCACGGGATATCGTAAACGAGTTTTCCCAACAGGAGTTAGGCAGAATTATATTTGAGTACGGCGAGGAAAAGTATGCAAGAAGCATTGCCGCAAATATTGTGAAAGCCCGTGAGCAAGCCCCCATAGAAACTACGGGACAGCTTGCCGAGATTATTAAAAATTCCGTGCCCCAGAGGGTTCGGCGGGAGAAAAATCCCTGCAAGAAAACCTTTCAGGCAATAAGAATAGTGGTAAACGACGAGCTGGGGCATCTTGACAAGGCTCTTGACACGGCGTTTGAATGTTTAAAGCCGGGAGGACGTCTGGCGATTATAACCTTTCATTCTCTGGAGGATAGGCTGGTTAAGCAGAGGTTTGCTTCATTTACAAAGGGATGTATATGTCCCCCTGAATTTCCTGTATGCGTATGCGGACGTAAGCCTGTGGGCAGGCTTGTCAATAAAAAGCCTATAGAGCCGGGAAGCGAAGAGCTTGCCGCAAACAACCGCAGCAGAAGTGCAAAACTGAGAATTATTGAGAAGATTGAGTATTGACTGTGTTTGAAATATATACCGTACCGGGTGCGGTAAGAGGTGAAGTTAAAAATGGCTAAGATAAATAATCTGGCGTATGATTACAGTACATATGACGAGGAAGAGGTACAATCTCCCCGTAAAATAAAGCATCGGGCAAATCCTTCAAAGAAAAAGGCTGTCAGTGGAATAAAGGCTGTGGGAGCGGCAGTTGCCGCCATGGCATTATTCTGCTCTATGATATACGGAAGAGTGGAGCTTTCAAGCCTTTATACCCAGCAGTCGGAGCTGGAGGAGAGGCTGACTCAGCTTACAAACGAAAATATAAGCATGGAGTCAGAGCTGGCTCAGAAAACCGGACTTACAAAAGTTGAAGAGTATGCTGAAAACGAACTGGGACTTCAGAAGCTGGATAAATCCCAGATTGAGTATGTTGAGGTAGAGGGCGACACCGTAGCGGAGATTGTGGCTCAGGAGGATACGAATATATTTGTAAGAATTAAGCGTTGGTTTTCAAACTTACTGGAATATATCGGGGCATAATCCGATAAAATATTATCATGGAAAGTTAGGGACAGTAAAATGTGCTTAGCTTTCTTGTTCTATTATAAATAATGTAGAAATTTGTATGTTTTTGTGTGAGAAAAAGAAACAATAGGTTTTTAGCGAGACGAAAAGGAGATAAAGAAAGGTAGGCGCAAAATGACTGATAAGCCCAGCAGAATAATGAAGCGCAGATTGAATCTGTGGATTAATCTTGTGATAATCGTTTTGGTTGTGTACATAGTTTTCTGTATATTCAGGGTTTCGGTAACCGAGTCGGAAAAATGGCAGGAACTTGCCAATTCACAGCAGCTGAGAAGCACCGTGGTGTCGGCGTCAAGAGGAACGATTTACGACGCAAACGACCAGGTTCTGGCTCAGAGCGCAACGGTTTATACCGTTTATTGCGACCCGGTAATGCTGTGGGAGGATTATCTTGATAAAAAGGACGAGCGTATCGAAGAGCTTCAGCAGCTTATAGCTGATGAAGACGATGCAGATCAGCGTGCGGAATATCAGGCATCCCTTGACGAGGCAAAAACTACCGACGAGACCTTTGACGACCTGGTTCAGTTTCTTGCTTCCACCCTGGAGCTGGATACTGCCGACGTTGAAAGCTATTGCACCGATGAGGATTCAAGGTATGTTATTTTAAAAAGAAATGTGGAAAAAACCACTGCCGATGAAATTGAGGACTATCTTTCACAGGAGGAGCTTGACGGCATAAGATGCGATCCTTCCACCAAAAGATTTTATCCCCAGAACGAGCTGGCTTCAAACGTTATAGGTCACCTCAGTTATGACGGCGACGGAATTTACGGGCTTGAGGCTTATTATGACGATTACCTTTCGGGCGTTGACGGACGGGTTGTTACCGCAACCGCACGAAACGGAACGGAGATACCTTACCGCTATAAGCAGAGCTACGATGCCCAGGATGGCGATTCTCTCAAGCTTAATATCGATGTGAATATTCAGTATCATCTTGAAAGAGCGTTGAATGAAGCTTATGAGGAGCATCAGCCAAACGAGCGTGCCTGCGGTATTATAATGAACCCAAATACCGGCGAGATATACGCTATGGCTACCACATACAGCTATGACCCCAATAATCCTGCGGAAATAACCGACGCTGAAACGGCGGCGGAGCTGGCGGCGCTTGACCCCGATTCCCAGGAGTACAGCGAGATGCAGCTCAACGCATGGTCTACCCAGTGGAAAAACAAGGCGGTATCCGAGCTTTATTTCCCCGGCTCTGTATTCAAGGTAATTACAGGCTCATCTGCGTTGGAGGAAAAGGCGATTTCTCTTGATGATACCTTTTCTTGCAACACCAGCATAACGGTTGCCGACACCAATTTCAGCTGCTGGGCTACTTATAATCACGGTTCACAGAATCTGGCTACCGCAATGCTTAATTCCTGCAACCCTGCGTTTGTTCAGATAGGACAGCGTCTGGGAGCGGAGGGCTTTTTCAAATATTTCAAAGCTTACGGCTTTACCGAAACTACCGGAATAGACCTTCCGGGAGAGGCAAGCTCAATATATATGCCGCTGTCAAGAATGGGCAGCGTAGAGCTGGCGTCGTCGTCCTTCGGACAGACCAATAAGGTTACGCCCATTCAGATGATAACTGCCTATGCCGCCTGCATAAACGGCGGATATCTGGTAACTCCACAGGTAGTTGATAAAATTGTTGATTCCAACGGAAACGTTGTTGAGGATTTTGAAACGGTTGTAAAGCGTCAGGTTATCTCTGAGGAAACCTCTGCCGCAATGCGTGAAATACTTGAGGGCGTTGTAAACGGACAGCCCGGTTCAAACTGCTATATCCAGGGTTACCGCATAGGCGGAAAGTCTGGAACTTCTCAGAAAATCGACGTGGACGCTTCGGGTAATACATATGTTGCGTCATACTGTGCTTTCGCTCCCGCCGACGACCCTGAAATCATAATGCTTGTTATGGTGGACGACCCGACGGGCGGAAAGTATTACGGCTCGCAGGTTGCGGCGCCTATATGCGTCGACGTGCTTTCGGAAGTGCTTCCGTATATGGGATTTTTCCCTGAGTATACGGAGGAGGAGCTTGAAGAGCTTCAGGTTTCCGTTCCCAACGTAGAGTATGCAACGGTTGAAAGCGCAACGCAGACCCTTGAGGACCTGGGACTTGAAGTAAAAATCCGGGGTGAAGGGGACAGCGTTGTAAAGCAGGTTCCTGTTTCGGTTTCTGTGGAAAGAGGCAGCTCTGTGGTGCTTTATACCGAAGAGGATTATACCGAAGAAACGGTAGTTGTCCCCAATCTTCAGGGACTTACAAAGGAACAGGCGCAGTCTACTCTTGAAGCTTACGGTCTTAATCTGTCGCCTCAGGGAAGCGCTGCATATGAGGAAGGCGCAATTGCGTCGTGGGACCAGGATTATGCTGTGGGCACCAATGTTCCCATGGGAACTGCAATCAGCGTAACTTTTGAACAAAGCACGGTAGGTTCCCAGTAACGCTTTTAACCTTTGGAAGCGTCGCTTGAATGTGCAGCCGCAAAAAGCCCAGAACATCGAAAGGAGGTATGCTCCCATTTTTGGAGCATGGTCATAATAATGAAGCTTTATAATCTTATAAACGGGGTGGCAAAAACCAATCTCCCCGATATGGAAATAACCTGTCTTACCTCTGATACCAGGACAGAAATGAAAAGCGGAGGAATGTTTGTCTGCATAAAAGGAGCGACGTTTGACGGTCATAGCGCAGCTGAGCAGATGCTTGAACGAGGAGCTGCCGTTGTAGTGACCGAGCGTGATTTGGGCATTGACAGACAGATAATCGTTGAGGATACAAGAGATGTCTATCCCATGCTTTGTGCGGCATGGTTCGGTCATCCCGAGAGAAAGCTGAAGCTGGTGGGGGTTACCGGAACAAACGGAAAGACTACCATAACCACCGTTATGAAAAAAGTATTGTCCTCTCTGGGCTGCAAATGCGGTCTTATAGGCACATGTCAGAATGAAATAGGCGATGAGGTATATCCCACCGCAAGAACCACTCCCGAGCCTTACGATTTGTTTGAGCTGTTTTCTAAAATGGTAGATAAGGGCTGTGAATATGCTATAATGGAAGCGTCCTCCCAGGGGCTGGAGCAGAAAAGGCTTGGTCCTTGCCGCTTTGCCGCAGGAGTGTTCACCAATCTTACCCAGGACCATCTTGACGTTCACGGAACTATGGAAAATTATTATCAGGCGAAGAAAATTCTCTTTGACATTTCCGATACAGCTATTATCAATATAGACGACGATTACGGAAAAAGATACACATGGGAAATAACCTGTCCCTATAAGACTTTTTCTGCCGTTTCCAAGGCGGATTTTTACGCCGAGGATATTCTGCTTTCAGCCAGCGGCGTAAAATATGTATTTTGCGATGGAAAGACAAAGCATAATGTTGATTTTAAAATGCCGGGGCTTTTTAACGTTTCAAATTCGCTGGCGGTTATAGCCTGCTGCGAGACCCTCGGCTTTGATGCGGAAAAGGTCATAAAGGAACTCAATAAAATGCAGGGGGTAAGAGGCAGAGCAGAGGTTGTTCCCACAGGCAGGGATTTCACCGTTATCTGCGATTATGCTCACACTCCCGACGCTCTTGCCAACGTGCTTTCAGCGATTAAAGCAAGCGCAGAGGGAAAGGTCAAGTGCCTGTTCGGCTGCGGAGGAAACCGTGATGCTACAAAGCGTCCACTGATGGCTGCGGCGGCTGCCGACAATGCAGATTTTCTTATTGTTACTTCAGACAATCCCCGAAACGAGGATCCTGAAGAAATAATAAAAGACGTGCTTAAGGGGCTTGAGGGAAAAAATACGCCTTACATAACAATCTGCGATAGACGAGAGGCTATTTACTGGGCGGTTAAAAACGCCGAAAAGAACGATATTATCGTGCTGGCGGGAAAGGGGCATGAGGATTATCAAATACTTGCCGGAGGAGTCAAGATACACTTTGACGAGCGTGAGGTAGTCGCCGAAGCGCTGGCACAGCTTGACTGACATAAAAATCTGAGGTTTATGTTTAAACGCTGAGATATGTTGAGCGGTTAAAAAAGATATTGACGAACAAAAAAGATAATAGGGCTGACGCCGCCGATGATTATACGTCGGCGTGACACTGACCTGCATTAAAGGAGCAAACAATTATGGAGAAAATGAGCTTGGCTGAAATTATACAGGCTGTCGACGGAAGCTTTGGCTTTCCTGTTGACACTATGGTCAGTGCAATCTCAACCGACACAAGAAAAATAATTGAAAATTCGGTTTTCATCGCTCTTAAAGGGGAACGCTTCGACGGTCACGATTTTGCCGTAAAGGCAATGGAGCTGGGAGCGGCAGCGGTTATAACCGAAAGGCCGGTGCAGGGCGCAAGATGCATTATTGTAGACTCTACTGCAAAAGCTCTGCTTGATCTGGCGAATCACTACAGAAGGAAATTTGATATACCCGTTATCGGCGTTACGGGAAGCGTAGGCAAGACCACCACAAAAGATATGATTGCCTGCGTTGCTTCAAGAAAATACAAAACGCTGAAAACTCAGGGAAATCTTAATAACGAAATTGGTCTGCCGCAGACTCTTTTCGGGCTTGACAGCGAATATCAGGCGGCAGTTATTGAAATGGGGATGAGCCATTTCGGGGAGATTTCACGTCTGTCCATGTGCGCTTGTCCCACCTGTGCGGTGATTACAAATATAGGGGTTTCTCATATTGAGAATCTGGGCACGCAGGAGAACATTCTAAAGGCGAAGCTTGAGATACTTGACGGAGCGGACTATGATGCGCCCCTTATTCTCAGCAAGGACGACAAGTTGCTGGCCGGGGTGGAAATACACGGCGGCAGAAGGGTCGTGTATTTCTCGATTAAAAAGAAAGACTGCGAGGTTTATGCATCAGATATAGAAACTGACGAATCATCGGTAGCCTTTACGGTAAACTATCCGGGCGGTAAAATTGACGCCGTTATAAATTGTCTGGGCGAGCATAACGTTAAAAACGCCCTTGCGGCATTCTGTGTCGGGCTGGAGCTTGGCATAGAGCCTGAGGAGATTGTTAAGGGTATCGGGGATTTCAGACCTGACGGATTGCGGCAGAATACTGCCGTTAAAAACGGAGTAAGATTTATTGTCGACTGCTACAACGCCGCTCCCGATTCAATGAAGGCAAGCCTTTCGGTTTTGTCCCAGATAAAAACAGAGGGAAAAAGATATGCGGTTCTGGCGGATATGCTGGAGCTGGGTAAGAATACAAAGCAGTATCACAAAACCGTAGGAAAATATGTAGCGGCTTCAAAGGCGGATATGCTTTTGTGCTACGGGGAAAATTCACGCTATTACATCGAGGGAGCGGTTCAGTCGGGTTTCCCCGAGGAAAATTGTCTGCATTTTGACGACAGGCAGGAGATTGCAAAGTATCTCAAAGGCGTCCTTAAAGTGGGTGATACCGTTTTGCTGAAGGGTAGTCGGGGAATGAAGCTTGAAGAGGTTTTAAATGCTCTGGAATAGAATGCTGATAATTCTTGCGGTTGAGATATTTGCAGGATTTATGTTGGGGAAAATTTTGATACCCCTGTTTCGCAAGCTTAAAACGGGAAAGTTTGACCTTTATATAGGCGACCGCTTTAAAAAGGACGGCTCTGAGCCGAAATTCGGCGGAATTATAATTGCCCTGTCCATGGGAATAGGACTATTTCTTGGAATAAGCGTGCTGGTTTCATCCTATCAGATAGGCGATGGGGGAAGCGGCGGGCGGCTTGGGGCGGCATATGTATACTGCCTGCTGCTTATGGCAATCGGTATCGCTGAGGATTACGCAAAGGACAGAAGAAAAGCAATTTTGGGTTTTAAGCTGCGCCATAAGGTTGCGGCACAGCTTATGCTCAGCATCGGGTTTCTGCTGATACTGTATTTGCAGGGAGATGGGACTACGGAGGTTCTGCTGCCTTTTCGTCTGGGATACATGGATTTTGGGTATCTTTACTATCCACTTATGGGGATTATGCTGACGGTAGCTGTAAACTGCGTTAAGCTTCACGACTGCTTCGGAGGCGATACTTCAAGCGGCTGCGACGGACTTTGCGCAACTACCTGTCTTGTATTTTCTCTGATTGTTGCGGTATGCTGCAATGTTACCTCAAATTCCGAGGGTCAGCTGTACGCCTACTGTATTGCGGGGACATGCGCAGGGATACTGATCTGGGGGCTTTCGCCGTCAAAGGTTTTTATCGGCGAATCCGGCTCGCTGTTTTTAGGGGGAGCCGTGGCGTCGATGGTCATAATATCAAAGCTGCATTTTCTGTTTCTGCTTGCAGGCTTAGGTTTTATTGTGGACGGGGCGTGTTCGCTGATACAGTATGCGGTTTATAAAAAAAGTAAAAAGCTGATTTTTAAAGGAAACAGTCTGCATGCCCATTTCAAGGCGAAGGGTTGGAGCGATTATAAGGTTATTGCGCTCTTTTCTTTTATTACGCTGATAGGAGGAGTCGGCGCTGTGGCGTTTTCGGTTTACAGCACGAAACTATAGAACAAAAGGGAGGTTGTTTTCATGTCTGACAAAAGCGCAGCAAGCGGCGGCAGCTCTGCGGGTCAGCCGGTTGCTCAGGCAAGAAAGAAAATAAACTTCAGATTTATAAAAAGCGAGATTGACAAGCCGTTTTTCATACTTGTGCTGGTGCTTCTTGTTTTTGGCATTATAATGATGTTTTCTGCCAGCTATGCCTGGGGACTTTCGGAATTTAATGACGGCTATCATTATGTTAAAAGGCAGATTTTCGCAGGCTCTTTAGGGCTTGTGGCAATGTTTCTTATATCTTATCTTGACTATCACTTTTTTCAGAATACAAAGATTGCATATATAATATTTATAGCCACATGGCTGCTTACGCTTTACACGGCGCTTTTCGGAGTTGAAACCGCCAACGCACGCAGATGGGTCAATATAGGTCCGCTGCAGTTGCAGCCCTCTGAGCTGCTGAAAGTGGGATTTATCATTATCTTCGCCTATATAATGGCGGTTAATTTCCCTAAGTTTAGCGATTGGAAGTACTGTGTTCTGCCTTTTACCATCATACTGGGACTGGTGGCAGTGGTTCTGGTGCTGCAAAGGCATATGTCGGCGGTTCTGCTGGTGGGAATAATCGGAGTTACAATGATGTTTGTCAGCGGAATGCCAAGAAAGACATTCTGGATATTTATCGGCTGCGTGGGTGCGGCGGGTGTGCTGTTTATTTTGTACAAAGTGTTCGCTACAGGAGATTTTGGCTATATCCTCGACCGATTCAAAAGCTGGGCAGACCCTACTTCCGATACCAGCGACACCACGCTTCAGACCTATCAGTCGATTCTGGCTATAGGCTCTGGTGGATTGTTCGGGCTGGGCTTTGGCGAGTCAAGGCAGAAGTATCTTTATCTTCCCGAATCGCAGAACGACTTTGTGTTCTCGGTAGTTTGCGAAGAACTGGGATTTGTGGGCGCAATGGTGGTAATCATTCTGTTTCTTATGTTTATCATCAGAGGCTTTTACATAGCTTCCAGGGCGAAGGATCGCTTTGGAATGTTGCTTGCGGCAGGAATCACAATTCAGATAGGCTCACAGGCGCTGTTGAACATAGCGGTTGCAAGCAACTCTTTCCCAAATACAGGAATATCACTGCCGTTTTTCAGCTACGGCGGAACGGCGCTTTTGATACAGCTGGCGGAAATGGGCATACTGCTGAACATTTCACGTCAGGCACGAACGCCTAAATAGCAGCGTCAAGCTGTAATAATCTATTGAGAGAGGTTTGTGGTTTATGCTTAGAGTACTGCTGGCGGGCGGAGGAACTGCGGGACACGTCAATCCCGCCCTTGCCATTGCGGAAATAATAAAGGAGCATTATCCCGACGCAGAATTTTGCTTTGCGGGAAATCCCGAAAAGCTTGAAGCAAAGCTTGTCCCCGAAGCGGGATACAGGTTCGAGCCTATAAAGGTTGAGGGTTTTCAGAGAAAGCTTAATTTTCAGAATGTAAAGCGCAACATCAGAGCGGTATGGTATCTCAGCCGCACCGGCAGCAGAGCAAGACAGATTATAAACGATTTTAAGCCTCAGCTTGTTATCGGTACGGGCGGTTATGTTTCAGGGCCTGTGGTAAGAAAAGCGGCTCAGCTGGGTATAAAGACCGCAATTCACGAGGCAAACGCCTTTGCGGGAGTAACCACAAAACTGCTGTCCAAAAAAGTGGATAGAATAATGCTAACTGTTGAGGACACCAAGAATCTTGACCCGTCGGTAAAGGATAAGTCTGTGGTAACTGGTCTGCCGGTAAGAAAGGCGTTTAAGCGCATTTCAAAGTCGGACGCAAGGCACAGGCTGGGCTTTGCCGACAATGAGATTGTAATACTTTCCACCGGGGGAAGCCTTGGTTCAAGGGTGCTTAACGAGAATATCGCAAGGCTGATTAAATGGTATCAGGAAACCGGTGCAAGGATAAATCATATTCACTCCTACGGAACCTACAAGGGGTATGCCGATTACATCGACAAGCTTGAAGCTGACGGCGTAAAGGTCAAGGATAATCCACGGCTTATTGTCCGGGATTATATTGATATGCCCCTTTGCATGGCGGCGGCGGATCTGGTTATCACCCGCTGCGGCGCAAGCACTCTTACAGAGATTGAGTCGGTGGGCAGAGGCGCGATACTTATCCCCTCGCCTATGGTTGCGGAGAATCATCAGTATTACAACGGAATGGTGCTGCAAAATGCGGGAGCAGGCTTTGTTTATGAAGAAAAGGAGCTTACCGAAACCACAATTATAGATAAGGTGGCTGAGCTTGTTGCAAGTCCTGAAAAGCTTGAAAAGCTGTCGCAAAACACCGCCGCTTTATTTATAGCAGATACCTCCGACAGAATATACAACACCCTTAAACCGCTTATTGAAAGCGTCAAGGATAAATAAAAGCAAAGGATAAAGAAGTATATATACTCTCTTTTCACCGGTCAAGGAAATTCAGCATAATATAAGTTAAAGTCGGGTGATTTTAATTCGCCGGCGATGAATTTCTTTGAAAAGGAGAGAAAGCTTTATGCAAAGGCTGGTGATTGAGGGAGAGAAGCGTATCAGCGGAGAGATTGAAGTCCAGGGTGCAAAAAACAGCGCACTGCCCTTGCTGGCGGGCTGTGTTCTGGTAAAAGGAGAGGTCGTTTTACATAACTGCCCCGGACTTTCCGATGTTTTTGCGGCTTGCAGGATACTTACCTGCCTTGGGTGCAAATGCCGCAGTCAGGGCAACACGGTAACGATAAAATCAAACGAGCTTACGGGAAGCAGCGTTCCCGACGAGCTTATGAGAGAAATGAGGTCAAGTATCGTTTTTCTCGGCGCAGTGCTGGGAAGAATGGGAGAATGTTCTCTGTCCTTCCCCGGAGGTTGCGAGCTGGGACCGAGACCGATAGACATGCACATTTCTGCGCTGAAGCAGATGGGCGTTGTCATAAGGGAGGAACATGGCGTTTTAAGCTGCTCCTGTCCCAAAGGGCTGAGGGGAGCAAGAATATCCCTTTCATTCCCGTCGGTAGGGGCAACTGAAAATGTAATGCTTGCCGCCTGTCTTGCCAAGGGAGATACGGTGATATACAACGCCGCAAGAGAGCCTGAGATTTCAGACCTGGCTAATTTTCTTAACTGCTGCGGTGCAAGAATAAGCGGTCAGGGCTCAAGCACTGTTTATATAACCGGCGTAGGCAGCCTCCACGGCTGCGAATACAGCGTCATGCCTGACAGAATAGTTGCTTGTACTATGCTTGCGGCTGCGGCGGTGACAAACGGGGAAATAAGCCTGAAAAACGCCAGAAGCCAGGATATAGATTCGGTTATTCCCGTGTTTGAGCAGATGGGCTGCACGGTTTATCCTTACGACGATAGAATATATCTTTGCAGCAAAAAGCCGCTTAAAGCGGTTAAGACCATAAGGACAATGCCTTATCCCGGATTTCCTACCGACGCTCAGGCTATAATAATGGCGGCGCTTGCGAAAGCTCAGGGAACAAGCGTTATAGTTGAAAATATATTTGAAAACCGCTACCGTCACGTTGACGAGCTTGTCAGAATGGGAGCCGATATAAAGGCGGAAGGCAAGGTAGCGGTGGTTGAAGGAGTAAAAAGGCTTTACGGCGCAAATGTCCGCGCTACCGACTTGCGAGGCGGGGCTGCTCTTGCAATTGCGGCTCTCAGTGCAGAGGGTGAGACTGTGCTTACAAACGTGAGACTTATAGACAGAGGTTATGAGGAGATTGAAAAGCAGCTTAGTATGGTAGGCGCTTCGGTGCGTCGGGAGAACAGCTGAAAACAATTGAAAGGAGCGCCGTTCACAGGAGCGGGATTATAAAATGAAGGATGTTGTTAAAAGCCGCCATGAAGACGGTCAATACAAATATATAAACGGACAGCGTGTAAAAGTACACAGAAGAAAGCGCAGAAGCAATCTTAACACCTATTATGCGCTGGCCGTGGTTTTTGTTGCAATAATAGTGCTTATTTTGTGCATGACGGTATTCTTTAACGTAAAGACAATCAATATTAAGGGAGTGAGTCTTTACACCACCGAGCAGATTCTTGCAGTGGGCGGAGTGAACAACGGGGTGAATCTTATAAGAACCGATACCGACGCCGTTGAAACCAGACTGAAAAACACCCTTGTTTATATCGACGACGTTCAGGTAAGCAGGAAATACCCTTCAGAGCTTGAAATACAGGTTACCGAGGCGGTAAAAGCGGCTCAGATAGAGCAGGACGGCAGGTATTACATTCTGTCGGAATCGGGAAGAATTCTTGAAGCCGACGTTCCCCTTGACTCTGAACTTACGCTTATAAAGGGCTTTGAGCTTATAAGCCTTGAACCGGGCAGCGAGCTTGAATCGCAGGACGAATTTAAAACGAGAATACTCGAGGAGATTGTCAGCGAAATAAAAGCGTTGGAGTTTGAGAATATAAACGAAATAGACCTTACCTACCGAACGGATATAAGAATGACTTATGACAACCGAATAGAAATACAGTTGGGAAGTTCGGTCGATATTGAGCATAAGCTTTCTCATATTAAGGCGGTTATAGATAAAAGCTTGTCGGACAGCTACGAGGGAACGCTGCGTTATAACGGCGTTGATAGCGGTATATCCGCAATCCCAAAAAGCGATTCTTCGTCATCTCAGCAGTCCGAGTCATCTCAGGATTCGGGGGAAGAATCCCAGAGCAATGATGATTCGCTGTCAGGCTTAGATTCGGGCAGTGATTTGCAAAACGGGTATGGGGACGATACATTATATAACAGCAGCGACGCCTATTCAACCAATGAGTGGTAGATAATTTGAATAATATCTGATTAAATCGTTAGGTTCTATGTTTTTTAATAAAATATTCAGATAACGTTCAATTTAACGCTTTACATTTGTTGTGTTTTGTGATAATATAGAAATATATTTATGTCTATGGGGCTTTATGCGGTATTGTGCCGCAATCTGACAATGAAAATAACGGAAATTACGCTATAAATTCAATTAGGAGGATGTCAAGTATGTCATACGAGTATGTTGAAGCACCGGTAGAGGGTGCCAGAATCAAGGTAATAGGCGTCGGAGGCGGCGGCGGAAACGCTTTGAACTGCATAGCCTGTGCAGGTATTGCCGGAAACGTTGACTATATTGCAATTAATACGGATATTCAGGCGCTGAAGGGTTCTAAGGCTACCGAGAAGATTCAGATAGGCGCTAAGCTTACTCACGGTCTGGGCGCAGGCGCAAAGCCTGAAATCGGCGAGGCTTCGGCTCAGGAGAGCAGAGACGAGATAGCCGAGGTAATCAAGGACGCAGACATGGTTTTCATCACTGCCGGAATGGGCGGCGGAACCGGAACGGGCGCTGCTCCCATAGTTGCTGAGATTGCACAGGAAATGGATAAGCTTACCGTTGCGGTTGTAACAAAGCCCTTTAAGTTTGAAGGACCTAAGAAGATGGAAAAGGCGGAAAAGGGAATTGCTTCACTGCTTGAGCATGTTGACGCCCTTATCGTTATCCCCAACCAGAATCTCCTTTCTGGAGATCAGAAGCTTACAATGCGTCAGTCCTATGCTCTTGCCGATGAGGTTTTAAAGACAGATGTAATCTCCATTGCGGAAATCATTACAAGACATGATGAGATAAATGTTGACTTTGCGGATATCACCACAATCATCAAGAACGCCGGATTTGCTCACATGGCTATCGGCCATGGTCAGGGCAAGGACAAGGTTCAGGATGTTGTTTCTCAGGTTATTTCAAGCGACCTGCTTGAAACTTCCATCACGGGAGCAAAGAGATTGCTTGTTAACATTACAATGTCAGAGGATATTGTGGTTGATGAGATCGATGAGCTTACCAATGCTATCACAGCGGCTGTTGACCCTGACGCTGAGATTATCTTCGGTAACGGATACAATCCCGATACTAACGATGAGGTTTCGGTAACGGTTATTGCCGCAGACTTTGACGGCAACGGTCCCGGAATCGGCGGAAACGCAAAGAAAGCTGCTTTTTCTGCAAACTTCAGCGATGACGCAAAGGCAAATGCCGACGCTATGCACAAAGCCGGAGTAAAGGCGGCAGACAACCCTAATTACTACGACGATATTTTTAATATTTTCAAGAATAAATAGTAGCGGGTTTTACATCAGAATATGCTTTGTTAAAATAAGGCGGATCGATAGGTTCGCCTTTTTTTATCAAGGGAGGTTTAAGGTTTGCTGCAGGGTCGCAGATTTTGCAGTATAGTTTGTATAAGGGATGTGATTGCAGATGAACAGTGATATAAAGGAAGTTAGGGCTGAGGAGCTTAAGCTTCGCGCGGAGGAATTTCGCTGTGGCGACAAGCTGCTGCTTACAGGTACGGTTTATACCTCAAGGGACGCCGCACACAAGCGTTTTATGAAAATGCTTGACGACGGAGAGAAGCTGCCTTTTGACCTTGAAAATGCCGTGATTTATTACGCAGGTCCTACTCCTGCTCCCGAGGGCAAGCCAATAGGCTCCTGCGGTCCCACCACGTCGGGACGAATGGACAGGTTTGCGCCGAGGCTGCTGGATTTAGGCTTGGGCGGCATGATCGGAAAAGGCGAACGCTCACAGGAGGTAAGGGACGCTATAGTACGCAACAAGGCGATATATCTGTGCGCAGTGGGCGGAGCGGGAGCTTTGGCTTGCAACTGCATTAAATCCTGCGAGGTAATTGCTTTTGAGGATCTGGGCTGCGAGTCAGTAAAGCGGCTTTATGTTGAGCGGTTTCCGCTGATCGTTGCCAACGACTGCTTCGGAGGAGATATTTTCTCTCAGGGCAGAGAGAAATATGCCCGGGTATAGAATTTCGATGTTGTGGGCATTATTAACAGGGAGAAGTTTTAAATTCAGCCTGGTATTTTAAAAAGTTTTAGGCATAATTACTATTAAATCAGCCTGAAATATGTATAATGTTACAAATCAGTGGTAAAATTAATTTTAATTTGAAAGCTGCTTGACTTTAAAGTTTAATCGTGTTATGATATTATTACATCATATAGCGTGAATGGTGGGATATATTTTGGTAGATGAAAGTCTGCTTGAAAAGAGCGGTTATGCTGAATTTTCCGACGAACAGCTTGCCGCTATGGCTAAGAACAACGACGGGCAGGCGCTGCTTTCGCTTATTTCAAGGTATATCTGCGCTGTTGAAGCGAGGGCGAAGTCCTTTGCGGGAGGGGTTTACGACGACCTTATTCAAGAAGGTCTTATGGGACTGATGAGCGCAATTAAGAGCTATAAGCCTGAAAAGGATGTTAAGTTTTCCACCTACGCTATGACGTGTATTAAAAACAGAATGATTTCGGCGTTCAAAAAGGACAAGGCAAGTCTTGAGGAGACTGTCGGCGAGGAGGAAGAGCCTTCCCACGATCCGTCCGACATTCCCGAGAATATTGTGCTTGAGAAGGAACGCATGAATGAAATTTTTGAGAAAATTTATTCGGCTCTTTCGGAGCTTGAGTGGCATGTATTTCAATTATACTTATCGGGTTTGGCTTATAATCAGATAGCATTAAAATTAGGCGTGTCCGTAAAAACGGTAGACAACGCAATGCAGAGGGTTAGGCGAAAACTTAAGGCGGTTTTGAGATAGCTGCAAAATAATTTTCTGTATTGTACGGCCGGGTAGCTTAATTACAGAGCGTTGTTTTAACAAAGGTGTCGGTGTGAGTCCGACCGGGGCACATTTTAATTTTAGTGAGGTAAAGAATCATGTACGAGGACAAGACATTGGTGTGCAAGGAATGCGGAAACGAATTTGTTTTCACAGCAGGCGAGCAGGAATTTTACGCAAGCAAGGGCTTTGAAAACGAACCTCAGAGATGCAAGGCTTGCCGCGACGCAAGAAAGAACGCTTCAAGAGGCGAAAGACAGATGTATACCGCTACCTGCGCCGCATGCGGAGGCGAGGCGGTTGTTCCATTCAAGCCCAGTGAGGACAGACCTGTTTATTGCAGCGAGTGCTTCGCAAAAATGAGAGAGGAATAATTTCTCAGAAGATATCTTTATTCCAAGACTCTTTGAGCTGCCGCTTGGCGGCTCTTTTTGCTTAATGGCGGCGATTAAATTTACAAAAAGCTATTGCATTGCTATGAAAAATTGGTTATAATATAAATGTCGGTTAAAATGAAGGGAGTGTTTTAAATGGATTTTAAGGTTACAAAGGATACCATTATCGGCGATATTCTTGATCATGACGAAACTACATCCAAGTATTTCACCGAAATGGGAATGCACTGCCTGTACTGCCCTTCCTCAAGAGGAGAATCGCTTGAGCAGGCTTGTATGGTTCATGGCGTTGACGTTAACAGCATGATTGAAAAGCTTAATGCTCATATTGCAGGATAAAACGCATACGCTGACTGAATACGCTGTCCATTGTCTGCCGACTTTGTACAGCGTATTTTATTGACAATACCCAAAAGCGTAAGGCTTTGGATAGGGAGAGATTTTATGAACGACAAAAGGCTGCTTGCCTGCGCCGGACTTTGCAAAGGAAAAAAAGCCGTAGACGTTGGCACAGACCACGGACATCTGGCGGCATATCTTATCACATCGGGCATTTGCGAAAGCTGCATTGCCTGCGATGTAAACAAAAAGCCTCTCAGCTCTGCCGCCGAAACCGTGAGAAGGCAGGGGCTTGAAGATAGGGTTAAGCTGGTGCTTTCCGACGGGCTTGATGAAATAAAGCCTGATGGTATTACCGATATTGTAATCGCCGGAATGGGCGGAGAGCTTATAGCCGATATTTTAAGCCGAGCGGAATGGGTAAAAACAAACAAAGTTAATATTGTGCTCCAACCCATGACAAAGTGGGATTATCTGAGGAAATGGCTTTATGACAACGGCTTTGAGGTCACAAAGGAAATTCCCTGCGAGGACGGCAGGTTTGTATATTCGGTGATGCAGGCGGTTTACATCGGAAAAAAACCGGAGTATCAGTGCGATACTGCTTATCTTTATGTAGGCAGGGTTTTGGTTGATTCGGAGGACGGCAGGAAATATTATCTTCGTCAGGCGCAAAGACTTGAAGCGGCAGGTAATGGCATGACACGGTCGGAGGATAAGGCTTCGATTGGAGAGGAATATATAAAAACGGCGCAGAGCCTCAGAGAAATTGCAATAAAATGTGATAAAGGTGATAATATGACCACAGTGAATGATATTTACGGTTACATAGACGAGCTTGCTCCCTATTCATTGCAGCTGGATTTTGACAACAGCGGAATGAATGTGGTTTTTCAGGTCAAGGAGATAAAAAAGGCTTTGATTGCCCTTGATATAACAAATGAAATTATCAGCGAGGCAATAAGGGAAAATGCTCAGCTTATAATAACTCACCATCCCGTGATTTTCAGAGGGCTTAAAACCCTTGACGACAGGTGTGCGGCGGTTAAGCTGTGCTCTGCCGGGATATGCGCAATTTCGGCGCACACAAATTTTGACAGTGCAAAGATGAATACTATCCTCTGCAAAAAGCTGGGGCTTGAGCCAAAGGAGCCGCTGGCGGTTGAAAATGAGACCCCTGTGGGCTTTGTGTGCGACTGCGAAGAAACTACGCCCACGGAGCTTGCAAAAAGGGTGAAAACCGCTCTTGGAAACACCGTAGTGAGGTACAACGGCTTCGAAGACGGCAAGGTCATAAAACGCATAGCAGTATGCTCCGGCAGCGGAGGAAGTTATCTGAATGAAGCCCTGTCCAAAAAAGCGGACTGCTTAATCACCGGCGACGTAAAGCACGATGTGTTTATAGATGCGCACAACGCCGGAATCTGCGTAATTGACGGCGGTCACTACCACACGGAAAACATTTTCTGCGAGTATATGCTGGGTGTTTTGTCGGAAAAGTTTAAGGACGTTGAGTTTAAAATTGCCGCAAGCAATGCGGACATTTTATCATATGAGATTTAAGGAGTAACAATCATGGCTCTTGACGGAGTATTTTTAAGACTGGTGAAAAACGAGCTTTCACCTCTTATAGACGGGCGGGTGGACAAGATTTATCAGCCCTCAAGGGAGGAGCTTGTTATAGGAATACGCACACGGGACGGCTCATACAGACTGCTTTTCAATACGGGGGCGGGAACTGCCAGGGTTCACGTAACCAAAGCGGAGATTGAAAACCCAAAGGTTCCCCCAATGTTTTGTATGTTTATGCGAAAGCATCTGTCGTCGGGCAGGCTTGTGGATATAAGGCAGGACAGCTTTGAGCGGATACTTTACTTTGATTTTGACTCGGCAAACGAAATGGGTGACATCTGCCGTCTTACCCTTGCCGTTGAAATAATGGGCAGACATTCAAATCTTATTCTCATTAATTCCGAGGGGAAGATAGTGGACAGCATCAAGCGGGTGGGACAGGATATGTCTGCTGTAAGAATGGTGCTGCCCGGAATGGCTTACACCCTGCCGCCCAGAGAGAAAAGGCTTTCCCTCCTTGACGACAGCGCGGAGGACATATGCGGAGAGGTGAGGAATTATCCCACCCTCAGTCTGCCCAAAGCGCTGATGAAAGCTATAGAGGGAATTTCTCCCGTGTTCGCCAGAGAGGCTGAGTTTTTTGCCGGCAGGGGCAGGGAGTTGGTTGTCAACGAGATGGATTCGGACACCTTCGACAGGCTGGCGTTTTATCTTAAAAAGACGGCTGAGGAAATCAGAAACGGGGAGAACAAGTACACCGTGGTGAAAACCAAAGAGGGACTGTTTAAGGATTTCTGCTTTACCTCAATTAATCAGTACGGCAGTCTTATGGTTACCAAGCAGCTTGATTCCCCCAGCGAAACGCTGGATTACTTCTATTCCGAAAGGGACAGAGCCGCCAGAATGAAACAGCGGGCGCAGGATTTGTTTAAGTTTCTGGTAAACACCTCCGACAGAATTGCAAGGCGTACCGCTAATCAGCGTGAGGAACTGAAGGAGTGCGCAGAACGTGACAAGCTTAAAAAATATGGCGACCTGCTGATGGCTAATCTCTATCGCCTTGAAAAGGGACAGGGAACAGCGGAGGTTGAGGATTACTACGATGAAAAATGTCCTCTGATAAAGATTCCACTTGACAAGCGGCTGACACCTTCACAGAATGCACAGAAGTATTACAAGGAATACCGCAAGGCGGACACTGCGGAGAAAAAGCTGAAGGTGCTTATAAGTCAGGGAGAGGAGGAACTTGAATATATTGATTCGGTTTTTGATTCCCTCACCAGAGCCCAGAGCGAAAACGATGTAATTCAGCTGAGACTTGAGCTGGCGGAGCAGGGGTATATAAAGTCCTCAAAGTTAAAGGGGAAGCCGCCAAAAAGTCTGCCGCCCATAAAGTTTATCTCCTCCGATGGATTTGAGATACGTGTGGGAAGAAACAACAAGCAAAACGACAAGCTTACCTGCAAGGACAGCGAAAAGCAGGACATCTGGTTGCACACTCAGGGGATTACCGGCTCCCACACCGTTATTTCCTGCCATGGCGAAACCCCTCCCGACAGGACAATCGAGGAAGCGGCGATTATTGCGGCATATCATTCCAAGGGACGAAACTCCTCTCATGTGCCGGTGGATTACACCCTGATAAAGAATGTTAAAAAGCCAAACGGCGCAAAGCCTGGCATGGTTATTTTCACAAACAACCGCACTTTGTTTGTGAAGCCCGATGAAGAGCTGGTTGAGAAGCTTCGGGATAAAAAATAAGGCGGTTTTAGTATGAACAAGCTTGATTATAAATTTTTTGACCGTGACGCTCTGGAGGTTGCTCCACAGCTTGTGGGAAAGATTCTGGTTTCAAAGCTAAGCGGTGAGGAAATCCGGGTGAGAATAACTGAAACGGAAGCCTACTGCGGCGAGGCTGATACTGCCTGTCACGCCCACAAGGGCAGGACAAAGCGCACCGAGGCACTGTATTGCGAAAGCGGCACTGTTTATGTTTACCTCTGCTACGGAATGCACTGGCTGATGAATGTGATAACCGGGGGAAGGGAGAATCCCCAGGGTGTGCTTTTTCGGGCAGGGGAGGGCTGCGAAGGTCCTGCCAGGCTTACCAAGAAGCTGGGAGTTACGGGAGAGCTGAATCTTAGTTCGTTTGTGGATAATCCCGTTATCTGGATAGAGGACGACGGAGAGGAACATTCATATCATACCGAAAAGCGGGTAGGCATAAATTATGCCGCTCAGGAGGATATAGACAAGCCCTGGCGGTTTGTGATTGACAGTTAAACTATATGTTGAAAATGATATTGACAAATATACTTGTCTGTGATAGAATAATACCCGTGAATTGATTAGTTTGGAGGAATGAAAATGGGAGACGTTAAAATTTCGGATAGCGTGATTTATATCGGTGCTGACGATAAAACTCTTGATTTGTTTGAAAGCCAGTACAAGGTTCCCAACGGGGTATCATATAATTCGTATCTTATTGTTGACGAGAAAATCGCAGTTATGGATACTGCCGACCACAGGGTTACCGACATATGGCTTGAAAAGCTGGAAAATGCCCTTAACGGAAGAAGTCCGGATTATCTAGTGATTCAGCATATGGAGCCGGATCATTCGGCAAATATCAAATTGCTGGCTGAGAAATATCCCGAAATGAAGCTGGTGGGAAACGCCAAGACCTTTACCATGATGAAGCAGTTTTTCACCATGGACGGCATAGACGACCGCTGTGTTACCGTAAAGGAAGGAGATACTCTTTCTCTGGGCAGTCATACGCTGCAGTTTATAATGGCGCCTATGGTTCACTGGCCGGAGGTTATGGTTACCTATGAGCAGAGCGAAAAGCTGTTGTTTTCGGCTGACGGCTTCGGAAAGTTCGGAACGCTTGATACCGATGAGGACTGGGCTTGCGAAGCGAGAAGATATTATTTTAATATTGTAGGAAAATACGGCGCTCAGGTTCAGGCGTTGCTTAAAAAGGCGGCGGGACTTGAAATAAAGATGATTCTTCCACTGCACGGTCCTGTGCTTAAAGACAATTTGGAATACTATATTGATAAATACAACGTATGGTCAAGCTACGAGCCTGAGGATAAGGGTGTGTTTGTGGCATACGCTTCAATCCACGGCCATACTGCCGACGCAGCTAAAAAGCTGGAGCAGATGCTTAAAGACAGAGGTGCCGAAAAGGTAGTTGTAATGGACCTTTCAAGGTCTGATATGGCGGAGGCTGTGGAGGACGCCTTCAGATATGACAGAATGGTGCTTATGGCGGCTTCCTACGACGGCGGCGTGTTCCCCGTTATGGAAGATTTCCTGCTTCACCTTAAATCTAAGCTTTATCAGAACCGAAAGATTGGCATTGTGGAAAACGGCTCGTGGGGTCCCACGGCAGGCAGGGTAATGAAGTCGTATGTTGAAGGCTTCAAGAACGTAACTCTTGCAGAGCCTATGGTTACAATCCGTTCGGCGCTTAATGAAGCGTCGGAAAGTGCGCTGGCTCAGCTGGCAGACGCTATGACTGCAAAATAATTGCAATACAAAAACGCAGATTCTCGCAATTGAGAGTCTGCGTTTTTTGCACGTCTGCAATTTTAAGGGAAATTTTTATACGCAAAACAAAGCAGTCGGTGCTTTGCAATAATTACAAAGTACCGACCGCTGTTAAGTTTGATTAATCCTTTAAAATATGATTGATAGCCGAAAGGAGAGCATTTATTGAGGAAACAATTATATCGGTGTTTCTGCCTGCGCCCCAGACGGTTTTGCCGTTTGCCGAAATGCCTACATAGGATACCGCCTCGGCGGAGGAATGTCTGTCGATTGCGTGCTCCTCGTAGCTTTCGATAGTGAAGTCGAGTGGGATAGCGTTTTTAAGAGCGTTTGCCACGGCGTCAAGTCTGCCGTTTCCCGAAGCGGAGTAAACTGCAGTGCCCTTGCCGGGGATAGTTGCAGTAATGCTGGCGGTGATAGAGCCGTCGGATTCCTGAACAAAGTGTGATTCGCTTACGCTTACGGGGGTATTTACGTTAAGATAATTTTGCTTGAATATCTCGTAAATCTCCTCCGGCATAAGCTCCTTGTGCTTGTGGTCGGAAACGCTCTTAACTGCATAGCCGAAGTTTTCTTTCATCTTCTTGGGGAGGTTGTAGCCGTACTTCTGCTCAAGCAGATAGCCTATTCCGCCCTTTCCGGACTGTGAGTTTATTCTGATAACGTCGCCGTCGTATTCTCTGCCCACGTCCTTGGGGTCGATGGGGAGGTAGGGTACAGACCAGTGGTCGGGGTCGTGTTCCTCACGCCACTTCATGCCCTTTGCAATAGCGTCCTGATGAGAGCCTGAAAATGCGGCGAATACCAGTCTGCCTGCATAAGGACTTCTGTCGTAAACCTTCATTCTGGTAACACGCTCGTAAAGGTCTACCAAAGCAGGCATATCGGAAAAGTCAAGCTTGGGGTCCACGCCGTGGGAGAACATATTCATTGCAAGGGTAACAATATCAACGTTGCCGGTTCTCTCACCGTTTCCGAAGCAGGTTCCCTCGATTCTGTCTGCGCCGGCAAGCAATCCAAGTTCGGAATCCGCAACCGCACAGCCACGGTCGTTGTGAGGATGAAGAGATACAATTACGTTTTCACGGTATTTCAGATTATCGCACATATACTCAACCTGAGATGCGTAAACATGAGGTAATGACATTTCCACCGTTACGGGAAGGTTGATTATTACTTTTCTTTCCGCAGTGGGCTTCCAGATGTCAAGCACTGCGTTGCATATTTCAAGTGCAAATTCAGGCTCTGTTCCGGTAAAGCTTTCGGGAGAATATTCAAATATGATGTTTCCCTTGGCGTTTTCTCTGTACTGATTGCAAAGCTCCGCTCCGTCGGTGGCAATCTTAATAATCTCTTCCTTTGACTTGCGGAAAACCTGCTCCCTCTGAGCCACCGAGGTAGAATTGTAAAGATGCACGACCGCATGCTTTGCACCCTCAATGGCTTCAAATGTCTTTTTAATAATATGTTCTCTCGACTGTGTCAGCACCTGAATAGTAACGTCGTCGGGGATCATGTTCTTTTCAATAAGAGTGCGGCAGAATTCATACTCTGTTTCCGAAGCGGCAGGGAATCCTATCTCAATCTCCTTAAAGCCTATTTTGACCAAATGATTGAAAAATTCAAGCTTTTCGTCTAAGCTCATAGGAATAATGAGCGCCTGGTTTCCGTCTCTCAGATCTACCGAGCACCACATTGGAGCATGGTCAATGTATTCCTTCTTCACCCATTTTAATGATTCAACAGGGGGCATAAAATAACCTCTCTGATACTTTTCAAAATTTTTCATATAAGTTCCTCCTATAACGGTTTGTTGGTGTTTTAAGAATTATGTTTTTAAAGTCGGTCTGTCCGAAAACATAGTCGGTCGAACAGCCATTTTCCGTAGTTGTCTTTCATGGACAGCCACTCCTTTCATGATACTAAAAAAGCCCGTCTCTTTAAAACAAGAGACGAGCATTCTACCCGTGTTACCACTCTAATTCGCACATAACTTACGTTATGATGCCTCAGCCACATCTGACAATGTGCTGCTTTGTAACGGAAGCCTACCGTGTGAAGCTACTTGATAAAATCTTTCGCCGCACCTGCTCAGGGACGAGTTATTACATAAAATCCGTACTGCCTTGCACCAAACGGCAGCTCTCTGAAACTGAAAGATATGCTTTTCTTCCCATCAGCGCATTTGAAATATTCATATTGTCATTATTATATTACACGAATCAGGTTTTGTCAACCCCGTTCATATTTATTTTACAATCGCAGTGTAACACAGCTGTATGACTTTTGAAAATCTTAAGAAACACATAAGATTAGCGTTGTTGACAAACCTAATCGACGGGGGTATAATTAATACGGCAAATTAATCGCCGCACAATAACTCAGCTCTGATGCCTTGTTTGTGGGCGGCGTTAAAGATAATTTCAGTTCTTGTGAAAAGGGAGCGTTGCATATGATTTATGACAGCATTAAAAAGCTTGCGGCATACGGTATTGAATCAGGGCTTATTGACGATGAGGACAGGGTTTTTGTTATCAACCGTATTCTCGAAGCCCTTGACATGGACGAATACGATGAACCCGCTGAGGAGTATTCCGGGATAGATCTTGAGGAAACTTTAAAGGAGCTTATCGATTACGCCTGTGAAAAGGGGCTGTGTCAGGACAGCATTGTCTACAGAGATTTGTTTGATACCAAGCTTATGGGCTTGCTTACGCCAAGACCATCTCAGGTGAACGGTAAGTTCAGAGAGCTTTGCGCAAACGAATCGGTAAAGGCGGCAACCGATTATTTCTACAAGCTTTCACAGGACAGCGATTACATAAGACGCTACAGAATCAAAAAGGATATGCGTTGGATTGCTCCCACAGAGTACGGCGACCTTGATATAACCATAAACCTTTCAAAGCCCGAAAAAGACCCAAAAGCCATAGCGGCGGCGAAAAATGCAAAACAGTCTGGCTACCCCAAGTGTCAGCTTTGCTATGAAAGCGAGGGGTATGCAGGCAGGGTGGATTTTCCCGCAAGGCAGAATCACCGGGTAATTTCCCTTAAAATCAACGGCGAGGACTGGGGATTTCAGTATTCTCCCTACGTTTATTACAACGAGCACTGTATTGTGTTTAACAAAAAGCACACGCCGATGGTTATCGATGAAGAGGCGTTTTCAAAGCTGTTTGATTTTATAGGTCAGTTTCCCCACTATTTTGTAGGCTCAAACGCTGATTTGCCCATAGTGGGCGGCTCGATTCTTTCTCACGAGCATTTCCAAGGGGGAAACTATACATTTGCAATGGCAAAGGCTCCCGTAGAAAAGGAGCTTACGTTCAAGGGTTTTGAAAATGTAAAGGCAGGAATAGTAAAATGGCCTATGTCGGTAATAAGAATTTCGTCGCCAGACAGAGCTGAGCTTGTTAGGCTTGCCGGAAAAATACTTTCCTGCTGGAGAGGATATACCGACAAAGAAGCGTTCATTTTCGCTGAGACGGACGGAGAGCCTCACAACACCATTACTCCCATAGCAAGAATGAGAGAGGGAAGCTTTGAGCTTGATCTGGTGCTGAGAAACAATATTACTACCAAAGAACATCCTCTTGGAGTATATCACCCTCACGCTGAGTTGCATCATATAAAGAAAGAGAATATCGGGCTTATCGAAGTAATGGGACTTGCTGTTCTTCCTGCAAGACTCAAAGACGAAATGGGCAGACTTGCGCAGGCACTTGTGAACGGGGAAGATCTAAGAAGCGATGAAACACTTTCAAAACATGCGGACTGGGCAGAGGAATTTTCAAAAAATTATAATATAACCGGAGAAAATATAAATGAGATTATCCAGAAAGAAATAGGAATTGTTTTTGCAAAGGTTCTTGAACATGCCGGAGTATTCAAGAGGAATGAAAAGGGAAGAGAGTATTTTTCAAGGTTTATAGAATATGTAAATAAATAAATTCACCGGCGGTTGAAAATACCGCCTGCTGTTTTAAGAATAAAAAGAGGTAAAAAAGAACTGAGTTTGAAAGGAATACCAGTATGACAACAAAACGCAGAAAAATATTAAAGCGTATTTTTATATATGCTTTGATTATATTGCTATTACTTATCGGAGCGTCGTGTATCTACATCCAGGTGGTAATACATAACGCCTATGATGTAAAGCCGCTTACAGACGACAAAATCAAAGCTGCGGATGTGAATAATGCCTCAAAGCTTATGATAGTAGCACATCCGGATGACGAGCTGCTGTGGGGCGGAGGACACCTTATGGAAGGCGGATATATGGTGGTTTGCGTTACTAACGGAAAAGATAAGGAGCGCTCTGAAGAGTTTTATAAGGTCATGAAAGAGTCGGGAAACGAGGG
The DNA here is from genome assembly GCA_944388405.1 of uncultured Ruminococcus sp. GTDB lineage: Bacteria > Bacillota > Clostridia > Oscillospirales > Ruminococcaceae > FB2012. Next base: position 41,999 of record CALXIQ010000007.1, on the reverse strand, counting down.
TATAATACTTAAATATCCGGATAAAGTCAGAGGACAGCGTGACGACTGGTCCAGAGTGCGCAGCGGTATCGTGTCGGATATTGAAAAAATAATGAAATATAAGAAATGGGAGCTGATAGTGACCCACAACAAAAACGGAGAGTACGGTCACGCTCATCATCAAATGCTCCACAGCTTTGTAACGCAGATATATAACGATGATGAAATTGATTCAACTCTGTATTGTTTCGGAAAATACTTTAAAAAGTCAATGCTGGAGGATGTAAAAAATGCGCTTACTCCTATCACTGCACAGCAACTGGCTTATAAAGAAGAACTGGAAAAGCTATACGAATCCCAGAGCAAAACGATTAAAAAGCTGAGTCATATGAACGAATATGAGATGTGGGAGGAGTACAAACCGTCGGTTGTGACGGTTGAGGTTTAATGATGTACCGCAAAAATGTTACCAAACGGAGGAGCAACAGTGTGAGCGACGCCAAGAAATTCGGACGTATAAACATAATACATATAGCGGTGCTGACGGTGATTTTTGCTGTGGTGGTGCTGCTTATAATGCGATTTGAATACGCCTACGGTTCAAATACAGACTGGGACGGTCAGCATTATGCAATTCCCGACTATTTCAGAAAGCTTTTTTATGAAACGGGAGATTTTTTCCCAAGCTTTGCGCCGAATCTGGGGGCAGGGGAGAATATATACTATCTTGCCTACTACGGGCTTTATTCGCCGATAATACTTATATCTTATCTTCTGCCCTTTGTTAAAATGTCCACTTACATTCAGGCGGCAAGCATTATCCTCACCGAAATAAGCATACTGCTTTTCTATCGGTTTATACGCACCAAATTTAAAGACAGCACGGCGTTTCTTTTATCTATAGCTTTTCTGTGCGCAACTCCGCTTATATTTCACGGACACAGGCATGTTATGTTTGTAAATTACATGCCGTTTCTGATTCTTGCATTAGGCTCAACCGACAGGTATTTTGAAAGCGGCAAAAGAGCCGGGCTTATCTTCTGGACGTTTATGATAATCCTGTCAAGCTGGTTTTTCAGCGTTTCGGCGCTGGTGGTGCTTGTGGTTTACGGAGCGTATCGGTATCTTTCACTCAATGATAAAATCAAGCTTAAGGCTTTGCTGAAAGCGGGCTTTGCTTATGCTGGACATCTGTTTGTGTCGGTGATGCTGGCGGGAGTGCTGCTTTTGCCCACAATGGCGGTGCTTCTCACGGGCAGGGATAAAACCAATGTAAGTATAGACCTTGCGGAATTTATACCTCAGTTCAAGCTTGACTATATAGGAATGACCACCTATTCCATGGGACTTTCCTGCTTTGCAATACTGGGAGTTGTGGCGGCAATACTGACTAAGGATAAAGCAAGACGCTTGCTTGGGATTGCTATGGCGGCAGTTTCTTGTTTTCCCATAATAGTTTACGCCCTCAACGGAACAATGTATCTTGACGCAAAGGTTTTGATACCGTTTATTCCTTTGGGGATAATCCTTCTCGGACAATGCTATGAGGAGCTTTGCGAGGGGAAAAGGTCTTACAAAATCATATTCGGCGTCTTTTTGCTGGTTTACGCTTTGGGCGCAGTATTTTACGACGGCTGGAAAAGCACGTGGGAGTTTATGGCGGCTGATGTGCTGATGCTTGCCGTTTGCTTTGTCTGCTTTTGTCGGTGGCGCAAAAAGGCGTTTTTGTGGGTGGCGGCAACGGTAATGCCTTTTGTGGCAATGCTTTCATTCAATCTTAATGACAAGCTGGTTTTGCAAAGTGAAGTTGAATATGAAAACTCACAACAGATTGAACAGCTTGCGGAGCTTATCTCTCAGGACGAAAATATAGTGAGAAGCTCCTGCGGAGTTAATCGGTCAGATACGGTAAACATAGTTTACAGCACCGATTATTACAGCCCGTATATATATTCCTCGCTCCACCACAAAGGCTACAACAGCTTTTATTTTAATGAAATGCAGAATGAAAACGAGTATAGAAATTCTGCGCTGACCACAAGGTCGTCAAACATTCTGTTTGAGAATTTCATGGGGAACAAATACCTTATAACCGACGAAGAATGTAACGAAACCGGATATGAGCCGGTGGAAAGCGCGGGCGATTTCACGCTTTATAAAAACGACAACGCCCTTCCCATCGGGCGAAGCACCAGCCGTGTGATAAGCGAAAGGGAGTATCAGAGTCTCAGCCCTGTTCAGAAAATGGAGGCGCTGGTAAACTGTATTGTTACCGATTCGGCGGAGGAGGAATCGAAATATCAGTCTACCGTTTCACAATACGGCGAGATAATGCTAAGTGAAAATGAAAACATAAGTGAGCTGCCCGACGGCTGGGAAATTAAAAGCTCATCTGATTTTTCGACTATGGTAAAGCTTCCCGAGGAGATTCCGCAGGATAAGATACTTGTTATTGAAATGAAGGCTGATAATAAAACCGGCAAACGAAAGGACATAAAAGTTTCGGTAAACGGAATAACCAATACCCTTACCGACCCCGAGTGGAAGTATTACAATCATAACACCGTGTTTATGTACGTCCTTACAAGCGGAAGCGCCGAAAGCCTTACCGAGCTGGAATTTGTTTTCGGAAAAGGGGAGTATGAAATAAGCGAAATAACCGCCTGCACAATGGATTATCCTCAGCCCATCTACGACGAGCTGGTTTTTGACAAGGAAAAAACCAAGGGCGACGTAATGGAGGGTAGTATAGAATGTTCCTCCGACGGGTATTTTCAGCTGACGGTGCCTTATGACAGCGGATTTGAAATATATGTGGATGGCGAAATCCAGGATTATGAAAAGGTAAACACAGCGTTTATAGGATTCCCCATATCAGAGGGCAGCCATCACATAAGAATTGTCTATACCGCTCCCATGCTGCATGAGGGCATGGCGGTTTCAGGCTGGGGTCTGATGATATGTGCAGTTATGGCTGCGTTTGATATCAACAAACGCAGGAAAGCCAACCGTGTTGTAAGCGAAGAATAATGTGAAAAAACAGGCTGCCCTACCGATTGATTTCGGGGGACAGCCTGTTTTTTTATATTCCGTGAAAGCATATATTATTTCAGTTCATGGAGGGTAAACGTTCCGTTTTCCATGATTATATAGCTGTGGGGCGAATTTTCCTTTGGGAGAGCTACAGAGCCGCAGTTTATATAAGTATAGTCTCCCATGTCTTTTATAACGGGGATATGAGTGTGACCGTTTGCCAGAACGTCGCCTTTTTTCAGCGGCGGCGGATTGTCGGGATTAAATTTGTGTCCGTGGGTGGCAAATATCGTGACGCCGTCTGCGCATATCCACGCGTATTCCGCCATTACGGGAAATTCCAGCACCATCTGGTCAACCTCGCAGTCGCAGTTGCCTCTTACGCAAAGCAGACTATCCTTAACATCGTTTAGCATAGCGGCTACCGCCTTGGGGTCGTGCCCTTGGGGGAGGGGATTCCTTGGTCCATGGTAAAGAATATCCCCCAGCAGCACAAGCCTGTCTGCATGGTGCTCGTCAAAAGCGTCCAGCAGCTTGCGGCAATAATATGCCGAGCCGTGAATATCCGACGCTATCATAAGTTTCATACCGTAACCTCCGTTTTAAGCTTGATAAGATTCATGTATTCGGGCTTGATGTATTTATATATTTCGCAGCCTCTGTCCTTTTTATATTTCTTTATAATGGAGAGATAAAGCCTTTGCCTTGTGTCGGTTTCATTTATAAGCCTGCATACCGTTTCGATCTCCTCCTGAGAACAGTGACTTTTCAGCAGGCGGCTTATTTCGTTCATAAGAGCGTTGTCGTCTTTGCCGTCGCTGTCTGAAACCTCAGTGTTTGCCGAGACAGCATCTGATACGCTTTCCTCGCCTGCTTCGGCAAGGGCTTGTTCGCCATCCTCCTCGTTTCTGAGCATAGCTTTAAGCCTGAGATATTTTGGACGCAGTATCTTATAAAGCTCGGTAGCGTTCTGCTTAAACACTTTTGCGAGGGAATTGTGAAAATCCTCTTTTGTTTCTGAATTTTCGATACATTCCATTATTTCTTCCACGTCGCTCATTTCAAAGTCGAAGCTTCCAAGCAGGGCGTTTTTTATCTGCGCCAAAACCCGCTCGGTATTATGTTTACGGTCGTCGGCCGCAATTTTGGTAATAACCATTTCAGGCTCATGCCCGGTTTCATCGTTTTCGCCGGTTTCTCCAAGGTCGGAATCGTCAGCCGCAGAGTTGTCGGCTGAATCCTCGGAATAAATGTCGGTTTCAGACTGTGGAGTCGGCTGGTTAAAGCTTTCGTTTGCTGTGGCTTCGGTCGGCTCGATAACCTGTTCCTCCGGCTGTTCCTCGGTGATATCATGCTCGTCAGTCTGCTCGTCAACCGACTGTTTAACCGAACCGTGACGCAGCAGTCCCTTGCTGAGCATTGCGGATTTTATGGTAGGACTTCTGAACACGGTGCAGGAGGTGTTGTTTACATTGCAAACGTTCCAGAAATCGTGAAGCTTGTCAAAGCCCTTGTCATTACTGATGATAAAAATAAATCTGTATATTTCCTTGGCGGCGATAAAGCCCATCATTGAGCATAGCTGAAAGTCAAGGGCGTTTTTTCCGCCCACCCTGACTTTAAGATATTCCACAGAGGCTGGGGTCGCCATAACCTTCATGTGCATGTCAAAGCTTATGGTGTCGGAATTTTCGCTGTAGAATATTATTACCCTGTCGTTTTCGCCTAAGTGTTCTATGCCTGTAAGGCCTTTTGATTTTACATTTTCAAAATCTATAAGATAAGCGTTCATAAATTTACCATGGGCACATTTGTGCCATGGTTTCCCTCCGTTTCACAAAATATAAGTCAGTCGTCATTTTCGGCATCTGTTGGGTCTGCATCATTTCGGCTCAGTTTTCGCAGCTTTCTTCCGAGTATTATTCCTACAATCAAAGCGGCAGCGGCGGAAATCATGACAATAATCAATCCCGCTGTATCGGAAGAGTTATCAACGCCTGTGGGCACGGAAGCTTCCGCAGCCTTTAGGTAGCTGTACCTGTGACTTCTTACCGAATTGTCTACGCAGTCGGCGATGATTTCGTGGCCCTCCACGTTTGGGTGAACGTCAAACTGTGAGATTTTTGTCAGTTCGTTTGCTTTACCTTCAAAAGCGGATGCTACGTCACACACCGTATATCCGCCATCGGCGTCGGAGGAATGAGCAACTATCATTTCATTGAGCCTGTCGATTTTTTGGGCAGAAAGCTCGCTTATGGCAGGGACGTTGAAGCTTTCAAAGGGATTGTAAAGAGTCTGAACGATAACTTCAGCCGGGCTGATGGATTTTATATATGCCGCAGTTTCGGCAATGTTTTCATCAAAGCTTTCAAGGTTTAGGTCTATGCTCCGGGACATATCAGCAAGCCCCTGTATAAGCGCCGTAAAGTCAAAACTTGAAGAATCACCTACTATTCCCGACGATCTCATTATATCGAACATAACGTCAAGCATATCGTTTCCGCCTATTGAGATAACGATACAGTCGGCGGATTTCAGATAATCGTCGTATTCTCCGCTTACAACTCTTTCGGCAAGGTCAGAGGAGTTCTGTCCGTCGACTGCCAGATTGGTCATTGAAAATCCACATTCCTCGGGAAGCAGGGCTTCATATTCCTCAGAAAGGATATTTGCATATGAGCGGCAGTTTTCACGACCGTTATCATAGCCCTCAAGCCCGTATCCCGAAGCTATGGAGTCGCCGAGAAAAAGTATATGGGGCGGAACATCGGTTTCTATTTCCTGAAATACGTTTTCCCCGAAGCAAGGTATTTCACAAAACTGAAACGCCCACAGCGCTGCGGCAATACAGAAAAATTTTTTTAGCATGGCTTCACCTTGTTCAATTTATAATATTTTAACTGCACAGACTTATGATAATCTTATAAACAAATTTATGCCGCTTGGGCCTTTTGCATGACATTTCAGGTGGCTTAACGGCTTTATTATATTGTATCATATATTTACACTTTGTACAACTGTTTTTTTATATTTTATAATCTCTTGACAACATTGGTATGCCGTGATATTATATAATAGTAGAATATGAAAATATATTAATCCTGCTATGCGGGGGAAGAAAAGAGTGATATTATGACCGATTATTATTACACCGTGTTAGGCGATGAAGTCAACCTTCCTATGTACGTGCTGGGAGTGGGAGCAAGGGACAGGGAGTTTCATTTTATCCGTGAGGACGGCTATCCCAATCATCAGATAATCTATTGCATCAGGGGTAGCGGCGTGCTTAAGCTTGAGGGTCAGGAATATCAGATAACCGCAGGGGACGCTATTTATCTTCCGCCCGATGTGCCCCACGAGTATTATCCCGTGGAGGATATATGGGAAACTCATTGGCTTACCTTTGAGGGCAGGGAGGTAAAGGCGGTGCTTGACTATATAAAGCTTGATAAAGCCAAGGTTTTTCACATTCACGACATCAGCTCGCTGGATGCGATTTTCAAGAAGATACTTTATCTTATGAAAACCAATTACTATTACCGAGGTCATCAGTGCTCGGCTTACCTGTATCAGTTTTTCATAGAGCTTAACAGAGTAGTTAATCTTCAGAACGGCTCCAAGGACGGCGCAAAGCTTAACCAGCTTCAGCCTGTTATCGATTATATCGAAAAAAACTATCAGCAGAATCTTACCCTTTCGGAGCTGTCTGAGCTTATAGATCTTTCGCCCCAGTATCTATGCCGGCTGTTTAAGGAATGTCTGAATATGCGTCCTTTCGAGTATCTTGCCAGAAAGCGAATACAGCAGGCAAAGCTTCTGCTGCTTGAGGACAAAAAGAACATCAACGAAATTGCGGCTCTGGTGGGATATAACGATTGCAGCTATTTCTGCGCAGTGTTCAAACGCCATGAAATGCTGTCGCCGGCTGAATTCAGGTCGCTGCACAAAAAGGCGAACAGCTAATCGGCAGTGCGTAGATTGTAATAAAACCGCCTTGAGCGTGTAAATAAACCCCACAATCGGGTTAAGCAAAGGGCATCGGCGGAAAGCGTTGACGTCCTTTATCTTGTATATCGGCTGTTATCGTCGGCAGGGCTTTCGCATAAATGTAAAGAGCGTAATTTCACTGACAATAAGCAATTCAAAAAGCTTCGTACCCATGATTTTTCGTGGATACGGGGCTTTTTTATGTATAATCGACGGCGGGCAACATCTTGAAAATTTTACTTTTAACCATTTAATTTTTACTGATATTATACCCAAGTGTGATAGCTAAAAAATAAAGATAGATATAAAATATTATGTGTTGAAGCGAGCGGTATAAAATCTCTGAGGGGTGCCGCCTCACAATAAAAAACTCATTGTAAAATCAATGCTTTAAATATATTCGGAGGGATTTTTCCATATGCCAAAAAAGCTGTATACAAGATTTTCAGACAACATAAAGGCTTTTTGTAATCGATTGAAACAGCCGAAGAATTTTATCGGGCTGATTGCAGGGATTGTTATTTTAGGAGCGATGATAGGCTGCGCCGTCTGGCTGAACCTGCCTCAGGACGGCGAGGTTGCCACAAGCGCAAGTCAGATGGTGTATGAAAAGGCGGAAGTCACTGCGGTTTTATCAGACGACGCCCAGCCTGATTACGATAACGCCGAGGGCAGAAGAGTCGGCACTCAGGAGCTGGAAATCCGTATTCTCAGCGGTACTCACAAAGATGAAATAATGAGCCTTACAAACTACATGAGCGCGCTGTTTAACGTCGATCTTGACACGGGGGACGAGGTTATTGTAAGAATTATGATCGATGACGACGGCGCTTACTATGCCTCACTGTTTAACTACAACCGTGGCGGTGTTTTAGGAGTTTTTGTACTTATCTTCTTTATCCTGCTGGCGGTATTGGGCGGCAAAAAGGGACTGGGCGCTTTGCTTGGTCTGCTGTTTACCTTGGCGAGCGTATGGTTTATCCTGATACCGTGTCTAATCAGAGGAGTTTCCGCAATTGCGGTAACTGTGGCGATTGTAGCGGTAACGGCTGCGGGAGCTCTTATTCTGCTCAACGGCTTTTCCAAAAAGACGCTGTGCTCGGTGCTGGGCTGCGTTATCGGAGTTGTGGTAGCCGGAGGCATTGCCGCACTGGTTGGAAACATCACCCCTATGAACGGGTTCAATATGTCGGAAGCTGAAAATCTTATTCTTTACGGCGCAGACAAGGGCATGAAGATAAGCGGTTTGCTGGTGTGCGGCGTGCTGATTTCCGCTCTCGGCGCAGTAATGGATGTGGCTCTGGGAATTGCCTCGTCCGTATGGGAGCTTCATAAACAAAACCCGTCCTTGACAGCAGCAAAGCTGTTCCGCTCCGGAATGCATATCGGCAGAGACGCTATGGGCACAATGGCAAACACGCTTATTCTTGCGTTTGCAGGCTCGTCCCTGAATATGTTGATTCTGGTTCAGACTTATGATATTCCATTTATACAGCTTATCAATACCGATTATATCTGTATTGAGATTATCCAGAGCATTGCGGGAGCAATGGGAATTCTTCTTACAGTTCCGATCGTTGCTTTAATAAGCGCACGTTTAATGGCGCCGAATAAGCACGTATCGTAATATAGATATAAAGAGTTTTAAGGAGGACGAACACAAGTATGATGATTAAGAAAGGACTGCAAAAAGTCATATCTGCATGCCTGACATTTTTGCTGCTGTTTTCCGTAATCCCGATGTCGGTATTTGCCGAGGGAACGGATACCTATCAGAAAATTTCTGATGGGCAGGAATTTGTGACAGGAAAGTATGTTATGGCGGTTGATACCGGCTATGCGGTGGGTCCGATGGACGGAACATGGGTTTCGGCTGTAGCGGTTGACATCGCAAGCGATTCCATAACCGACCCGGACAGCTCGATTGTAGTTGACCTTGAGGTGAATGGAAGTTCCGTTAAAATCAAACTCAGTGACGGAAACTACATCGCACCCGCAGGCGGAAACAATAACGGCATAATAGCTGACGAGTACGACTGGGCATGGACTGAGGAAAACGGCAGCTTTGTCTTTTCCGGAACGGGAGATGATACTGTTGTTTTGGCAAGCAACAAAGGATCTCAGAACAAGTTCCGTGCCTATAAGACAACGACTGCAACGGGAAATCCCAACGGATATCCCTATCAGTTTGCGCTTTATAAGCTTACCGACGAAGGCTCGAGTGGAACTACGGTAGCAGCTCCCATGGCTTCACCTATGGCGGGCAGTGTGGCTTCGGGTACAGAAATTACTTTAAGCTCTACAACGCAAGATGCGCTGATATACTATACCCTTGACGGCAGCGATCCGTCTAATTCCGAAAATACCGCCCGTCAGCTGTATGCCGACGACAACAAGCCGGTAATTACAGAAGACTGCACCTTAAAAGCGGTGGCGGTTCTTAACGGCGTAACCAGCGCAGTTCAGACGCTTTCCTACACTATAGAGGAAGAAGCTCCGCTTCAGGACGGCGACAAGGTAGTAATCTATGCTCCTGCATATAACAAGGCGCTTTCCAGCGAGAAAACAGGCTTCTATAATGTGGGCACGGATATCACCGTTGCCGACGGCGTAGTAAGCGGATATACAGATGCAAATATCTGGACGGTAATTGCAAACGACGATGGCAGCTACAGCTTCCAACAGGACGGTCAGAGCATCGGATTGGGCGAAAGCTTTTCCAGCATGGACCTTGGCGCAATTTATGACGACTGGGAAGTAATTGAACTTGACGATGGCACATTTAACATCAAAAATATCGGTCGAGGCAATTATATGGAATGGTACTACCAGTATGGAAACTGGAGCACTTACAATTCCAGCAATGCTGCAACCGATGACCAGTTTAAGCTTAGCTTCTACAAAGTAGACGGCGACGAGCCTGCAACAGAGCCGGAAGGTCCTATTGTCGACGGCGACAAGGTAGTAATTTATGCGCCTGCATATAATAAGGCATTATCCAGCGAGAAAACAGGCTTCTATAATGTGGGCACGGATATCACCGTTGCCGACGGCGTAGTAAGCGGATATACAGATGCAAATATCTGGACGGTAGTTGCAAATGACGACGGCAGCTACAGCTTCCAACAGGACGGTCAGAGTATCGGAATGGGCGAAAGCTTTTCCAGCATGGACCTTGGCGCAATGTATGACGACTGGGAAGTTATTGACTTAGAAGATGGTACATTTAATATCAAAAATATCGGTCGAGGCAATTATATGGAATGGTATGCCGATTATGGCAACTGGAGCACTTACAATTCCAGCAATTCCGCAACCGATGACCAGTTTAAGCTGAGTTTCTACAAGGTAGACGGTGAAGTTCCCGAAACACCAGATGAAGAAGAACCTGCGGTTGAGGGACTTGAAGTTGAAGCTTCACCTAAAAGCGGCGCAAGCGTTGAGGCAGGACAGAGCATAACTCTTACCACATCAGATGGTGCAGAGATTTATTATACTATGTCTGCCGACGGCACAGAGCCTGCAGACCCCGACGTAACAGATGAGAGCCAGAAGTACTCCGCTCCCATTGAAATTGAGGAAACTCCCGAAAAGGATAAGCCTGTAATCATCAAAGCGGTTGCTTATGTACCTGCAGGTGAGGGAACAGAAGCTCAGACAGGCGAGGTTACAACATTTACTTATAAAGCTCCTATGAGCCTTGACGATTATAATCTCTACTTTGGTCAGCTTCATGCTCACACCAATCTGTCAGATGGTACAGGTACGGTGGCTCAGGCGTTTGACCATGCTTCCAATGTTGCAAATCTTGACTTCTTAGCGCTTACAGACCATTCAAACTCATTTGACAACGATGCAAATGTGCATATGGATTCTGAAAACGCCGAGGAGCTCAGCGCAGAGTGGGAAGAAGGCCGCTCGGGCGCAAGGGATATAACCGAACGTGAAAAAGGTACGTTTGTAGGTCTTTACGGCTTTGAAATGACCTGGTCGGGTGGTTCTCCCGGACACATCAATACATTTAATTCAGACGGCTTTGAAAGCAGAAACTACGCTCCTTATAAAAAGGGCGACAACTACGAGGTGCTTCAGGCTTATTACGACACCTTGAACGAAAACCCCGAAACAATTTCACAGTTTAACCACCCAGGCGACACCTTCGGCGATTTTATGGACTTCTCGCTGTATGACCCGGTGGTTGACAATCAGATTACCTTGATTGAGGTTGGTAACGGCGAGGGAGCTATCGGCAGCACAGGATATTTCCCTTCCTACAGCTACTATACTCGTGCTCTTGATAAGGGCTGGCACGTAGCTCCCACCAACAACCAGGATAACCACAAGGGTAACTGGGGCGATTCCAATACCGCTCGTAGCGTTGTGCTGGCTACAGACCTTACCGAGGAAGCTATCTACGACGCAATGAAGAACTATCGTGTGTACGCTACAGAGGATAACGATCTTTCAATCCTCTATTCTCTTAATGGCAACGCAATGGGTTCGATTCTTGACGACCAGGAGTCAGTCAACATCGAAGTTTCCATCAGCGACCCTACAGATACCGAAGGAAGCACGAAGGTTGAGGTTATTGTAAACGGCGGTCAGACGCTGGCAGAGCAGACTTTTGAAGGCGGTTCGGCTGACATTACTTTTGACAATCTGCCTGCAAACTACGGTTACTATTATCTGCGCATTACTCAGGCGGACAAGAACATTGCGGTAACCGCTCCCGTATGGGTAGGCGAAAGCCTTAACGCAGGAGTTTCCAAGACTTCAAGCAGCGTAGCTCTTCCAATCAAGGGCGACGACATCGAAATGTCCAGCCAGATTTATAACAATCTCAGCGCAGAAATGCAGATTACATCTCTTACATACACAATGGAGGGACAGCAAGCGCCTTTCCATACCGCAGATGTAACAACAATTGGCACAAACGGCGTTGTTGCTTCAAGAACCTCCTACTCCTATGAATTCCCCTACACGGTGGAACAGGCAGGCGGCTTTAACATCAACGTTCAGATGACAGCGTTAATTAACGGTGAGGAGTTTACCTTTACCGACGTGCTGAAGCTCAGCGTATCAGACCCGGCAATCGCCACAAAGGTGCTGATAGACGGTACTCACTATAACGACTATGTAAACGGCTACTATTCCGGCAACATGACAAATTTCATCAACATGGGCACAGCTGAAAACATTCAGGTAAGAGTAGCTCAGCCAGGTGAGGAAATTACAGCGGAAACCCTTGAGGATATCTCACTGTTTGTTATCTCAGCACCGCTGAAATATACAAGCGATTACACCGGCGATGCTCAGCCCAGTGTTTTTGAAGATGACTTCATTGAACTTGTAGGTAATTATGTACAAAACGGCGGTACAGTAATAGTCTGCGGACTTGCGGATTATCAGGACGCCAACAGCGGACTGCCTTATACCACATATGAGCAGGTAAACAAACTGCTTGAGGCTATCGGCTCAACAATGCGTGTAAACGACGATGAGCTTATAGACCAGGATGAAAACGGCGGTCAGGCTTACAGACTTTACTTTGACGACTTTAACACCGAAAGCACCGATCCTGTGGTACAGCAGGTACTTGAGGGCGTGGTTGATTCCGCACTGCCTTACAGCTCCTATTCGGGATGCTCTGTTGCGGTAGGAGACGGCGAAGCGATTGTTTACGGACATGAAACCACCTACTCAATCAACAGCAAGGCTCCTACACAGGGTCATGGCAAGCCGGTGCTGAGTTACAGCGACGAGTACGACCCAGAAACAGCAGTAGTACAAAAGGGCGACGTTATTGCAATGGCCACCGAAGCGGTAGGGGAAGGACGTGTGTTCCTTTCGGGAACAGTGTTCTGCTCCAACTTTGAAGTTGCCACCGAAGATCAGGTAAGCTATTCTAACGGCATCATTGCTGAGAACATTCTTAACATGGTTAAGAAAGAACCTGTAATCAGCACAATTCAGGAGGCCCGTGCAGGCGAGGACGGCGATGTGTTCACCGTTATCGGCACTGTAGCCAACGGCACTGCCGAATCGGGCAATGCATTCTTCAACACAATCTACATTCAGGACGAAGAGGGCAACGGAATTAACGTATTCCCAATCGACGACAATACAATCCGCCGTGGCGATCAGATTATGGTAACCGGCTCGGTAAGCGAGTATATCGGCGACAAGCAGCTGTCTGCAATCAATGTAACGGTGCTTGAGGGAAGTGGTGAAGTTGTTATCACAGACTCTACTACCAAGGAAGCCAATGATTATGAAACTAACTTCGGTAAGCTGGTTCGTGTTGAAGGCACGGTTCAGAGCGTAAAGCTTGCTAATGAAATTGTAGAGAGCATTGAGGTTATGGACGAAAGCGGAGAAAGCTGCAGAGTGTTCATTGACGGATATATCGGCTATTCAGACGACACCTCAGCAGTACTGGAAGAGTTCGTAACGGAAGGCGCAACAATCAGCGCAGTAGGCTTTGTATCCCACGACGCTGAGGGCAACAGACTGCGTGTACGCGACCGTTCGGAAATTATGGCGGTCGAGGCTTCCGAGCCTGAAAGCTACAGCGTAACCTTTGCGCTTACAAACGGTACTGCAAATGGTGAGCTTACCGCAGAAAATGGCACTGACTACACCGCAGTTCTGACACCTGACGACGGATATCAGCTTCCCGAAACCGTCAGCGTTACGGCGGGTGGCGAGGAAATCTCTGCCGACGGATACAGCTACGACGCCGAAAGCGGAGAGCTTGTGATTTACGGAGCGTACATCACGGGAGATATTGAAATAACGGCGGAGTTTACCGAAGTTTCTGCTGAGACACCAGACGATTCAAGTGACGTCGAGACACCAGATGATTCAAGCAGTGTAGAGACACCTGATGATTCAAGCAATGTTGAGACACCTGACGATTCAAGCAATGTTGAGACACCTGATGATTCAAGCAGTGTAGAGACACCCGATGATTCAAGCAGTGTAGAGACACCCGATGATTCCAGCAATGTAGAGACACCCGATGATTCCAGCAGTGTAGAGACACCAGATGATTCAAGCAGTGTTGAAACACCCGATGAGTCAAGCGATTCGGATGTCAATTCAGCTTCGGATCTTCCTCAGACGGGAATTGCCGACAATCCTGCAGTACGGTTTGCAGCTCTGGCGGCGGTAGTAATTCCGCTTATGATTGCGACTGCTGCAGTTAAACGCAAAAATTCCATGAAACAGCGTTAATTCTACGGAAAGCAGTTTATCTGAAATAGGAAGTTATGATGCAACGCCACATAAGGCAGTAATCTGAAAACAAAAGTTAAAATACAACCTGATAGGCGTTTGCAAAAGTAAAAGACAGCATAGAAGGCAGAAATGCCTGTTATGCTGTCTTTCTTTGCGCCTTGAAAATCGCTGATAAAACCTGCGGCAGAAATTGCATACTGCTCAATCGCACTACTGCCGACGTTCCTGCTCCGCCGCTTGATTAGAGCATAAAAATGTGATATACTTATATCAACGTTCAGGATACATAAGGAGAAAAGGATAATGCTAAAGCAGATTAAATACTTTCAGGCTGTAGTTCGCTGTAGAAGCTTCAGCGAAGCTGCTGAAGAATGTTATATATCGCAGTCCGCTATTTCACAGCAGGTGCAGGCATTGGAGCGGGAGCTGGGCGTAACATTGCTACAACGGGGCAACCGTCATTTCTCGCTGACACCTGCGGGCGAGCATTTCTATCGGCAAAGCCTGCTGCTGACTGCGGACTTTGAAAGACTATGTAAAGAAACCGCACAGATTGCCCACGGTGATGATTTTACCTTACGCATCGGATATTTGAAAGGCTACGGCGGCTCGGAATTTCAGAAAGCCGTGGCTGAGTTTGCCGAAAAACGGCCGAACATTCCTATCGATATAAAAACCGGAAACCATGAAGATCTATACGAGCAGCTTCGGACAGATATGGTGGATTTGATTCTGAATGATCAACGACGGGCTTTTTCTGATGAATATATCAACATTGTTCTCACAACAATAGACTGCCATGTTGAGATTGCCGCAAGAAACCCGATTGCAGGTATGGGATATGTAAATGCAGGCGATCTGCGGCATACTCCATGTATTCTGATTGCTTCTAAAGAACAGCAGGAACATGAACAAAACTATTATCGTGAGATTTATGGTATCACAAGCCCGGTAATATTCGCTGATAATTTAGATGAGGCACGACTGATGGTGGTAAGCGGTAAAGGCTATCTTCCCATAGAGGGCGGCTCCTTGCCTGCACAGTATAAAGACGTAATTATCCGTCTGCCTCTCTGTCGGAACAAAAAACCTATCCTCAGAAATTACTGTGCGTTCTGGAAAGCCGACAATTCAGGCTTTTATATTGAAGAATTTGCAGAAATACTGAAAGCGCAGTTTGATAAAAACGAATAACGTTAATCTGAAAGAGTTTGCTGTGTGCAGGCTCTTTTTCATATCAGTTTTTCTTATATAAAAGTCTCAAAACTTGAATTGCTTTAATAAAGGTCTGTCTGTATAATATAAAGTGTAGCAGATAAAAATATATTTTTCAAAACAGAGGAGCGACAAAATGAATCGGTATTTTTCAGATGTTAGGAAAAACTTCGGATTTGGCTGTATGCGTTTGCCTATGCTTGCGGACGGCGAGGTGGATAAGACTCAGATGTGCGCTATGGTAGACGCATTTATGGAAAACGGCTTTAACTACTTTGACACCGCCCACGGATACCTCGGCGGCAAAAGCGAAACAGCGCTGCGGGATTGCTTGACGAGTCGTTACTTTCGTGATAAGTACATTTTAACCGACAAGCTGACTAACTTCTTTTTCAAAAAACAAGAGGATATCCGTCCGTTGTTTGAAAAGCAGCTTGCAGCCTGCGGTGTAGACTATTTTGATTTTTACCTCATGCACGCACAGAACGCCGAAAATTTTGCTTTCTTCAAAAAGTGCAAAGCCTATGAAACCGCTTTAGAACTTAAGAAAGAGGGCAAATTCAGGCACTTTGGAATTTCATTTCACGATACAGCGGAGGTACTGGAACAGATACTGACGGAATACCCGCAAATCGAAGTGGTGCAGATACAATTTAACTATGTGGACTATGACGACCCGGCGGTGCAAAGCCGTAAGTGCTACGAGGTGTGCAGAAAGCACGGCAAGCCTATTATTGTTATGGAGCCGGTAAAGGGCGGAAATCTCGCTAACCTTCCCGACGATGCCAAAGCTGTAATCGATACGCTCAAGGGAGGAAGTCCCGCAAGCTATGCATTGCGCTTTGCGGCAGGATTTGAGGGAATCATAATGGTTCTCTCTGGCATGAGCGATATGGCGCAGATGGAGGATAATATCAGCGCTATGAAGGATTTTAAGCCTTTGTCCGAAAAGGAACGTGCCGTCATTGAGAAGGTTAAAGAGGTGTTTAATTCAAAGAACCTGATTCCTTGCACCGCCTGCCGTTACTGCACTGCAGGTTGTCCCAAAGGAATTCTGATTCCGGACTTGTTTGCCTGCATGAACGCCAAAAAAGTGTTTAACAACTGGAACACGGATTACTATTACAACAATATATATACCTCTCATAACGGAAAGGCATCAGACTGTATCAAATGCGGAAAATGCGAACATGCCTGTCCGCAACATCTACCTATCCGTGAATTGCTTGTAGATGTCGCAAAGGAGTTTGAGAAATGAGCAAACAACGGGTCGAGGAATGTTACCGACTGATGTATCAAGGCATGATTAATAAAGACCGAAAAATATTATCCGCGGTATTGGATAACGACTTCGTGCTGAAACATATGACGGGTATGCAGCAGTCAAAGGAGTCATTTATACGTGCCGTTGAGGATGGAACTTTGAATTATTTCTCAGCAGATCATCAGAGTATAGAAGCAAAGATACATGACAATACAGCGCAGCTTATCGGACAAAGTATTGTGAACGCTGCTGTGTTTGGCGGCGGACGGCATACCTGGAGATTACAGCTTGACTTAAAGCTTGTACTCAAAGCAGGCAAATGGATAATCACGGAAGCACGGGCGTCAACCTATTAGAAAATAATATTAAGGAGATGTGGATTATGGCAAAGAATTTAATTATTTACTATTCACGTAAAGGTGAAAATTACTGGAACGGAAGTATCAAAAATATTGCAAAGGGCAATACGGAAATTGTTGCCGAGTTTATTCAGAAAGCTGTTGGCGGCGACCTTTTTGAGGTGGATACGGTTAAACCCTACGCTGATGATTATTATGTCTGCATAGAAGAGGCGAAAAAGGAACTGCGTGAAAATGCAAGACCTGAGCTGAAAGAATATCTTGAAGATATTTCAGAATACGACAATGTGTTTGTCTGCGGACCATGCTGGTGGGGAACTTTTCCGATGGCGATTTTTACTCAGCTTGAAAAGCTGGACTTTACAGGCAAAAAGGTTTTTGCCGTTATGACCCACGAGGGAAGCGGTCTGGGAAATTGTGAACGTGATCTGAAAAAACTCTGCACGGGTGCAACATTCGGCGAAGGTCTGGCAGTCCATGGGGCAGACGCTTCAAAATCGGAAAGCACCGTTGCGGCATGGGCAAAAAAGTCAGTCTGAGGAGGTAGTGAACATGAAAAAAGATGTTGTAATTTTAACAGGCGCAGGGCAGATCGGTATGGCGATTGCCCGCAGAGTCGGATTTGGAAAGAAAATCGTGATTGGGGATAAAAGTCTGACCAATGCGCAGACTATTTCAAAGATAATGAATGATGCAGGCTTTGATACTGTGCCTGTGGAGATGGATCTTTCCTCTCGTGAATCCATTCTGAATCTGATCGCAGAGGCGCAAAAGTACGGCGAGATTGCCATGCTTATCAATGCAGCAGGGGTTTCTCCCAGTCAGGCGCCTATCGAAGCAATTTTGAAGGTAGACCTTTACGGTACCGCTGTGCTGCTTGAAGAAGTGGGCAAGGTTATCAAAGAAGGCGGCGTAGGCGTAACAATCTCAAGCCAGAGCGGATTCCGTATGCCTGCGCTTACACCTGAACAGGACGAATTGCTTGCTACTACTCCCACCGAAGAACTGCTGGAGCTTGAAATGCTTCGTCCCGAAAACATTCGTGACACCCTTCACGCATATCAGATGGCGAAACGCTGCAACGAAAAGCGTGTAATGGCTGAATCGGTAAAATGGGGTGAGCGCGGAGCCAGACTCAACGACATTGCTCCCGGTATTATTGTGACACCTCTTGCTGTAGATGAATTTAACGGCCCACGCGGTGATTTTTATAAAAATATGTTTGCAAAATGTCCTGCCGGACGTCCGGGTACAGCGGACGAAGTGGCAAATGTTGCCGAGCTTCTGATGGAACCGGCAGGCGCTTTCATCACCGGCTCTACTTTTCTCATTGACGGCGGCGCAACCGCAAGCTATTATTATGGGCCCTTGAAGCCGCAGGAATAATGAGAGTATCGGTTTATTCACAAGAGAGTTTTTGTGAAAGCCGGTACATAAGTTTTATATATTAGGACTATACGGTCAATTACGATAAAACAGCCTTAAAGCATTAAGCTATAAGGCTGTTTTGTTTATGTTATGGATTCGGAATTTGTCAATAGAACGGGTGCGGTCTGTGATTCGGACGTTTTATAAAAACTATTATTATAGCTCAGACTTTTTTATTTGTTGTTAAAAAATAGTTATTTAATCTGTACCAGCACATCGCAGATCCAATCAGTGGAGGGCTCGGACAGCACACCTTTTTTCTGACAGTATTCTGCAACAACCTCAAAGAAGTTGAAAACCATATAGTAACACATTCTCTTTGCATCGTCTGCCAGATGTTTCGGAAACAGCTTTTTATAGCCTGAAATAAATCTGTCAATGCAGTCGAGGTATTCGCAGGCTACAGGCTCAAACAGATCCTGAACGATTCCGTCAAATTCGGCTTTCTGTTCTTTTGTAAACGCAGGCGGAGTAACAGTCAATACGCCGCTTTCATTTCTGATTATATATCCTCTCTGAACAGTCTGGGCAACAGTGCTCTCATCACATGAAACCGACGGGTCAAGCAAGCTTTCGCATGCCAGAATGTCATCGCTGTACATCATATCTCTGCCGCCCAATCCCTTTATCCAAAATGAATGATGGCTGTAGGTGATGCGGTTATCACTGTATGGATAACAGGTTTGGTGACCTATGGTTATACGCCGGAATTTTCCGCTTTCCATATTTGCGACAAAGCGCCAGCGATAACCGTCATAATTGATGGGTATTTCCGGGTAATCCAGCCTGCTGAATTTACGGCTTATATAATCGAAAGCCATGACGCCATAAAGATAATGCAGCTCGTCTACTGATTTTTCCGCACGGTATATCGGTATTTTGTCACAAAGCTCAAACAGCTTATCAAGCGTTGAGGTCAGCTTATCGGCAATAGGTTGGATATAGCTGCCGGAATTTTTCTCACAAAATTCTCCATACTTGTCTGTCCAGATGATAAAGTCCGTTTGATACTTGCCCTTGCTTTGTTCAATCACCGCATTTCGATTAAGGAGATTTTCCATTCTGTCTTCAATATAGTAAGCCGGTACGCCACACAGCTTTGCAAGGCTCTCTATATCCTGAGGTTTTTCGTAACAATAGTAGAGTATGTTCTGGGACAATGCATCGTTGATAAACTGAAACGGGAAAGGCTTGCTTTCACCGTTATATTCGCCGGAACCGTAAATATCAATCCACATTTTCTGTGGTCTGAATGCTGTTTCGTTCATAGTTCGACACTCCTTTTTCAGTTTCTTTCTTGCTTCCGAAAGACGCCATGTAACTGTACCTTCTGGGATAGCAAGACGTTGTGAGATTTCCTTTGTCGAAAGGCCATCATAATAGTAGAGGATAATTATATCGCGATAAATCTTAGAAAGCATTGCGATCTTCTCACGCAGATAGCTGTAAAGCTCCTCATCGCTCTGATCCAGCTGCTGTTCCTGCCAATCAATGTCGGGAATATCGTACAGATAAACCGTGCGTTCTTTTTTCTTATGACGTCTGAACGACTTTGCGCAATTTGCCGCCAGTCCCCAAAGCCAAGGTTCAAATTTGTTTTCGTCCTTAAGCTTTGGCAGATTTTCAATCGCATGATACAAAATCTCCTGCGAAAGATCGTCTGCTTCATCTGCAGAGAAGGTTTTACTAAGTGCGTACGCATATATTTTGTCTGTGTAGCTTTCAAGAATTTCAGAGGTCATTTCATCACCGCCTTTCATATATAAAGTGTCTGCGAGGAAGGTTTCATTGGGTGATTTAAAAATAAAAATCATATTTTCGCAATTTTTATCAAGTTGTCTGCCTTAGCAAGGCGCACAGATAATTATAGTTCGTGATAAACAGAGATCAACTGCTTTGATTTAACAAATTCTTTTTATGGAGATTATGGTTTAATTATATTATGTTTATTATTAATTTGCAAGAGGATTATGTGCATTGCGTCTGATATGCCCGGGCTTAACTCTTTAGTCGTCACGGTGTATATTGCGGCATTGATGTATTTTACAAAAGAGATAAATAAAATTATGCAAAATTCATTATTTTACTGCATATAGACGAAAAAAATTTAAAGTTTTATTGATTTTTTCGCCGGGTTATGATATGATGTAAGTGTGAAAATTTTTGCATAGAATGGTTATGCAGTATTGAGTTTTCGGGTTTATTTTGTGGGGTGATCTTTTTGAGAAGGACTAAATCTTCAGGGGGCAAGCTGCTGTGCTTTTTTGTGAATATGCTTTTGAATCTTCATTGGCTTATTCCTGCGGCGATAGCGCTGGTGCTGTACTTTGTAATAGAGCTTCCGCTGTGGATTTTCTGGCTGTGTCTGGGACTGTGGCTGCTTGTTATAATTGTGTTTACATTTTTTATCGGATGGGCTTCCGACGCCGCTAACGAGCCTGAGGTAAAAAAGGAAAACAAGAATCCTTATTCCGCAGAGAGAAATCCTTATGCCAAGAAGAAATCGGAATAAAGCTGCAAATTAAAATATGTGACGGCAATTTTTTCAGACGGCTGTCTATGCCGTGACAAATATTAATTGAAGGGAGTAATTAAGATGGGTATTATCAAAGCAATAACAGGCGCCGCAGGCGGCGCGCTTGCCGACCAGTGGAAGGAGTTCTTTTACTGTGAGGCAATAAGCAACGATGTGCTGGTGACAAAGGGTCAGAAAGTGACGTCGGGACGTTCTTCAAACACCAAAGCCAGCGATAACATCATCTCAAACGGCAGCGGAATCGCTGTAGCCGACGGTCAGTGTATGATAATCGTGGAGCAGGGAAAGGTGGTAGAGGTTTGCGCCGAGCCGGGTGAATACACCTACGATACCTCCACCGAGCCCAGCATCTTTACCGGCGGACTGGGTCAGGGAATAAAGGATACCTTTAAGACGATAGGAAAGCGTTTTACCTACGGCGGAGATACGGGAAAGGATCAGCGTGTTTACTACTTTAATACTAAGGAGATTATCGACAATAAATTTGGCACTCCCACGCCTATTCCGTTTCGCGTGGTAGACAGCAAAATCGGTCTGGACGTTGATATTTCGGTGCGCTGCAACGGAATTTACACTTATAAGCTTGCCGATCCTCTGCTTTTCTACACCAACGTGTGCGGAAACGTGGAGAGGGAATATGAAAAGGCGGAGCTTGCCGATACCCTTAAATCGGAGCTGCTTACCTACCTTGGACCTGCGTTTGCAAAGATTTCAGAGCTTGAGGTACGCCCCAATCAGATTCCTTCAAAGAATATAGAAATACGTGATGCTCTTAAGAAGGAGCTTACTCACGAGTGGGGCGAAATCCGTGGTCTGGAGATTGTGAACATTTCCTTTAATTCCATAAGCATACCAAAAGAAGACGAGGAAATGATTAAGGAAGCCCAGAGAGTTGCCATTATGCGTGACCCCACCATGGCTGCCGCAACGCTGGTAGGCGCACAGTCTGAAGCTATAAAGTCCGCCGCTGAAAATCCTAACGGCGCAATGATGGGCTTTATGGGTATGGGAATGGCTCAGCAGGCTGGCGGAATAAACGCTCAGAACCTGTTTGCTATGGGTCAGCAGCAACAGCAGCAGGCGGCTCAGTCCACTGCTCAGCAGACTGCACCTGCAAACGGCTGGGAGTGTGAGTGCGGTCAGAAGGGCAACACGGGGAAATTCTGCATGGGTTGCGGTAAACCAAAGCCTGAGCCTAAGCCAGCCGACAGCTGGAAATGCTCCTGCGGGGCAGAGAACACCGGCAAATTCTGCGTTGAGTGCGGAAAACCCAAGCCTCAGGAGGGCTGGGTATGTTCCTGTGGCACGGTAAACAAAGGCAAGTTCTGTCAGGAATGCGGAAAACCAAAGCCTGCGGGAGAGCCCCTTTATCAGTGCGACAAGTGCGGATGGAAGCCTGAGGACCCGAAAAATCCTCCGAAATTCTGTCCCGAATGCGGCGATCCTTTTGATGATAACGATGCTAAATAACAAAATTTAAGATAAACTGTTATAAGGGGTGATACCTTTGTCCACATTGCTGGAATATAAATGTCCCTGTTGCGGCGGAGCGATAGAGTTTAATACCTCGGTTCAGAAGATGAAGTGTCCCTACTGCGATACCGAATTTGATATGGACACCCTTAAATCCTACGACGAGGAGCTTAAAGCCGAAAAGGCGGAAAGCATGGAGTGGGGCGACGATATAGGAGGTCAGTGGCAGAAGGGCGAGCAGGAGGGAATGTTTGTTTACATCTGCGAATCCTGCGGAGGCGAGGTGGTAGGCGATGAAACCACTGCTGCCACAAGCTGCCCATTCTGCGGAAATCCCGTGATTATGAAGGGTCAGTTTGCGGGGGATTTGCGACCTGATTATGTAATTCCCTTCAAGCTTGACAAAAAGGCTGCCAAGGAGGCGTTAAGCAAGCATTTTCACGGCAAAAAGCTACTGCCCAAGGTGTTCAAGGATGAAAACCACATCGACGAGATAAAAGGGGTTTATGTGCCATTCTGGCTGTTTGACGCTCAGGCGGACGCCGATGTGTCATACAATGCGACAAGAGTGCGCCATTGGAGCGACAGCAGGTATAATTACAGGGAAACCTCCCATTATCTTGTGTCAAGGGCGGGAAACATCGGATTTGAGCGTGTTCCCGTTGACGGTTCGTCAAAAATGGACGACGCTTTAATGGAGTCGATAGAACCCTTTGATTTCAAGGATGCGGTGGATTTTCAGACGGCATATCTTTCAGGATTTTTAGCGGATAAGTACGATGTCACCGCAGAGCAGAGCAAGGACCGTGCAAATCAGCGGATAAGAACCAGCACCGAGGACGCTTTCAGAAGCACCGTTCAGGGCTACAACACCGTAACTACCCGCAGCTCAAGCGTGCGGCTTTCTGATAACAGTGTAAAGTATGCTCTTTATCCTGTTTGGATACTGACCACATCATGGAAAGAAAACAACTACATATTCGCTATGAACGGTCAGACAGGCAAAATGGTTGGAAACCTTCCTCTTGACAAGGGAGCGTTCGCACGTTGGTTTATTGGAGTTTTTGCGGCGGTTTCCGTTGTGGCTTCGGTAATCGGTCTTTTGCTTATGTAAGGGGGAGAGGGTATGAAAAAAATTGCTGCTGTAATAATGGCGTTGGCGGCTTGCGCTGTCTGCGCTTTCACTGCATCGGCTGAAAATGCAGATAAGGTTGTTGATAACGCAAACCTCCTTACCGATTCTCAGGAGCGTGAGTTGGAGGATAAGCTTACCGCGCTTGCAGATGAGTACCACTGCGACGCCGTAATTGTCACCACAAATTCTCTTGACGGAAAAACTCCCGAGGCTTATGCATATGATTATTTTGACTATAACGGCTACGGCGTGGGCGATGATAAAAGCGGCGTGCTGTTTCTTCTCAGTATGGAGGACAGGGACTGGTATATCTCCACTACAGGAGAGGGCATCGACATTTTCACCGACTACGGCATCGGGGTTATCGGCGATGAAACTGTTCCCGACCTGAGCGACGGAAATTATTATGAGGCGTTTTCTACGTTTGCCGAACTTTCGGAAGATTTTATGGAGCAAGCTCGGGATGGCGAGCCTTATGATATTAACAACCGTTATAAAACTACCTGGGACAGAATAAGGATTGTACTTATT
Source organism: uncultured Ruminococcus sp. (assembly GCA_944388405.1). Taxonomy (GTDB): domain Bacteria; phylum Bacillota; class Clostridia; order Oscillospirales; family Ruminococcaceae; genus FB2012. The sequence continues at coordinate 17,820 of CALXIQ010000007.1, read as the reverse complement.
TCAATGGGCATAGGCGTGGTTGCGGCGCTTATCGTTACCTTTGCCCTTAAATCGCAGCTTAAATCGGTAAAACCCAACAATCGGGCTAAGGATTACGTGCGCCCCGGAAGCATGAAGGTGACAGCAAGCAGAGATGTGTTTCTGTACAAAAATGTGGACAGGACGCCAAAACAGACCTCAAGCAGTTCCGGTGGAAGCAGAACCCACAGCGGTTCTTCCGGAACAAGACACGGCGGAGGAGGCGGAAAATTCTGACCGTCTTGCGGGTATGGGGTTTCGCCAGGTTATTGCGGCAGAGTATAATTTAAATATAATATTCAGGATGAAAAAAGATGAGATATATAAAAGCGTTTTTTAACAGAATTTTTATTACGGCGGTGCTGATTTTAATTCAGGCAGGCTGGTTTGTGGTGTTTTTTATCAGGCTTGCCGAGTACGCTCACTGGATAAGAACCTTTTTTGCGCTGATAAGCCTTCTTGTAGCGGTAAGAATTATAGGCAGAGACGAAAATTCAGATTACAAAATATCCTGGATTGCGCTGATAACAATTCTGCCCCTGTTCGGCGGACTGCTGTATCTGTGCTTCGGAAATAAAAAGTCGTCAAAAAAGATGAGAAAGAAGCTTGATAAAGCCCGTAAAGAGTATTTTCCTCAGTATGCTCAGGATGAGAAAATAATGAGCGAATTTAAAACTGATAATCTCAGAATGGGAGAAATAAGCGGATATCTTTACAAATACAGCGGCTTTCCCGTATATGTCAACACAAAAACCAAGTACTACCCCATAGGCGAGGAGATGTTTGAGGATATGATTGCAGAGCTTGAAAAGGCGGAGCATTATATATTCCTTGAATATTTTATTATCGACGAAGGATATATGTGGGGAAGTATTCTGGAAATTTTAAAGAGGAAGGTAAAGCAGGGGGTTGACGTGCGGCTTATGTATGACGACTTCGGCTCGATTTTTCTGCTGCCCAAGGACTTTGTTAAGCAAATGGAGGCGCTTGGGATAAAGTGCATGGCGTTCAATCCCCTTGTGCCGTTTATTTCCGCAGTTATGAACAACCGTGACCACAGAAAGATTCTTGTTATAGACGGTCACACCGCCTTTACGGGAGGAATAAACCTTGCGGACGAGTATATAAACCGCACCCATCCTCACGGTCACTGGAAGGATACCGGCATAATGCTGAAAGGCGAAGGGGTGTGGAGCTTTACGCTGATGTTCCTTGAGATGTGGAACAGTTTCAGGCAGGAGGATATATGCTTTGAGGATTACAAGCCCCATAGGTGGCATGAAGGACCGTTTGAAAGCGACGGATTTGTTCAGCCCTTTAGCGATACTCCTATGGACGATGAAAATGTAGGGGAGAATGTGTACATTCAGATGCTTAATAACGCTGAAAATTATGCTTATATTTTCACACCCTATCTTATTCTTGACGGCGAGCTGAAAGCTGCATTGTGCCTTGCGGCAAAGCGTGGCGTTGACGTAAGAATTGTTACGCCCAAAATTGCCGACAAAAAGATAGTGCACAGACTTACCAGGTCATATTACAGACCTCTGCTTAAAGCAGGCGTGAGAATTTATGAATACACCCCCGGTTTTATTCACGCAAAAAGCTGTGTGTGCGACGATATTGCAGGAGCGGTGGGAACTATAAACATGGATTTTCGCAGCTTGTATCTCCACTTTGAATGTGCGGCGTTTTTCTACAAATCGTCTGCCGTAATGCCTCTTAAGCAGGATGCCCTTGAAACTATCGCCAAAAGCGAGGAGGTATCGGCAGAGCAGAGGTCAAAGGGATTTTTCCCAACACTGCTTGATTCGCTGCTGAGGCTCGTTGCGCCGCTGTTTTAGCATTAATCAAAAACGGTTTTCACAGGCTTAAGCGGTATTATGCTTTGAAATTCAGCATAAAGCTTGAGAAAACAAGCGGACGACCTTCATTACAATCAATTTATAAGGATATTAATATGAATATTACTGATTATAACACGCAGGAGTTTGAAGCGTATACAGACTCTGCTTTTGAAATAGATATACGACGCTTTATGAATCAGATGCAGATTTACAAAGCGGGTATAAAGGAAATACGCACCAAGCTTGAAATTCTGGACGAGGAGTTTCAGACCAAGTTTTCTTACAACCCGATTCACCATATCGAGTCGAGGCTTAAATCTTTTAAAAGCATAGCTGCTAAGGTAAAATTAAAAGAAATTCCGCTTACTATTGAGAATATAAAGAGCAATATAACCGACATCGCCGGAATAAGAGTAATCTGTAACTATATCGACGATATTTATAGAGTGGAGGAGCTGTTGCTTAAACAAAACGACGTAACTCTGCTAAGACGGAGGGATTACATAAAAAATCCTAAGTCCTCGGGGTATCAGAGCCTGCATCTGCTGGTGGAAATACCCGTATTTCTTTCAACCGGCGGCGTTCCTGTTCCGGTGGAGATACAGATAAGAACCATCGCGATGGATTTCTGGGCAAGCCTTGAGCACAAGCTTAAATACAAATCCGACAGCGAGGTTGACGAGGATTTGAGATACCGCCTTAAAATCTGCGCCGTTGCAATACAGGAGCTTGATAACGAAATGCAGGAGATAAATAACTGTATTCACAGTCGACGGATGTCGGAATCGGATGGGGTGGAAGTGTGCAAAAAGGGCGGAAATAACGATTTTGCAGAAAAAATAAAAAAATCTGAAAAAACCACTTGACAAAGTCGGAGAAGTGGTGTATACTATATTAGAAACAAAGCAGAACCTGATCCGTTCTCACCTCAAGCGTTTGTTAAGTGAAGAGGTCAACATGATTTTTGCGTTTACGTAACAGTTATGCGGGTACGGATTATTTCTGTGCCCGTTTTTATGTTTTATTTTATTTTGGAGGTGCTGTGTCATTAGCAACAACAAAGAACATCAGATCAACGAAGAAATACGTGACAAGGAGCTGCGCGTAATCGACGTTGACGGTGCCCAGCTGGGTATATTATCTGCAACAGAAGCTCTTGAAATTGCTTTCAAGAAGGATCTTGACCTTGTAAAGATTGCTCCTCAGGCTACGCCGCCCGTATGTCGCATTATGGACTACGGTAAATTCTGCTTTGAAAAGTCAAAGCGTGAAAAGGAAGCAAAAAAGAATCAGAAGGTTATCGAAATAAAGGAAATCAGAATGTCTTCAACAATCGATACTCATGACTTCAACACAAAGGTCAATCAGGCAGTGAAGTTTTTACAGGGCGGCGATAAGCTGAAGGTGTCGGTTCGTTTCAGAAAGAGAACCGTGGCTCATCCTCAGTTTGGTGAAGAGCTGCTCAATAAATTCAAGGATGCCGTTGCAGAGGTTGGCGTTGTTGACAAGCCGTCTAAAATGGAGGGACGCAGCTTGGTTATGTTCGTTTCTCCCAAAAACAACAAGTAAAATATTTAAGGAGGATAAATTTTTATGCCAAAGATCAAAACACATTCAGGCGCTAAGAAGCGTTTTTCTGTAACAGGCAGCGGAAAGGTTAAGTTCCAGCACACAAACAAAAGACATAGACTGACCCAGAAGGCTCACAAGCGCAAGAGAATTCTTCGCGGCGCTGCATATGCGGACGATTCAAACATCAAGAACATCAAGGCGCTCGTACCTTACAAATAATACGGGTTGTAGGGAAAAGACATTAATCTAAATTTCAGGAGGTAATAACTATGGCTCGTATCAAGGGAGCAATGATGACTCGTAAGAGAAGAAATAAAACTCTGAAGCTTGCAAAGGGCTATTTCGGCGCAAAGAGCAAGCATTTTAAGATGGCTAAGCAGGCCGTTATGAAATCCGGTCAGTATGCATACATCGGAAGAAAGCAGAAGAAGAGAGATTTCAGAAAGCTCTGGATTACAAGAATCTCCGCAGCTGCTAAGCTTAACGGCATGAACTACTCCACATTCATGAACGGAGTAAACAAGGCAGGCATTACTCTTAACAGAAAGATGCTTTCCGAGATTGCAATCAACGATCCTGCAGGTTTTACCGCAATTGTTGAGAAGGCTAAGGCCGCTCTTTAATACAATCATAACACGCACGTTTAAAAGACCTGCGTGTTTTGTTGTATATGACCGCAACTTGCGCTGCTATTTGTTGGTGAATATAAAATGCAGAATTTTCAAGGAAACGGAGGGCGAAATATGCATATATCAAGCAGAGATAACCCCAAAATCAAGCTTTATCTCAGGCTGCTGTCAAGCAAAAAGGCAAGGCAGGCTGAGGGTATGTTCGTTATCGAAGGGGCAAGACTCTGCGCCGACGCCGTAACCGAATATAAAAAAGGCAGGCTTGATATATACGCCGCATTTGCCGCTCCCTCCGCCCTTGAAAAGTATGGAGATTACATAGACCCTCAGCTGTTTTCGGATTGCTTTGAGGGAAAATTTCACACCCTTGACGAGGCTCTGGCAGGGAAGATATGCGATACCAAGGAAACTCAGGGAATATTTATAATTGCGAAAATGCCGGATAATATATTCAAAGAGAGCAGCATAAAATCTGATGGAAGATACCTGGTGCTTGATAACGTTCAGGACCCGGGGAATGTGGGAACAATCCTACGTACCGCCGATGCGGTGGGAGCGGACGGGGTAATTCTTTCAAACAACTGCTGTGACCTTTACAATCCCAAGACAGTCAGGGCGACTATGGGAAGTCTTTTCAGGCTGAACATACTTGTGTGCAACGACTTTGAAAAGCTGTGCACTGCTTTTGACAGGATTGGAGTAAAGACTATGGCGGCGGTAGTTGACAGCGATGCGGTTTCGGTGGAAAGCGCTGATTATTCGGGAGGGTGCGCTGTGGTAATCGGCAACGAAGGCAGCGGCATTCCCAAAGAGCACGTCAGCTTGTGCAGAGAGAAAATCACCATACGAATGAGCGGAAATGCCAACTCCCTCAATGCGGCTATGGCGGCGGGAATAATCCTCTGGGAGATGACCGACAAGGGAAAGTCGAGGATGTCATAACGTCGCATTTGTCCGAGGGTATTTGAAGGAGTTGTAAAGACATATTTTGAACATACGGGGGAGTTTTTATGGATAAGCGCGCTTACTGGCTGTGGCTGACCGTGGTGTTCGGAGCGGCAAGCCCGAGATTATGGCAGCTTGGAGATAAATATGATACGGTAAAGGAGTTTGCATACGCTCTTACCTCAAACGAATGTGAGCGGCTTACCAACGGGGAAATCAAACGGATAAAAGGCTTCTCTCTCCAAAAAGCGGATGAGATAATCAAAAAATGCGAAAAGGATAATATAGCCGTTTATTGTTATGAAAGTGAGGGTTATCCGCAGCAGCTCAAAAAAATTGCAGCGCCGCCTGCGGTGCTGTTTTGCAAAGGGAATCCTGACTTTTTGAACAATAATCCGGCTGCGGCGGTGGCAGGTTCGAGAAATCCTTCCGAATATTCAAAAACTGCTGTGAAAGTAATCTGCAGCGACCTGTGCGCCCGTGGCTGTTCCATAATCACGGGACTTGCCGAGGGGATAGATCAGCTTGCTGCCGAAGCTGCGCTGGAATCGAACGCATTTGTCTGCGGTGTGTGCGGAAGAGATATCGACGCCGATTATCCCAAGGGAAGCGGTGAGCTTAAAGAGCGTATCTGTCAAAGGGGAGTGATTTTAAGCGAAACCTGTTCGTATATGAACAGCCCGCCCGTCAGCTTTTCCAACCGCAACCGTATACTTGTGGGACTTTCTGACGCATTGGTTTTTATAGAGTGCTCAGAAAACAGCAGAGGTCTTGATAACGTTCATCACGCCGTTTCACAGGGAAAGCAGATTTTTACCGTTCCGCCTCACGACATAACCGACAAGAGGTATTTCGGGCAGCGTGATCTGCTGAGAAGGGGCTGCAAGCCTATATTCGGCGGGGAGGATTTTGTGTATTACGTCTGCGCTTCAAGGATTGAGGATTTTTCTTTTGACATTATCGGAGGAAAATACGAAACCCTTGAAGATTCAGCCGTGTTCAGAAGTCCGGACGCTGTAACCGTAAAGCCTAAGGCGAGAAAAAAGCGTGTTGCCGGCTCAGGGAAATCAGCTGTCCGTGAGGAAGCCGACGGGGTGAAAAAGGATTATTCCACCCTTACCGGGATTAAGGCGGATATCTGCCGTATAATACAAAGCAAGCCTATGCTTGCGGACGGCATTGCCGAGCTGCTGGGGGAGGATATATCAAAGGTGCTGTCCGAGTTGACGGTGCTTGAGCTTGAGGGATATGTCAAATCGCTGCCGGGAAAAATGTTCGGCGTTGTGTGAGAGTAACGCCGGTTTTGTATAATAAAATAACCTCCACCATACTTGGTGAGGTATTGAAAATCCACGGCTTTATACCGTGAAAGAATGGAGAAATTTATTTGTCTAAGCTTATAATTGTTGAGTCGCCCACGAAAATCAAAACAATAAAAAGATATTTAAGCGATGATTACGAGGTTGTCGCTTCAAAGGGGCATATAAGGGATCTGCCCAAGTCAAAGCTGGGCGTTGATATAGAGCATGATTTTGAACCCCAGTATGTGAATATCAAGGACAAGGAAGGGGTAATAAAGGATATAAAAAAGCTCGCCAAGAAAAGCGATAACGTATATCTTGCAAGCGACCCCGACCGTGAGGGAGAAGCTATTTCATGGCATCTTGCCCAGATACTCGGTCTTGACCTGAACGATAAAAACCGGGTTACCTTTAACGAGCTTACCGAAACGGGTATAAAAGCCGGAATGAGCCATCCCAGAACCATAGACCTAAATCTTGTTAACGCTCAGCAGGCAAGGCGTATTCTTGACAGAATCGTGGGATATAAGCTTTCTCCGTTTTTGTGGAGAAAGATAAGACGAGGACTTTCGGCAGGAAGAGTTCAGTCGGTGGCAGTGAGAATGATCTGCGACCGTGAGGAGGAAATCCGCTCCTTTGTTTCACAGGAATACTGGTCTGTAGATGCAAAGCTGCTTGCCGCTTCAAGCCGTAAGGCGTTCGGGGCAAAGCTTGCCACCGTTGACGGCAAAAAGCCGGAGCTTAACACAAAAGAGCAGACCGATGAAATACTTGCCCGCCTTGAAAATGCTGAGTTTGTGGTGAGCAATGTGAAAAAAAGCGTCCACAGAAAGTCCCCTGCGGCGCCGTTTACCACCTCAACCCTTCAGCAGGAAGCGTCAAGACGACTTTCCTTCCAGGCAAGAAGAACCATGAAAACCGCTCAGGAGCTTTACGAGGGCGTAGAAATAAAAGGTCTGGGCGCAACAGGTCTTATCACCTATATGCGTACCGACAGCCTGAGAATTTCCGACGAGGCGAGAGCGGCGGCATATGAATTTATCAAGGAAAAGTACGGGGAAAAGTATATTCCCGAAACTCCGAAAAAATACAAGTCAAAAAGCAACGCACAGGACGCCCACGAAGCTATAAGACCCACTCACGCTGACTTGACTCCCGATATGGTAAAGGAAAGCGGGGTTACCAGCGACCAGTATAAGCTTTACAAGCTTATCTGGGAAAGGTTTATTGCCAGCCAGATGTCAAACTGCCTGATGGACACCGTTTCGGTGGATATTGACGCCAACGGTTGCGGTTTTAAGGCGACGGGATATTCGGTAAAGTTTGATGGATTTACCGTGCTTTACGAGGAGTCGAAGGACGACGACGGGGAAAAGAAAAACGTTCTGCCTCCCATAAACAAAGGGGATATCCTCAAAGTAAAGTCACTGGAGGGAAATCAGCACTTTACCCAGCCGCCTCCGAGATACACCGAAGCTACTCTGATAAAGGCGTTTGAGGAAACCGGAATAGGACGTCCCTCAACATACGTTCCTACAATAACAACCATTCTGGCAAGAAATTATGTCGAGCGTGAAGGAAAGCAACTTAAGCCTACCTCTTTGGGTGAGGTTACAAACGAGCTTATGAAGGAGCATTTCGGAAAGATAGTAGACGTTAAGTTTACGGCGAATATGGAAAACAGCCTTGACGAGGTTGAAAGCGGCAAAAAAAGCTGGGTTAAAACCCTTGAGGAATTTTACGATGATTTTGACGAGGAGCTTAAGGAGGCCGAAACCGCCATGGACGGTAAGCGCATGAAGGTTCCCGACGAGCAGACTGACCAGGTTTGCGAGATTTGCGGCAAGCCTATGGTAATTAAGATAGGCAGGTACGGAAAATTTATGGCTTGCTCGGGATTCCCGGAGTGCACAAACACCAAGAAGATTGTTCAGGAAACGGGTGGAGTATGTCCTTTCTGCGGTAAAAAGGTGTTGCTTAAAAAGTCCAAGAAGGGCAAGAAATATTACGGCTGCGAGGACAATCCCAACTGCAGCTTTATGACCTGGGATCTGCCCACCGAGGAGAAGTGTCCAAACTGCGGCTCAACTCTCTTCCAGAAGGGCGGCAAAAACGGAAAGCTGATATGTCATAAAGAGGGCTGCGGCTATGAAAGGGATTTAAGCAATGGCGGTTAAGGTTATAGGCGCAGGGCTGGCAGGCTGTGAGGCGGCGTGGCAGCTGGCAAAGGCTGGTATTGAGGTAGAGCTTTATGAAATGAAGCCGGCAAAGTTTTCTCCCGCTCACAAATATGCAGGCTTTGCGGAGCTTGTGTGTTCAAATTCCCTTAAAGCCGAAAGAATAGGGTCGGCAGCGGGAATGCTAAAGGAGGAAATGCGGCGTTTAGGCTCACTGGTTGTGGAGTGCGCCGAGAAAACCCGTGTTTCCGCCGGTGGCGCTCTGGCGGTGGACAGGGAGAAGTTTTCAGATGCAGTTACCGAAAAAATCAAGGGTTGTCCCTTGATAAAGGTAATCGGTGAGGAGGTTACCCAAATACCAGATGGCGATGTTATTGTTGCCACAGGGCCTCTCACCTCTGACCCTCTTGCCGAAAGCATCCGGCAGCTTTGCGGAGATTACCTGTATTTCCACGATGCCGCTGCACCAATTGTAACTTTTGAAAGCCTTGACAAGGGTAAGGTGTTCTTTGCTTCAAGATACGACAGGGGCGAGGCTGATTATGTCAACTGTCCTATGGATAAGGATGAGTATCTGCGATTTTACAGCGAGCTTATAAACGCCGAATCTGCACCGCTTCACGATTTTGACAAAGAGCATTTTGCCAAAGACGATTTCAAGGTGTACGAGGGCTGTATGCCCATTGAGGTGCTGGCAAAAAGGGGCGAGGACACAATGCGCTTCGGACCTCTTAAGCCGGTGGGGCTTACCGACCCCAGAACGGGGAGAAGGCCTTATGCGGCGGTACAGCTGAGGGCGGAAAATTCTCGGGGTACTCTTTACAATCTGGTAGGGTTTCAGACAAATCTGAAGTTCGGCGAGCAGAAGAGAGTTTTTTCACTTATCCCCGGGCTTGAAAACGCCGAGTTTGTAAGATACGGCGTTATGCACAGAAACACATTTATCAATTCACCAAAGCTGTTAAATCGTCAGTTTAATATGAGAAGCCGTGAAAACCTGTTTTTTGCAGGGCAGATTACGGGAGTTGAGGGCTATATTGAGTCGGCGGCAAGCGGTATTGCGGCAGGGCTTAATATGGCAAAGCGGCTTAGCGGAAAGGAATATGTAAAGCTGCCCGAAACCACAATGCTGGGGGCGCTTTCAAGATACATCAGCGACCCGTCGGTGGAGAAGTTCCAGCCTATGGGCTGCAACATGGGAATACTACCCCCGTTGTCTGAAAAAATACGGGACAAAAAGCTTCGGTATGAGAAAATAGCCGAGAGAGGGCTTAAGGATCTTGACAAGCTGATTGCAGAGTTGTAACCCGGCAATAATGAGGATGATTTATTATCATATTTTTACCGTGTTTTTTATTGCTTTTTTATTAAATGTGTATTATAATAAAAACGTGTGGATTGTTATCGGCAACCGCAATTAATATAAAAGCAATAATAAGTCGGAAAGGTAGATTTGTATGAATATAGTATTAGATGCTTTTGGCGGCGATAATGCGCCGCTTGAGGTAATAAAGGGAGCAATCGACGCTCAGAGAGATTTTGGAATTGATATTACTCTGGTAGGCGACGAGGGCAAGATTAAATTCTGCGCCAAGAACAATGCGCTCGATATTTCTATGCTTAAAATCAAGCACGCCGATACCGTTATCGACGTATGCGAGGAGCCTACCAATGTTATAAAAAGCAAAAAGGACTGCTCTATGGCAGTTGGTATGCAGCTTGTTGCCGACGGGCAGGGCGACGCTTTTGTTTCCGCAGGCTCAACGGGAGCGTTGGTGGTAGGCGCAACCTTTATAGTAAAAAGATTAAAGGGCATAAAGCGTCCCGCCCTTGCGACTATCCTACCTACTGCGGGAGAGCCCACAATGCTCCTTGACAGCGGTGCAAATTCCGACTGTCGTCCCGAAATGCTGGTGCAGTTCGGAGTAATGGGCTCGGCGTATATGAACACGATTCTCGGGGTGGAGTCCCCCACAGTAGGGCTTGCAAACATAGGCTCTGAGGAATCAAAGGGCAGAGAGCTGGAGCTTGAAGCGTACAAGCAGCTTAAGTCTGCTCCCGTTAATTTTATCGGAAACATCGAAGCAAGGCAGATACCTGAAGGTGAGTGCGACGTAGTTGTTACCGACGGGTTCAGCGGAAACCTGTTGCTTAAGCTGTACGAGGGAATGGGCAAATTTTTTTCAAGGGAGCTTAAATCTTTGCTTACAAGCGATTTTAAATCTAAGCTTGCGGCGCTTATGGTAATAGGCAACATTAAAAAGTTCAGAAAGAAAATGGACTACTCGGAATACGGCGGAGCTCCGTTGCTGGGGACCTCCAAGCCGGTAATAAAGGCTCATGGCTCGTCAAATGCAAAGGCGTTTTACAATGCCATAAGACAGGCAAAGCAGTTTACCGAGAAAAAGGTAATAGATGAAATTACGGCGGCGATAGAAATCATGAAAAACACGCCGCAGCAGTAAATTGAAAACAAAAGAAGGGAGGACGATTTTATGTCTATGAGCGAACAGCAAAGCCTTGAAACGCTTCAGCAAAAGATAGGCTACAAATTCAAAAACGAAAAGCTGCTGTACGAGGCGCTTTCACATTCGTCCTTTGCAAATGAAAATAAGAAATCACGCAACAGCAATGAAAGACTGGAGTTTTTGGGCGATTCGGTGCTGTCTATCGTAGTGTCGGATTATATTTTCAAGCATTTTACCCATATCCCCGAGGGGGAGCTTACCAAGCTGAGAGCTTCGCTGGTGTGCGAAAGCTCGCTGTTTGAGTTTGCAAAGAAGATTGATCTGGGAAGTCATATTTTTCTCGGAAAGGGAGAAGAGATGACTGGCGGAAGAGAGCGTCCTTCCATTATTTCCGACGCATTTGAAGCGGTTATCGCCGCTATTTATCTTGACGGCGGAATGGAAGCCGTTGCTCCCTATATACTTTCCTTTATTCCAAAGGATATTACACCTAAAGGCTCTTCGTCATTCCACGATTATAAGACGAGCCTTCAGGAGATAATCCAGAAAAATCCCGAGGAAAAGATAGAGTATTTTCTTAAATCGGAATCGGGGCCTGATCATGATAAAAAGTTTACCGTTCAGGTGCTGCTTAACAACAACGTGATAGGAGAGGGTACGGGACGTTCCAAAAAAACTGCGGAACAGGCTGCCGCAAAAGAGGCGTTGGCGCTTATGGGGATAGATGTGTAATGTCCCACAGCAATATTTCCATATTTATTCCTCATGTGGGTTGTCCCCATATGTGCGCATTTTGCAATCAGCGGACGATTTCAGGTAGGCAGGACATACCAAGAGGGGCTGATGTAGGCAGAATATGCGCTCAGGCTTTAAGCGAGGTGGGCGACCCTGGAAATACAGAAATCGCATTTTTCGGCGGAAGCTTTACAGCGATAGACAAAGATTATATGCTGGAGCTGCTTAACGCCGCAAAACCTTTTGTGGGCGGCGAAAAATTCAAAGGAATACGCATCTCCACCAGACCCGACTGCATTGATGAAAATATACTTGATACTTTGCAAAGCTTCGGCGTTACGGCGATAGAGCTGGGGGCGCAGTCGATGTGCAATCATGTGCTGCAAGCTAACGAGAGAGGGCACACCTCACAGGATGTGGCTGCGGCTTCGTCGCTTATAAAAAGCAGGGGATTTGAGCTTGGGCTTCAGATGATGGTGGGGCTTTATAAAAGTACAATTGAGGATGAAATAAAAACTTGGAATGAAATTGCGGCGCTGGGACCGGATACCGTAAGGATATATCCGGTCGTTATTCTTGAAGGAACTAAACTGGGTCAGCTTTATAAAAGCAGCGAGTACAAGCCTTTTGAGTTTGATTCGGCAGTGAATTTGTGCGCAGATTTTCTGGAGGACGCCAAACGGCGTGGCATAAAGGTAATAAAGCTTGGGCTTCACGCATCGGAAGTTGTGGAAGGTCAGGCGCTGGGGGGATTTTATCACCCTGCATTCCGTGAACTGTGCGAGGGGCGGATATATCAGAAAAAAATAGCGGCTTTGCTGGGCGATGGCTGCCGCTACGGAGAGATTTCCGTTCCGGCAAGAAATCTCAGCAAGGCGCAGGGACACAAAAAATGCAATATCGAATATTTCAGACAAAAGGGCACACAGCTTAAAATTGTGCCCGACGCTATGCAGACAGAAAGCGTTAAACTTATAGAACGGCGGTGAGAAAATGTACCTTAAATCCCTTGAGCTTCACGGCTTCAAGTCCTTTCCCGACAAGGTAAAGCTTGAATTTGATAAGGGCATTTCTGCCGTTGTGGGTCCTAACGGCTCGGGAAAATCCAACATCGGCGACGCAATGAGATGGGTAATGGGAGAGCAGTCCTCAAAGACCCTCAGAGGAGGGCGAATGGAGGACGTTATTTTCAACGGCTCAAAATCACGTCCCAGAGCCGGCTTTGCACAGGTAACTCTCACTATCGACAACGAGGACAGGGCGCTGGAGGTTGATACCGACATTGTTTCAGTGTCCAGAAAATTGTACAGAAACGGCGACAGCGAATACATGATAAACGGCGCACCTTCAAGGCTCAAGGACATTGTGGAGCTTTTTATGGATACCGGTCTTGGCAGAGACGGGTACTCCATAATAGGTCAGGGAAAAATCGCCGACATCGTCAGCAGCAAGTCTACTGAGCGGCGTGAAATTTTCGAAGAAGCGGCGGGAATCTCAAAATTCAGATACAAAAAGGAAGAAGCGGAGCGGAAGCTTTCTGCTGCCGAGGATAATATAGCCCGTCTTAACGACATAATGACCGAGCTTGAAGACAGAATCGGTCCGCTGGAAAAGCAGTGCGAAAAGGCAAAGAAGTTCCGTGAGCTGGACGACGAAAAACGTAGTCTTGAAATTTCGGTGTGGGTTCACAAATTAAAGGAGCTTGCCGATTCGGAAAAGGGTTATAACGACAAGCTTGAATCCCTTGACGTTCAGTATAATACAATTACGGAGGAGCTTGACGTTCTGGAGGACAGCATAGAGGACGCCTTTGCCATGAGTGCGGAAAAATCCGCAGAGGTGGACCAGCTTAGGGATAAGATACATCAGACGGAGCTTGATAATTCTCAGGCAGGCGCAAAAATCGCAGTGCTTGAAAATGATATAGAACATCTGAGCGAGTCTGTAAAGCAGCTGGAGGAGCAGACCGAGCAGTCAAGAAGCTCGGAATATTTTCTTGAAACCGAGTTAAAAAAACGTGAAAATGATTTAAAAGATGCTGCTGAGAGGAAAGAAAAGCTTGACCTTGAAATCAAAGCCGACGAGGAAAAGCTGGCGGGTTTGCAGTTGCAATCGGAAGAATTTGACCGGGAGTTTGCCGATTCAAACAGCGGTCTTAATCTGCTGTACCTGAAAAAATCGGAGCTTAGCTTTAAGCTTGAAAACGCTAAAAACAATCTTTCGGAAATTCAGGAGGGAATAAGCGCCGCCGCCGATGAAATGAAAGATACTCAAACCAAGGCGAAATTCACCGCATCGGAACTTGATAATTTAACGAAGTCAAAAAATAAGACCGCCGACTTAAAAAATGAGAACCAAAACAAGCTGGCAGGCCTTTCAAAGCTTTTTGAAAACAGAAAGGAAAAGCTTAAAGCCGCTGAGGATAAATTTCTGCAAAACGATGTGGCTCTCAAAGGAATAGTACAAAAACTTGGACTGCTTCGCGACCTTGAAAATTCCATGGAAGGCTTTGCTTACAGCGTAAAGCATATTCTTCAGGCGTCAAAGCAGGGACGTGTTTCGGGCGTTTGCGGTTCAGTGGCGCAGCTTATAAGCGTCAGACCCGAATATTCCGTGGCGATTGAAACCGCTCTTGGGGGCGCTTTGCAAAATATAATCGTTGAAAACGAGGATGCTGCAAAACGTGGAATAAGGCTGCTTAAAGAGTCAAAAGCCGGCAGGGCTACCTTTCTGCCGCTGACGTCGGTTAAGGGTCAGCGGCTTTCGGATGTACCTGAAAATGAGGAAGGCTTTGTAGCCCTCGCCTGTGACCTGGCACAGTTTGATAAGCGATACGAGGGAGTTATAAACAGCCTGCTGGGCAGGGTGTGCGTAGCGGAAAACATCGACCTGGCGACGGTTATAGCAAAGAAATACGGCTACAGATTCCGCATTGTTACCCTGGACGGGCAGGTTATAAACTCCGGCGGCTCATTTACGGGAGGAAGCGTTTCTAAAAACACCGGAATACTTACCCGTAAAAACGAAATTGACGCTTTAGATCGTCAGCGTGATAAGGCGCAGTCGGAAAACGACAGGCTGAAAAATGAGAGGGAAAAGCTTTCTCAGGAGGCTGCAAAGTTGGGTGCAGATATAGATGGTGTAAAGGAACAGCTTGACAGTCTTTCAAAGGACGAGCTTCGCCTTGATATGGAAATTAAACGGGTGAGGGAATACTCGGAGCAGTATGCTGAAAAGCTTGAAAGCGTAAAACAAAGCATGGAATCCTTGAAGGATAAGCTTATAGCCACACAGCAGGAAATTGATGAAACAAATTCCCTGCTTTCCGACGCCGATAAGCAGATTTTCGACAGCGAGGAAAAGCTGGCTAATTCCCAGAACCGGATAGACGAGCTTAAATCTCAGAGGGAGCAGCTTATGTCACGGCTGTCACAGCAGAAAATGAAGTCGGTGGAGCTTTCCAAGGACGAGGAAGCTTGCAGGCTGTCAATAGAAAGGCTTAAAACCAGTCTTGAAACTAACAGCGACGACAGCGGCAGGCTGAAAGAAAAAATTCTGGAGAACAAGCAATCCATTGAGGAAAAGCGGGCGGAGATAGTAGAAATTAACAAGGCAATTGATGGCTCGGGAGAGGTTATTGCAAGAATTAATTTCAGCATAGAAAAGGCGCAGCGAGAGCATAGCGAATACGACTTAAAAGCAAACAAGCTGAGAAGCGAGCAGAAGCTAAAGACGGAGGAAAAGGAAACCCTGTCAAACGAGATAAACCGTGTTTCCGAGCGAAAGGCTTCCTGCACTACCGATTTTGACAAGCTTGTTTCCCGGCTGTGGGATGAATATGAGCTTACCCGAACCGAAGCGGAGGAGCGTGCTCAAAAGCTTGACGACGTTTTTGAAGCGGGCAAAAGACTTTCCGAGCTGAGAAACAAAATCAAAAATCTCGGAAGCGTAAATCTTGGAGCAATTGAGGAATACGCCGAGGTTTCGCAGCGGTATGAGTTTATGAAGGGTCAGCTTGACGACGTAAACACCTCCAAGCTAGAGCTGGAGGAGCTTATTTACAGTCTGACGGAAAACATGAAGTCGATGTTTACCGAAACCTTTGAAAAGATTAACCGCAACTTCAAGGAGATTTTCACCGAATTGTTCGGCGGCGGCTTGGGAGAGCTTTCCCTTACCGACAGTGAAAATGTGCTGGAGTGCGGCATCGACATAAAGGTTGAGCCTCCCGGCAAGCTTATCAAGAATTTGTCGCTGCTTTCCGGCGGAGAGCAGGCTTTTGTTGCCATATGCATTTATTTTTCAATACTGAAAATAAGCCCATCGCCATTCTGTTTGCTTGATGAAATAGAAGCGGCGCTGGACGACGTAAACGTAACGAAATTTGCACAGTATCTTCACAGGTTTACCGATACCACGCAGTTTATTACCATCACACACCGCCGCGGAACAATGGAAGAAGCCGATGTGCTTTACGGAGTTACCATGCAGGAGGACGGAATATCAAAGCTGTTGAAAATGAGCATGGCTGATACCGAAAATATGAAGCTTCAGTAGTTAGGAGAGATTTTATGGGATTTTTTGAAAGGCTTAAAGCGGGACTGAAAAAAACCAAGGACTCGATGATGAGTAAGATTGAAAGTCTTCTCAATTCCTTTACAAAAATAGACGAGGATTTGTTTGAGGAGCTTGAGGAAACCCTTATTATGTGCGATATAGGCGTTACGACCTCCATGAAGATATGCGACGAGCTGAGGGAGCGTGTGAAAAGTGAGGGCGTAAAAGAGCCGTCTATGATAATGGATATGCTTAAAGAGGTTATTGCCGAAATGCTTGGCGAGGATAAGCCCCTTGATTTGTCCACCGTTCCGTCGGTGATACTTGTTATAGGAGTAAACGGCGTAGGAAAAACCACCACCATAGGAAAGCTTGCCTATCAGCTTAAAAACGAAGGCAAGAAGGTGCTTGTTGCGGCGGCGGATACCTTCAGAGCGGCGGCAATCGACCAGCTGGAGGTGTGGACTCAGAGAGCGGGAGTTGACATAATTAAGCACAACGAAGGCTCTGACCCTGCGGCAGTTGTGTTTGACGCTCTGACGGCGGCAAAGGCGAGAAAAACCGATGTTGTTATCTGCGATACGGCGGGACGGCTTCACAACAAGAAAAATCTTATGGACGAACTTCGCAAGATTTCAAGGATTGTTCATCAGCAGGCGGAGGGCTGCGCTCTTGAAGTGCTGCTGGCGCTGGACGCAACCACAGGTCAGAATGCGGTAAATCAGGCGAAGCAGTTTAACGAGGTCGCCGATATAACGGGAATAATTCTCACCAAGCTTGACGGAACCGCTAAGGGCGGTATAATAATCAGCATCGCCGATGATTTGAAGGTTCCAGTAAAGCTGGTTACGGTAGGTGAGAAGATAGACGATATTCAGCCGTTTTCAGCAAAGGATTTTGTAAACGCGCTGTTTGAATAGCAAACGTTTAAAAACCGCAAGCTTTGCGAGCAGGTTTTGGGTTAAATGTTGGTGTGATGAGAATTTTGATTTCTTAGGTTAAGTTGAAAGGACATAAAAATGAAGCTGATTATTGCCAGCAACAACAAAGGAAAAATACGTGAATACAAAGAGCTGCTTGAGCCGCTGGGCTACGATGTGATTTCCCAGAGTGAAGCAGGAGTAAATATAGAAGCTGAAGAAACGGGAAAAACCTTTGCTGAAAACGCAGCCATAAAGGCACGGGCTATTTACGATTTGAAAAAGTGCGCAGTACTTGCAGACGACAGCGGTCTGGCTGTAGACGCTCTGGGCGGCGAACCGGGAGTTTATTCCGCAAGATACGGCGGCCTTTCATCCGATAAGGAAAGATGCGACCTTATACTTGAAAAGCTTAAAGGCGTCGATGAGGAAAACAGAGGCGCAAGATTTATCTGCGCTATACATTTTATCAGACCCGACGGCAGTGAAATCTCTGTTGAGGGGCGGTGCGAGGGTAAAATAGGTTTTGCCCCACTGGGTGAAAACGGCTTTGGCTACGACCCGATTTTTATGTACGGCGATAAAAGCTTTGCTCAAGTGGACGCCGAGTTTAAAAATTCGGTATCTCATAGAGGCAAGGCGCTGGAAAAG